>JADFMB010000100.1 GCA_022564115.1 Pseudomonadota bacterium
CACATCGGTCTCGCAATAATTCCGAATGTCCTCGATCCGACCCGTCTCATACATCTCGGCCACCTGGAAGCCGTCGATGCCGAGCTTGCCCGGCAACCCCAACAACTTGCACACCTCGTCGAGCTTGACCCGCGTCGATGCCCCGAAGTCCGAGAGCGCCTCCAGCAGATCGCAGTGCCAGTCGATGTTGTAGCGGTAGCCGTAATCCCGGCTGTGGAGGCTGGGTGACGGAACGCCGTGGACCATGGCGCGGTACTTCAGGACAGGCAGGTCGAATGACCGTCCGTTGAACGATGCTTATCCGCTTACCACCCACGACCGCTTTATATAGGTGGCCAAAAGCAATTAGGCCAGCCGTCGCTCTACCTCGTTGCATTCTCCGCACCCCCATAGCTGAATTATTTTACCCCTTGCATCTGGGCCGCGAGTCGCGGTTAACCGAACAGCACGCGCCCCACAAAATTTACAAATGTCAGGTGGCCATTTGCCGCCAAGCTTTTCTTCTAGCTCAGCAACGCGACTGCGTAGCTCGTCAACCTCTTCTGGAACAATTTGGAGCCGCTTCCAAACAGGGATGCGGTCAAGGGTCTTCAATATGTCATCAAGCAACCCCATAAAAGCCTCCTGTGTAGTAATCGAAACAATCAACGGGGGTGTACAACTTTCGCGTGGCAGCGGCAAATCTTGGGCTGGGCTACTTGTGGAACGGGACGGGATGTTTTCTGGAGTTCTCTTGACCGAGAAACAGGCGCAAAAGGCCGGCTTCGGGTTTCGAATCCTGCGCTGGCCTTTCCATGAAAACGACCGCGCCCAGACCGAAGCCGTCCCCGAGGGCCTGATCAAGGCCGTGGTCCGGCCAAACGGCCACATCCTCGGCTGCGGCATTGCCGGGGCCCATGCCGGCGAGCTGATCCACACCTGGGTGCTGGCCATGAGCCGCAGGATAAAAGTCGGCGCCATCGCCCAGATGGTCGCCCCCTATCCGACCCTGGGCGAGGTTTCCAAGCGCGCCGCGGGCAGTTTCTACACGCCGTCGCTGTTCAGCGAACGGACGCGCAAGTTCGTCAGGTTCCTGGGCCGTTTCGGCTGACCGGGGCGGGATCTCCCGGACTCGGGCCCGGCTTGGAAAAGACACTTCGTATGAGGTAGGCTGATTCGATGTCAGAGACCGAGACCCGGCCGCACCGTCCTCGATTCCTGCACAGTTTGTCGTTTAGGCTGCTGTTGCTGACGGTGTTCTTCGTCATGCTGGCGGAATTCCTGATCTGGACGCCGTCCGTGGCGCGATACCGCAAGGTCTATCTCGAGGAAAACATCGCCCGCGCCCACCTCAGCATGCTGGCGATCGAGAACATGCCCGAAAAGAAGGTCGAAAAAGACCTGGAAGAAGCGCTGCTGTTCCACACCGAGGCCTACGGCATCGTCGTCAACCGCCCCGACCGGCGGATGTTGATGGTGTCCAAGGACATGCCGCCGAAGGTCGATTTGACCGTCGACCTGCGCCAGGACACCTTTTTTGGCTGGATCCGCCAAGCGTATTCGACCCTGTCGCAAAACGAAAACCGCATTCTCCGCGTCCTCGGCCCATCGCCCAAGGACCCGAAGGTGATGGTCGAGGTGTTGATCGACGAATGGCCCATGCGCGACGCAATGCTGGATTATTCCGGCCGTATCCTGAACCTGTCGATCGTCATCTCGCTTTTTACCGCCTGCCTAGTTTACCTGTCGCTGCACTTGCTGATGGTCCGGCCGATGCGGCAGATTACCGAAAACATGGCGCTGTTCCGCGCCCAGCCCGAAGACAGCTCCCGGGTGATCCCGCCGAGCCGGCGAACCGACGAAGTCGGCATCGCCCAGCGCGAGCTGGCGGTGATGCAGGATGAACTGCGCGCCGCGCTGCAACAGAAAACGCGGCTGGCGGCGTTAGGCGCCGCCGTCGCCAAGATCAACCATGACCTCCGCAACAGCCTGGCGACGGCGGTGCTGGCGTCGGACAAGCTGGCCGACATCGACGATCCGGAAGTCAAAAGAGTGATGCCGAGGCTCCTGACCTCCATCGACCGGGCGGTGGGCCTGTGCACCCAGACCCTGAGATACGTCAGCGACGCCGAACCGCACCTCGACATCAGCCGCTTCAAGCTCAAGGGCCTGGTGGACGAGGCCGGAGTGACGGTGACGTCCTATTGCGAGGAAGAAGGAGCGTTCCGATGGCAATCCGACGTCGCCGATGACCTGGAGCTGGAAGCCGACCGCGAACAGCTTTTCCGGGGTCTCACCAACCTCGGCCAGAACGCCCTCGAAGCCGGCGCCGGGCATATCCGCGTCAGCGCCACCATTGATGACGGCTGGATCACTCTCGATGTCGTCGATGACGGGCCCGGCCTGGCGCCGGAAGCCCGGGAAAAGCTGTTCCAGCCCTTCGCCGGGTCGGCCAGGAACGGCGGCACCGGGCTGGGCCTGGTGATCGTCCGCGACATCGTCCGCGCCCACGGCGGCGACGTATCCCTGATCGATCCGCCGGAAGGGGGCCCGTTCCCGGGCGCCGGCTTCCGCCTCAAGCTGCCCGAAAAACGATGACATGGCCCATGTCTGGAGCCCCGGCCAATACCTGAAATTCGCCGGCCACCGGCTGCGCCCGGCGCTCGACCTTCTGGCCCGCGTCGATGTCGAGGACCCCGGAATCGTCTATGACCTCGGCTGCGGCCCCGGCAATTCGACCATCGCGCTCAAGAACCGCTGGCCCGACGCAAGCGTCACCGGAATCGACTCATCGCCCGACATGCTGGCCGAGGCCGAAAAGGACCACCCTGAACTGTTGTGGGCCGAGGCCGACTTGGCGACGTGGTCGGCGCCGGCCCCCGCCGACGTGCTGTTTTCCAACGCCGCGATGCATTGGCTGGACGATCACGGGGCGCGGTTTCCGCGCCTGATGCAGAGCCTGAAGCCCGGTGGCGTGCTGGCGGTGCAGATGCCGGGCAATTTCGCCGCCCCGTCGCACACTTGCATCCGCGAGGCGGCGGGGCCATGGCTGGACAAGATCGGGCCGGTCCTGCGCCCGGATCCGGTGGCATCGCCGGCGGATTATCACCAAATCCTCAAGCCCGTTGCGGCGGAACTGGATATCTGGGAAACCACCTATATCCAGGAGCTCGAAGGCGACAACGCGGCCGCCGAATGGCTGAAAGGCTCGTACCTGAAACCGGTGCTGGACGCGCTCGATGGTGACGAAAAAGAAGATTTCTTCGACGCCTATTCGGCGCTGGTGCAAAAGGCCTATCCGCAGCGCGCCGACGGCAAGACGCTTTATCCCTTCCGCCGGGTGTTCATCATCGCGCGCAAATAACCCAATCGAGTGAGCCGGGTCTTGGGGCGCGTCAAGCGAGGGGCCGGGTTTGACCCGAGGGGTCGTCAGGATGGGCTTTTTTCGTGCGCTTCCACATCCTGCGGAATGATGATCCAGGGTTGTTTGCTGGCGGTCCAGATAGGGATGTCCGGCGTTAACAGTCGTCGCCCGGCTGTTGGGGGTCTCCCGAGCCATGACCGGGAGATGTTCCCGAAGGACGTCGGAGGCCCCGCGCCCGGATCCGGCGCCAGCCGGCCGCCAAGGCGACGAGCACCAGGGGCGCTGTCCAGAACACCACGGGGTCATAAAAAAATTCAGAGAATTTTTCCAGCATCGCCCCGTCATCTCTCCCGCCGGCGCCCGAGACGCGGGAAATAGGCGCCCACTTGGCGCTGGTAGCGGCGATAATCCTCCCCGAAGACCTTGATCATGCGCCTTTCCTCGAAGTAACCGCCAATCACCATATAGGCCGTATACATAGCGGTGTAGACGACGTTGTTCAGCGACGGCCCGCTGGTCAGCAAAAATAAAAGCCCGCCGACCAGCATCGGATGCCGCACCCAGCGGTAAACACCGCTGACGACGAGACGGTGGGTCCCGAAAAGTTCCAAATTCGTCAACGCCCCGGACCCGCCGAACATCACCAGGAGTCCCCGATACGCCTGCTTGAAACCCAGAAACTCCGGGTAATCGCTTTGCAGAAAAGCGGTGTAAAGCAAGGCGATGGACCCCAGGTGCAG
The DNA here is from genome assembly GCA_022564115.1 of Pseudomonadota bacterium. GTDB lineage: Bacteria > Pseudomonadota > Alphaproteobacteria > Rhodospirillales > Casp-alpha2 > Casp-alpha2. The sequence goes on from JADFMB010000100.1 coordinate 4,084, forward strand.
GACGACAACGACCCGCCACAGCCAGTCAGGATAGGCGATCAGCCAAAAGTCGTACTCGACGTTCCGGGCCCAGTGCAGCGCCGCGACACCGTAATAGAGCGCCCAGTAACTGAGCCCGCAATAGACGAGACGCCAGAAATAATCGACGAAAAACGAACCGGTCCAACGGGCCAACGCGTTTTTAAAGGGCTCCTGGGCGCCGACGGAATGAAGCAGTCCGAAAACGGCGAACGCGGCCACCGACGGCCAGTAATCACCAACAATGGACAGGGCCGTCAAGGCCGATCAACCTTTATTGTTCGCCTCGTAGGCCTTGATCGCCTGCTTCAGATCGTCGAACTCCTCGCACCCGAAAGTGCAAACGTCGTCCAGTTTCTTGAGCCGTTCCTTGGCCTTCGCCAGGTTGCCGGTCCGCAGATAGAGCTCGCCCAGATATTCGTTGGCGCCGCGGTGTTCCGGATCGATGGCCAGCGCCTTCCGGTAGGCGCCGAGGGCTTGGTCGAATTTCTTCAGCTTGCGTTGGCTGAAGCCGAGGTAGTTCCAGGCGTCGGCGTTTTGCGAGTCGCCGGCGACCACCTTTTGCAACAGTTCGATGGCGCGGTTGTAGTTACCGGCCTTTACCGCCTTTTCGGCGACGTCCAATTTCGAAGGTTTTGACGAACTGGTGGACCCCGCGGCCATCGCCGCCGATGCCAGACCGACGCTCAGCACGAAGGCCAATAGATACCTGATCAACATGGTTTCTTTCTCCCGTGTGGTTTTTTTGGCCGTGTGGTTTTTTTGAATGGCGGATCCCGCCTTCAACCTTAATTCGGCGGACCGGAAACCGGACCATATTAAATTAGAACCAGCCGGAATTACAAAAAAAGAAGTTTTGCCGAGCCGCGGTATGCCTGGGCCCGCCGAGCGCCTTTCGCGGGGTTTTCCGTCCACCCTGTTTTTTTAATCCGGGACTTCTAACATTCGTCCTTAAGTCCCTTCCCGGCAAAAAGCGGACGTTGAGTGGATTATGCGATTTTTCGGGGATGTGTCGTCAGGAAGGATGTTTTTCGTGCGCTTCCACATCTTGCGGAATCGTGACCCAGGGTTGTTTGCTGGCGGTCCAGATATGGATGTCCGGCTTCAACATGGTCGTATCGTCCAACGTCCCGGGCTTGACCGACACCATCCCCTTTCGCCACTCGATTTTATGATAAATCCGCGTGCCGCACTCCGGGCAGAAGAGGCCGAGCTTGGCCCGCTCAGCGTCGGATTTCGAGGGATAAGTTTTTAATTCTCCTTGCGTGAGCCGGAAGTCCTCTTCGTTGACGACCAAGGCCATCCCGAACGCGCTGCCGGATTGCCGCTGGCAATCCACGCAGTGGCAGACGACAAGCTGTTGGGGCGCGCCTATCACTTCATAGCGAATGTCCCCGCACTGACACCCTCCGGTCAATTTGGCCGCCATGATTTCAACCCTCCGTCCTCCAGCGCTTGTGATCGGCCCAAGTGCCGCCCTTGGGGTGGTTTTTCCCTATGGTCAGAACCCGGTGGTGAAAATGGTCGCCGTCGTCAAGCAACCGATCAAGGGTCCGTCCGGCCCGCGCCCGCCAAAATATCACGCAAAGGACACCGAGGAGGAGATAGAGAATATAACCGGACATGCTTATCTTTCCCTTCGAAACACGACTATTTTAGGGCAACAGGCGATGAAGCATACCCCCTAATCCCCCTTTAATCCCCCGATCCTAGTCCCCCAGCGCCACGCCCTCGCGGCGCTTGTCGGCGCCGCCTTCGAGGCCGCTTTCGGTGACAAAAATGCCGTTGAGGCCGCTGGCGGGGTTGAACGGCTTGACCTCGTGGCCCATCTTTTCCAGCGCCGGAACCATTCTTTCCAGCCGCGTTCCTTCCTCGATCCTCAAGCCCTCGTTGCGGCTGAGGAAATTCGGAGCATCGACGGCCCTCTGAATGTTCAGCTTCCAATCCAGGGCCGCGATCAAGGCCTTGGTGACGTAGCCGATGATGAACGGGCCGCCGGGCGAGCCGATGGCCATGACCACCCGGCCCCGGCCGTCGAAGACCAGCGTCGGCGCCATGGACGAGCGCGGCCGCTTGCCGGGCATGGCGCGGTTGATGACCCGCGCGCCACCCTTGGCGTTGGGACGGAAGGAGAAGTCGGTCAACTGGTTGTTGAGGATGAAGCCGCGGACCATCAGGCGCGAACCGAAGGTCCAGGCGTTGGACGCGGTCAGGGCGACGGCGTTGCCGTAAGCGTCGATGACGCTGAGGTGGGTTGTCGAGAATCCTTCATTCGTTTCGCCCGTGGCCATCGGCAGCCAAGCGCTTTTGCCGGGCATGCCGGGCTGGCGCTTGCCCCAGGCCGTGCCCGGCGTGATGCCGGTGGCCCGGAGGCGCAGGTATTCCGGGTCCAGCAGGGCGGCCGCCGGAACCCGAACGAAGTCCGGGTCGGCGATATAGGCGTTGCGGTCGGCGAACGCCAGGGCGCCGGCCTCGGCGATCAGGTGGACGGCCTCCGGCGAATCGGGACCGAGGACGGCGAGGTCGAAATTCTGCATCATGCCCAGGATTTGCAGGGTCGTGATGCCGCCCGACGACGGCGGCCCCATGCCGCAGACCAGCCATGCCCGGTAGGGCAGGCAGACCGGCGGGCGCTTTTTGGCCTTGTAGGATTCCAGGTCTTTGGCCTTCATCCCGGACGGGTTGCGGAGCGCGCCGCCGACGGCCTTGACGATGGCCTTGGCGATATCGCCGCCATGGAAGGCTCCCGCGCCTTCCCGGGCGACGCGCTCCAGGGTATCGGCGAGGTCGGGGTTCCTAAGCAACTCGCCCTCGGCCTTAGGCGTGCCGTCGTTGTTGAAGAAATAGACGCCGGCGACGGGGCTTTCGCGCAGGTCCTTCGACCCGGCGATCAACCGCGCCAGGCGTTTCGAGATCGGGAAACCCTTGCCGGCGAGATCGATGGCCGGCTTGAACAGGTCCCGCCACGCCAGGCGGCCGTGCTCCTTGTGGGCCATTTCCAGCATCCGCAGCAGCCCCGGCACGCCGACCGCCATGCCGCCGAGCCCGGCTTCCCGGCGGTCACGCGGCTTGCCGGTGCCGTCGAGGAACATATAAGGGTTCGCCGACTTGGGCGCCGTCTCGCGGCCGTCATAGGCGTCGATGGCGCCGGACTTGGCGGCGTAATGCATCAGGAAGGCGCCGCCGCCGATGCCCGACGATTGCGGTTCGACCAGGCCCAGCACCATCTCGGCGGCGATGGCGGCGTCGATGGCGCCGCCGCCCTTGCGCAGCATGTCCAACCCCGCTTCGGCGGCCAGGGGATGGCCGGCGACGATCATGTGCTTGGAAGCGCGAACCGGCTGCGGCGTTCCTTCGAGAATTTCACTCAGGGTCAGCCCCCCGGGCCCCCCGGGCCCCCCGGACCAGTCGTGCTGGCAGGCGGCGAGGACCAGCAACGACAAGACGGCGGCAATGCCGGCCCAGGGGAAGCGCCAGAGGGAGCGACGGCGGCGGCGCGGGAAAGGGGTTGTCCGGGTTGCCGTCATGAGGCGAAGAATTCCGGCAGGGCGCGGGCCAGGCTGTCGCGGATGCGGTCCTTGATCGGGATGCCCAAGTCCGGCTTCTCGAACGTCCGCCCCGTCACCTGTTCGTACAAACGGACGTACTTGCCGGAAAACTCGATCAACGTGTCCGGCGGAATCTCGGGGATCGGCTCGTTGTAGGGATCGCAGCGCCCGGCGATCCAGAGCCTGAGGAATTCCTTGTCCAGGCTTTCCGGCTCCTTGCCCGTGTTCATGCGCTCGGGGTAGGTGTCGGCGATCCAGTAGCGGGACGAATCGGGGGTATGGATTTCATCGGCCAGGGTGATGCGGCCCTCGGCGTCGAGTCCGAACTCGTACTTGGTGTCGACCAGGATGAGGCCGTTGTCGGCGGCGATTTCGCGTCCGCGGGCGAACACCGCCAGCGACAGTCGCGCCAGTTCGTCCCACTGCTCCTGGTCAAGCAGGCCCTGTTCGACGATTTCCCGGGCCGTGATCGGCGCGTCGTGCTCGCCCTGGGCGGCCTTGGTGGTCGGGGTGATGATGGTTTCGGGCAGTTTTTGGTTTTTCATCAGCCCTTCCGGGAACGGGTGGCCGTACAGCAGCCGTTCGCCGCGTTCGTACATTGGCCAGATGCTGGTCTCGGTGGACCCGGTGATGTAATCGCGGACCACCATCTCGACCGGCAGCATGTCGAGCCGCCGGGCGATGACGACGTTGGGGTCCGGCGCCTCGATGACGTGGTTGGGGCAGATGTCCTTGGTTTGGTCGAACCAAAACATCGCCGTCTGGTTCAGCACCTGGCCCTTGAACGGCACCGCGGCGAGCACGAAATCGAAAGCCGATTGGCGGTCGGTGGCGATCATCACCCGCCGGCCGTCGGGCAGGTCATAGGATTCCCGGACCTTTCCGCTCTGGGGGTTGGGCAGTTCCGGAAACGTCGCCTCGGTCAGACAGGTGTCCAACAGATGCTGGATATCGGGGTCGGTTTCGGTCACGAGCAATGGTTTTTATCGTCTGGGCGGCCGGGGTAAAGTCGAAAAACGCCTCCCCGCCGGGGCCCGTATCGGTCAAAGGGAGAGGGAGTATAGAACACGCTTGGCCCAAGTTCAGCCCCTTATAAACGAGACTTAAGCGCCGCCTCTTCGGGGAAACCCGTGGGTAAAAGTATCCTCGAAATTATCCCCAAGCCGTGGGAGAAATCTTTCGATCCGGGGTCGCGGGGATTGAAGCCCGGGTCTCGGGCCCAAGCAGGCATGGGAAATCCGGCGCGATCTGTTAGAATCGCCCGGTTTTTCAGGAGGGACCCCGTGGCCGACGAACAAGCCGAAAGCCGGCGGATTTCCGTTTCCGATATCCAGGGCCAAAAGGGCGGCCGGCCGATTGTCTGCCTGACCGCCTATTCGAAGCCGATGGCGCAGTGGCTGGACCCTCATGTGGACCTGCTGCTGGTCGGCGATTCCCTGGCCATGGTCATCTACGGCATGGAGACTACCCGCGGCATCACCCTGGACGCGATGATCAACCACGGCGTGGCGGTGATGCGCGGCTCCAGCCACGCCTGCGTCATCGTCGACCTGCCGCACGGGACCTATGAGGACAGCCCCGAACAGGCTTATGAATCTGCGTCACGGGTGATGGAGGAAGCCGGGGTCCAGGGGCGGAGCCCCTGGTCGCGCAAAAATTGAAAATCGACTGCTGACTTTCATGCGTCTGACAACGATCAAACGCCAGTTCGCGAGTTGATTGCAATCCTTGCGCAATGGTGACGATCGCGCCGGCCTGCGATTCTCTTGAAAAACAATGCGACCTTCCGCCTTTCTGTAGGCGGAAAGCCTGGCAGCGTGTCCGGCTCCCACTGACGCGGAACCGATCCGATGCAGGTTGGATCGGCCGACCTCTTTTTCGGGGAGCGTATCAATCGTGCTGCACTACGTCAGCCTTAAGGAAAGTGGGCATTGAGCCCACCTGCGAATCCTCCACGAATTACTTTCCGGACCGCGCGAAACTTCAGCATGATGGAATGTTGAAAAAGTGATCCCCAATTATTTGCAAAAAGCCTCCCTACATTCCCTTTCTGTTTGCAGAAGACGCTGAACCACTCACTCGAGAAAGGATGAAATGATGCAACCACAACTTGTTACCTTTGGCCAGCCAGTCGCCGACCTGATTGCGAAGCCGAACAAAGATCAAAGCGGCGACAAAGTCACCGTCGATGAACTACAGCTATTGCTCGGAGGCAGCGGTCCAAACTTCAGCAGCGGTGCGACGGCGCTCGATTGCTGCGAGGTGATTCCATTGATCCCGGCCTCGTCAGACCCTATCGGCCAGGGAATCAAGGCGGAGATTCTGTCACGACATCCGCACTGTCGCGCGTTCAATTACGACGGGATGTGTCGGATCTCCTGGATTACTCCATCCAAGACTCAGACTTATCGGCCGCCGCTCAGCTTGGCAACGATTCCCAGTGATCTGATCGATCTGATTCGCAATGCTGACATGAGTCTCACTGGTCCGATGGCTCCTGAAGATCGAGGCTTGGTATCGCAAGCTCTCGAG
>JADFMB010000101.1:0-5297 GCA_022564115.1 Pseudomonadota bacterium
ACTCGCCCGTGGTGGAGATGTAAGGGAGCAGCGTCAGGTGCAGGTACATGGAGCGGTCGCGCCCCAGGTCGATGCGGAGCTGGCGAATGGCCTCCAGGAAGGGCAGGCTCTCGATGTCGCCGACGGTGCCGCCGATCTCGAGGAGCACGAAGTCCTCGCCCTCGAGATTGCCGGTGGCGAATTCCTTGATGGCGTCGGTGACGTGGGGAATCACCTGGATGGTGGCGCCCAGGTAGTCGCCGCGCCGTTCCCTGGCGATGACGGTGGAATAGATGCGCCCCGTGGTGACGTTGTCGCTCTGGCGGGCGGCGACGCCGGTGAAGCGCTCGTAGTGGCCCAGGTCAAGGTCGGTTTCGGCGCCGTCGTCGGTGACGTAGACCTCGCCGTGCTGGTAGGGGCTCATGGTGCCCGGGTCCACGTTGAGGTAGGGATCGAGCTTGCGCAGGCGGACGCTGAAGCCGCGGGCCTGCAGCAGGGCGCCGAGGGCCGCCGACGCCAATCCCTTTCCCAATGATGAAACCACGCCGCCGGTGATGAAGATGAACCGCGTCATGGACGTGTAGTGTACACCAATTTTTTCGAACGCCTAAAAAAAAGAAGCGGCAATCCCGCCGCCTCGATAAAAAAAATTGCGGGGCTCTCTTTCAAGGTCTATCTCCCTACTTGGCAAGCGGGACGCTGGGCTCGCTCGGCTGGGCCGGGGACAGGGGAACGGGGCGGGGTTGATCGAGGATCGAGCTTGGCTGGCGGTCGGTGGAAGACAGGATGGCCAGGGTCATGCTGGTGGCCATGAAGCCCGCCGCCAGGATCGTCGTCGTCCGGGTCAACAGGTCGGCGGTGGCGCGCCCGGTCATAAAGCCGCCCATGCCGCCACCGCCCATGCCGAAGACGCCGCCTTCACTGCGTTGCAGGAGGATGACGCAGACGAGGGCGATCGCAAGCAATAGATGGATGACAAGGATGACCGTGGTCATGGTGTTGTTTCTCTTCCCGGCGCCGGGTCCGTCGTAGTCTCTTGGCCGCGCTTTTTAATCCCTTGCGCCCGATATGGCTAGACACAACTTTGGGCGATGGCCCAAAAATCCTCGGCCGCGAGGCTGGCGCCGCCGATCAGGCCGCCGTCGACGTCTTCCAGCGCCAGCAGGTCGCGGGCGTTTTCGGGCTTCATGGAGCCGCCGTAAAGGACCCGAATCCCGGCCGACTCTTCGGCGCCCAGGGCGGCCGTCAATTCGGCCCGGATCAGCGCGTGGACTTCCTGCACCTCGTCCATAGACGGTGTCCGATCGGTGCCGATGGCCCACACCGGCTCGTAGGCGATCACCGTATTGGCGGCCGCGGACGGCTCCGGGACCGAACCGGTCAGTTGGGATTTGACCACATCGAAGGTCCTGCCGCCATCGCGCTGTTCCTCGGTCTCGCCGATGCAGATGATGGCCGCCATGCCCTGGGCCTGAACGGCGGCGGCCTTGACCTGGACGGCGGCGTCGGATTCGAAGTGGTTGGCGCGCCGTTCGGAATGGCCGACGATCACCAAGCGGCAGCCCAGGTCGGCCAGCATGGCGGCGCTGACGTCGCCGGTATGGGCCCCCTTTTCGGCCGGGTGGCAGTCCTGGGCGCCGAGGGAAATGGCGCTGCCGGCAAGGGCGTCGGCGACGGTGGCGATCAAGGTGAAAGGCGGGCAAACCGCCATGTCGAAGACCGCGTCGGTTTCGTTTTTCATGAGCTCCGATAGGCCCGAGACCAAGCTCCCGCCCTCGGCCCGGAGGCCGTTCATTTTCCAGTTTCCGGCAATCAAGGGGCGGCGGCGGGTGCTCATGGCGGTTCCCGTGTTTGGTGTTTCGGTGGGGCGGCTCCCTAATAAATATTCCGAACCGGCGGTCCGAACAAGGATCGAGACCCTTTTCCCCCGCGGCCTAAGGAGCGGATACGGCCCGGTTGCGAGAATAGGTGGTTGCGGGTCATGGGCGGCGCTCCTATGATGCCGCCCGCTTCACCCCTTTGGACTTGGTTTCCTGGGGTGTTGGCGACGCCTTTTCCGACACCAACCTTTCGTGATGGGCCATGCTGACCGCCATTCGCAAGCATACCAAATCGATCGTCGTCAAGGCCTTGGCGGGTCTCTTGGTCATCAGTTTCGCCTTCTGGGGCGTCAGCGACATGTTCACGCCGGGCTCTTCGCCGTCTCTGGTGTTCGAGGTCGGCAACGTCGAGATCGGCCCCCGCGAAGTCGAGTACGATATCCGGCGCGAGATCAACCGCCTGCGTCCGATGCTGGGGGACCAGTTCGGCGTCGAACAGGCCCGGTCCATGGGTTTGATCGAATCCGTGGTGCAGCGGAAAATCAACGATACCGCGATCTATCTCGCGGCAAAGGAACTCGGCGTCGTCATCAAAGACGACCTGGTATTGGCCGAGATCAGGAACACTCCCGCCTTCCAGAGCCTGGGGGCTTTCGATCAAGGCCGCTTTCAGCAGGCCTTGAGCCAGAATTTCATGAGCCAGAACGATTATATCGTTCAGGTCCGCCGACGAATGGGGCGCAATCAGATACTCGAAAGCTTCAGCCCCCAAACGGCGCCGAAACGGCTGGTGGATACGGTCTACCGGCACCGCCAGGAAAAAAGAACCGTCGACACTGTCCATATTGCCGACAGCGCCCAGAAAGGCATCCCCGAACCGAACAGCGCGGCGCTGGAAAAATACCACAAGGACAACGCCGAAACCTTCACCGCGCCTGAATACCGTGCCTTGACGGTGATCCGGCTTGAAGCGTCGGATTTGGCCAAGGATGTCGAGGTTGCGGACGGGGAACTCATGGAGGCCTACGAGGCCCGCGAGGACGAATTCACGGTTCAGGAGTCCCGCCGGGTCATGCAGATGATCCTGGCCAGCGAGGAGGAAGCCAAAAAGGCCGAAAAAGCGCTCTCCGCGGGGCGTGACTTCGCCACCGTCGCCCTTGAAATGGCCAAGATGAATATTTCCACCGTCGATCTGGGCCGGCTAACCCGGTCCGGGCTGCCGTTTCCCGAACTGGTGGATCTGGTTTTTTCATTGAAGGAAGGCGGCAACAGCGCCCCGGTCAAAAGTCCCTTGGGATGGCATTTGTTCCATGTCACCGATGTCGAACCGGAGAGCACCAAGACCCTGGACGAGGTGCGAGACGACCTCCGCAAATCCCTGGCCCTAGAAAAAGCCGTCGATAACATGTTCGAACTGGCCAACCGGCTGGAGGATTTGTTGGGCGGCGGCGCCAACCTGGAGGAAGCGGCGGCACAATTGAACCTGAGGATCGTCAAGGTCGCGGCGGTCGATAGAAGCGCCCTGGACCCCGCCGAAAGAAAGGTCGCGGCTCTGCCGGGAGGTGATTTTCTCTCCATCGCCTTTGTCACCGAGGAAGGCGCCGACAGCCTTTTGACCGAAACCGGCGATGATGGGTATTTCGTTCTCCGGGTCGATGGGGTGACGCCAAGAGCCCTTCGGCCCCTGAACACCGTCAAGGCCAAGGTCGCCGAAGCCTGGAAAGCGGAAAAACGGGCCGAAGAGGCGAAACAATCCGCCGAGTCCGTGGTTGCCCGGGTCAAGGGCGGCACCGGGCTGGACGTCATTGCCCAGGAAATAGGCTTAACCATCAAGTCGCCGCCGGCGACGACGCGTCGGCCTATAACCCCCGATCCTCTGTTGTTTCAGGCGTTGATAGACGGGATCTTCGTCCTCCAGCCGGGACAGGCGGCGATGGCCAGGAACAACGACGGATACACCGTGGCCCGGCTCAAGAAAATCGTCGCCGCCGACCCCGTCCCCGACAAGAAAGGCGTCGAACAGTTGGCCGGACAGATCAGCGATTCAATGGAAATCGATGTCCTGACTCAATTGGCGGGGGCGCTCCGCGAGCGTTATGGGGTCACCGTCAACCGTCAAGCCATCAACCAGCTTTTTACCGGGGTCGGGGGCAGCCGGAGACCCATCCGAAGCCGCTGAAACGGACATGAAGACGTTTCCTGATTTTTCCGCCTTTACGAATGCGTATGGCGCGGACGGCCAAGGTTCATCGCAGGTTGTATGGACGACGCTGGTATCCGACCTGGAGACCCCGGTTTCGGCGATGTTGAAATTGGCCCAGGGCCGGCCCAACAGCTTTCTTCTTGAGTCCGTGGAAAGCGGCGCCATTCGCGGCCGGTATTCGTTCATCGGCATGCAGCCGGACCTCATTTGGCGCTGTTTCGGCGACAAGGCGGAAATCAACCGCGATGCCGAAACGGACCCCGATGCCTTCGCCCCCTGCCCCGTCGCCGAGAAATCGGGGGCCATCGAATCGCTGCGTGCCCTGGTCAAGGAATCCCGGATCGAGATGCCGGCGAACCTGCCGCCGATGGCCTCCGGGCTGGTCGGGTATTTGGCCTATGACATGGTGCGGTTGGTCGAGAATCTCCCGGACGGCAATCCCGATGTGATCGGCGTTCCCGACAGCATTTTCCTGCGCTCGACGGTGATGGCGGTTTTCGATTCACTGGAGGATTCGGTCACCATCGTCACCCCGGTCTGGCCCGGTAAATCCATGACCGCCGAAGATGCCTATCGGGCCGCTTGCGAACGGCTGGCCGGGGTGGTGCGAGACTTCGAGGCCAGTCCTCCTCAAAAAGCGAAAAAGCCGTCCCCGGAAAAGGAACTCCCGAAACCGGAATCAAACATGACCCGGGAAATGTTCCACGGCATGGTGAAAAAAGCGGTCGAATACATCAACGCCGGCGACGCCTTTCAGATCGTTCCGTCGCAACGGTTTAAACTGCCTTTCACGTTGCCGCCGTTTTCGTTTTACCGGGCCTTGAGAAGACTTAATCCGTCGCCGTTTCTGTTTTATCTCAATTTCGGGGATTTTTCCATCGTCGGCTCCAGCCCCGAAATCCTGGTCCGCGTCCGCGACGGCAAGATCACGCTTAGGCCTTTGGCCGGAACCCGCAAACGCGGCCAAACGCCGGCGGAGGACGCGGCCCTTGTCGAAGATCTGCTTTCCGATCCGAAAGAGATCGCCGAACACCTGATGCTGCTCGACCTGGGGCGCAACGACGTCGGGCGGGTCGCCAAAGTGGGGACGGTGAACGTTACCGAGCAGTTCACCGTCGAGCACTATTCCCACGTCATGCACATCGCGTCTAACGTCGAAGGCGACCTCGATCCGAAATTCGACGCCATCGACGCCCTGCTGGCCGGTTTCCCGGCGGGCACGGTTTCCGGCGCGCCGAAGGTCCGGGCGATGGAGATTATCGACGAACTGGAACCGGAACGGCGCGGCGTCTATT
>JADFMB010000101.1:5307-10011 GCA_022564115.1 Pseudomonadota bacterium
ACACCTGTATCGCGCTTAGGACGGCCGTCATCAAGGACGATGTCCTGTACGTGCAGGCCGGCGGCGGCGTGGTCGCCGACAGCGACCCGGAAAACGAGTTTCAGGAAAGCTGCAACAAGGCCCAGGCCCTGATCCAGGCCGCCGAGGAGGCGGTCAAGTTCGCCACCGGGAAGGCCTGACCGCCGGCCGGCCTTTGCTCTCCGATAACCCGCCTAAGCGGGGCCGATAACCCGCCTAAGCGGGGCCGCCGTATTCAAAACCGGCGCTTTCGATGGCCTGTTGGATGGCGCTGTCATCGCCCGCGCCTTCGACCGTCACCTGTTTCGCGTCGAGGTCGACTTCCACCGCCGCTTCGGGCGTTGCCGTCTTTATGGCGTTGGTGACCGCCTTGGCGCAGCCGTCGCAGGTCATGCCCAAGACTCGATAAGTTTTCGTCATTTAGTTCTCCTTTGATTTTGCCGACATTCAAACCCCCTACCCTGGTGATCTTCGAGGCTTGACCATGGATGAAAGCGGAACCAGCTTGAACCCTCGTTTCTCGATATCCTTCAGCCACGGAACCAGCGCTTTCAGGGTCGCTTCGCGCGGGTGGCCGATGGCGATGGCCCCGCCGGTCCTCTTCGCCAGCTTCTCGACCTCGGCCAGGCGTTTGGTAATCCCCTCCACGTCGTCGGCGTGATCGAGAAAGACATTTCGCCCGGCAAACGGCAAACCGACCTTCCGGGCCGCCTTGCGGGCGACGGAATTGCCGGCGGTAATGGAATCCAGAAAAAACAGCTTCCGTTTCTTCAACTCCTCCATGACCGCGACCATGCCCGGCATGTCCGCCGTGAAGCGGCTGCCCATATGATTGTTGACGCCTGCGTAACCGGTGAATTGATCCAGGTTCCATTGGAGGCTGGTCAGCAGTTCCTTCTACGGTTTCCCCTCGAAAATTGACACCGTCTCACGGGCCGTTACCCTCATCGGGACCCGTGAAGTCCGGGACCTGGCCCTGGCCACCTACGTCATGTCGCTGTTCAGGGACATCCCGGCCGATTTGGTCAGCATGGAATCATTCTGGCGTCACAGCATTGCCTGCGGTATCACCGCCCGGTCACTGGCCGGCCTGCGCCATGATGATCAGCCCGAGACCTATTTCGTTGCGGGTCTGCTTCATGACATCGGCCGTCTGGTCATCTACCTGAATATCCCCGATCAAGGCCGGGAATCGCTCCTGCAGGCCCGGTCCTCTCAACAACTGCTGTACGTGACCGAGCGCGAGGTCCTCGGCTTCGACCACGCCTCGGTAGGTGGCGCGTTGCTGCGGGCATGGAAACTGCCGGTCAGCCTGATCGAAGCGGCCATGTTCCATCATGAGCCGGTGAAGGCCTTGCGGGAACCGATGCCGGCAGCCATGGTCCATGTAGCCGACATCATCGTGCACAGCATGGGGCTCGGATCGAGCGGCGGCGTGTTTGTCCCGCCCCTGACTGCTGGCGCCTGGGAACGGCTCGGACTTTCGTCCGGCGTGCTCCCCGCAGTGATCCGGCAGGTGGAGCTTCGTTATGAAACGATGGTCCAGCTCTTCAAAAAGTTCATGTAGCGACGCCGTGGTAGGCCATTCACACGCGTACGTCGATAGACGTATGTAGTGGCTTTCAGGATTTCCTAAAACATTATAGTATAATAAAACATGAGGGTTGGCGCCGATATGGATGCTGAGGCACCGCCGTTTCCCTCGATGGATGGACCGGGCTCACCGCCGTCTCTCATCCAGCGAGTAGTAAAATTAATCATATTGAGCCAGGTATGCAGGGTAACCGAAAGCGGAAGCCCGCCTTTATCGTAAGCATAAGCAAGTTGAAGAGTAGCAATACCACGGTCTATGAAAATTACCATGATTCCCCTCCATCTTTTCCGTTTGCGATATCAAAGGGTACATGGATCGCGGCAAAGAGGAAGCAATCATACAGCTTAGCCCGCCTGGAGCCGAATGATACTCTTAATTCTTCGTAGATTATGCCCCGGTACGCTTCATCTATCGGACGAGAACTTGTCCGGCGAAGCCCGGCAGTTGCCGGATGTGGACGGAGCCTGTCCTGAGTACTTCGGTCTCTTGTATCTACGCTTCCTCAGCACAGGTCCGCCGAAGAGTTCCTCACAAGAGCTTAGCGGTTTTCGCATCCGACAGAGCGCGAACCGGCGATGCCCCGGCCAGGGGAGATGGCGCGACGCTCGGCAACGGTGCCATGGCCGGCGCAGGCGCGGTTGCGGCGGGCACCGTCTCGCGCGGGGCCGGTGTAGCACGCGGAACGGGCGCCGCGCGCTGGGCCGCGGGAGTGGCATGGGCAGTGGGCGTGGGCGCAGGTGCGGGCGTGGGCGTCGGGGTCGGGGTCGGCGCGGGACCGATGCTGAAACGTTCGGGGATCACGCCGGGCAGCTGCTGCTGCGGCCGGACGCTTGGCGGCGGGGTGATGATCGGAGCGCGGCTCGGGGCCGGGGCCGGGGCGTCCTGCGCATGCGCGAGCGGCGCGGCCAGCACCGCCGCCGCGGCGAGGCCGCACAGCAACCCGGTCCTGAGCCTCCCTGTGTTCACTCTCATTTCCTGGCCCTCCGAAGATGAACGCCAGCTGCACGCCGCGCGCCGTTCGCCGCAGGGCCAGGGCGGATTGTCCCTGCCGGTTCCGTCCCTTACAGGGCAAACGATCTGGGGAGACATTGGTGGCAGGCGAGCGAACGGGGCAAGGCCCCGGCTATATTCCGGCGATCGACGGGCTGCGCGCCATCGCCGTCACCTCGGTGATCCTCTTCCACCTCTGGCCCTGGGCCCTGCCCGGCGGCTTCACGGGCGTGGACATCTTCTTCGTCATCTCGGGCTTCGTGGTGACGGGCTCGCTGCTCGGCCGCGAGTTCGCGAGCTTCAGGCAGCTCACCGCCTGGTTCTACGCGCGCCGCCTGATGCGGATCATGCCGGCGCTGATCGCGATGCTGCTGGCCACCCTGTTGGCCGCGCAGCTCTTCATCCCCGATGCCTGGCTGAGCAACAGCCTCGCCCAGGTCGCCCGCTTCGCCTTTTTCGGGCTCAGCAACATCGTGCTGGCGACCGACACCGACAGCTATTTCGGCCCGCAGGCAGCCTATAACCCCTTCACGCACAGCTGGTCGCTCGGCGTGGAGGAGCAATTCTACCTGTTCTTCCCGTTCATCCTCTGGTGGCATCACCAGCTCCAGGCCGGGGCGAAGGCGGTGCGGCTGGTGGCCATTCTTTCCGGCCTTTCGCTGCTGCTCTGCGCGGTACTGGCCCTGTTCGCCAACAAGTTCGCCTTCTACCTGATCTTTCCGCGCTTCTGGGAACTGGGCGCGGGCATGCTACTCTGCCTGACCCGCGCGCGCTGGCAGCCCTGGGCCGCGGGCAAGGCGTGGCTGGCGCCGCTGGGCGCGCTGGCGATCGCGGCCGGCTTCGCCCTGCCCGAGGGCCCGTTCTTCCCCTTCCCCGGCGCGCTGCTGCCGGTCGCCGGCACCGCACTCGTCATCATGGCGATCCTGGGCGGCACGGCGCCCCGCGCGCTCGGCGGCCGCCCGATGGTGGCGGTGGGGCTGCTCTCCTACTCGCTCTATCTCTGGCATTGGCCGGTGTTCGTGCTGTTCCGCTGGACCATCGGCCTGCATATGCTGAAGCTCCAGCTCGCCGCGCTGGCCATCGCGGTGACGCTCGCGATCCTCTCCTATTTCCTGGTCGAGAAGCCGCTGCGCGCGAGCCGCCGGCTGGACGGCTGGCTACGAATACTTTCCGTCCTGGATCCAGCTCTATGGGGACTGGACTCTCACCGTGCTGTCAGTCCTGATCCTGTTGTGTTTCGCAGGCGCGGCGTTGTGGTTGGTGGAGACACGCCGCATTACGAATCCGCGCAAGGCGGCGTATCGAACGCTGGCCATCGTGGGCATCGAAACTGTCCTATTGATCGGTGGCACGATCAATGACATCCTGATTAACGACGGCTACGACCACATGCGCAGTGGTGCGTACGTCATGGCCTTCGGCGCGGTGTTGGGCCGCACGGTCGAGCGATTCGCCGATCGCGATGCGCTGGTCTTTCCGGCTTGCGACTACCGGCTCAGCTACGGGAAGTTCGCCGACGAGGTCGATCGGGCGGCCCGCGGTTTGCTGGCCCTGGGGATTCAGCCGGGCGAGCACGTGGCGCTGTGGGCGACGAATGTTCCCGAGTGGGTGATCTTGCAGTTTGCCACCGCCCGAATCGGCGCGGTGTTGGTCACGGTCAACCCGGCCTATCGTCCGTTTGAGTTGCAATACGTGCTCAAGCAGAGCGACGTGGTGGCGATGTTTCTGGTCGAGCGGTTCAAGAAGTCGAATTATTTCGAGATGCTCGCCGAGATCTGTCCCGAGTTGGCCGAAACGACCGGCGGCGACATCAACAGCGCGGCGTATCCAAAGCTGCGCCGCGTGGTGGCGTTAGCCGACGAAGCGCCGGCCGGGGCGATCACTTGGTCCGATATGTGCCGCCGCGGCGAAACCGTCGACAGCGAAGCGGTCGAGTCGATCGCCGCGACGCTCAACGCCGCCGACCCGATCAACATCCAATACACCTCCGGCACGACCGGCTTTCCCAAGGCGGCCATGCTCAGCCACCGCAATCTGCTGCTCAACGCCTATTACATCGGCGAAGCTCAGCGGATGAGCGAACACGACCGCATCTGTATCCC
>JADFMB010000102.1 GCA_022564115.1 Pseudomonadota bacterium
GGGCGCGAACGCCAGATAGGTTTCCAATAGCCGTTCGAACTTCAGGAACGGCTTGTCGTAAAAGGCGACGAAATCAACGCCTTTGAGGCCGCCGTTCACATTTTCGAGGCAATAGCGGGTGGCATGGGCCGGGAAACCGGCGTCGTGACGCTTGCGGCTGAACCGCTCCTCCTGCGCCGCGGCGACGATCTCGCCGTCAACGAGCAGCGCCGCGGCGCTGTCGTGATAAAAAGCCGAGATTCCAAGGATGCGCAACGCAAGGTGCCGATCAGAAAATCGTGTAGATAAACGGCGCCACCGCCGAACCCTGGCTAAGAACGACCAATCCCCCGAACACGGCCATCATGACGAAAATCGGCAGCAACCAGAATTTCTTGCGGATTTTCAGGAACGCCCAAAGCTCGGTTAAAAAATCCATCGTTGTTCCTTAAAACTGGTGGCGCATGGATTGGGGCTCCGGCCCGGCCGGGCGGCGCTCGATCCAATATGATTTCGCTTGCGGATCGAACCGCCGCCGGAGGGGATCCTTGCCCATCAGCCGCATGACTAACGCCATCGGGGTGATGGTGGCATAAAACAGCAACCCCATGACCAGCGGGTTCACCACCTTGTGGAGAACCATCCCGAACAGGAACCAAACCCGGTTCAAGGGCCGCAACAGGGCCGGCGTGAACCAACCCGCGGCGGCGAAGACGCCAGCCCCGATCAGCGCCCAAAGACGAACGGCACCGCCGTCCCACAAGGGCCATAACCCGATGACGGCGAAAACAAAGGCGAAAACCATGCCGAAGCCGCGTTCGCCGCCGGCTTTCGGTTCGTCCCCGCGTCCGAAGTCTTCGTGAAAGGCTTTTGTGTCCGTCATCTTTCGCAATATCCTCAGCCGCAGGTGTTTACCCCTTGAATGCCGGGAAAGTAAAGGCCGGTGAGGGCGGGGTTTTAAGTCTTTATCAGCCGCGCCGCATAAAAGCCGTCCATGCCGCCTTGTTCCGGCAAGTGACAAGGCAAGGTTCGTAGGTCGCCTTCGGCGGAAATCAGTTCTTTCATGCCGCCGACCTCTGTGGGCTTCACGGGCTCGCGGGTGGCCACTCCCCCGGCACCGATAAGGGGTTCGATCCTTTCGGGCCCTTCTTGCGGCTGCAAGGAACAGGAACAATAAACAATCGTTCCCCCAGGGGCGGTCATTTCCAGGGCCGCCGTCAAAAGCCGGTCCTGGACGCCGGTCAGCTTGGCCACGTCGTCCGGTTTCTTGAGCCGTGCCACGTCGGGGTGGCGGCGGATGGTTCCGGTGGCCGAACAAGGGGCGTCGACCAGAACCATATCGGCCAATTGGGACGGGCGCCAGGTGACGGCGTCGGCGGTGATGAATTCCGCCGTGAGGCCGAGACGGCGGAGATTTTCACTCAACCTCGCCAGCCGCTTCTCGGACCGATCGACGGCGGTGACAACCGCGCCCCGGTTCGCCAACTGCGCCGTCTTGCCGCCCGGGGCGGCGCACAGGTCGATGACGCTCCGCCCCTTGATGTTCCCCAACAAATTGACCGGCAAGGCGGCGGCGGCGTCCTGCACCCACCAGGCGCCTTCACCAAAACCGGGAAGGTCGGTGACGATCCCGCCGGCCGGCCGGCGCAGGCTTCCCGTCGGCAATATCCGGGCGTCCAGCTCTTTTGCCCACTCCTCGGCGTCTTCCTTGACGGTGATGTCGAGGGGCGCCTCGGACAGGTGGGCCTCGGCGATGCGGCGGCAGTTAGGTTCTCCATAGGCCTTGATCCAGGCCTCCCACAGCCAGTCCGGCGTGTTCAGCCGGGCCGCGTCATGGGCTTCGGCCAACGCCCGGCCCTGGCGGCCGAGGCGGCGGAGGATGGCGTTGACGAGTTTCTTGTGGGGGCCGTGCTTGCGGGCCTGGGCCAGGTCGACGGCGGTAGCGACGGCGGCATGGGGGGGCGTGTCGAGGAACAGGAGTTGCACCGTGCCGAGCCTGAGAATGTCCCGGACCCCTTGGGCCTTCCCGGGCAAGGGCCGCTCAAGGGCGGCATCGATCACGGCGTCGATCTGGCCCAGGCGCCTTAACGTCGTTGCCACCAATAACCGGGCGAAGGCGCGATCGCGGACTTCCAGAACGGCGAAGCCGGGGTGATCGGGAATGGCGTCGTCCAGGGGCCGGCCCCGTCGGAGAACGGCGTCGAGAAGATCGAGCGCCGCCCCGCGCGACGATAAGGGTCCGAGGTCTCGTTCCGACATGCGCTAGTCATGACCCAGCAGCCCGATCCTGGCAACCGGGTTGGCTTCTCCGCGGGAAAGGCCTAGGCTCAAAGGTGCTTTTTACGGGCGTTTGCCATGACTGACCAATCCAAGCGGCGATTCCCGGCCGTCCACGCTTTCTGGGCCCGGGTGTTCACGCGTTTCGGGCGTTCGCGGCCCGAATCCACCCCAGAGCCCGCCCCAGGGCCCGCCTTGGAGCCGGCGCCCGAGGAAATCGGCGGTCCCAAGGGGCTGGAGCCGACCCGCTACGGCGATTGGGAAAACAAGGGCCGCGCCATCGATTTCTAGGCCCGGCCCCTCAATCTCTCCTTAGGATTTTATTTAATTAATTCATCTTTTAGTTGATGGCTGGTGGCGGCCGTGAACAAAATTTCTCTTTTAATCGTTCTTTTTTTGTTCTATCCTTTCATTGACCGCGAACAAAACCTTTCTATTGGTTATAATAAATACCAGCGGTTCCGGTGGTCCTGGCCGTTTGATGAACGGCCCGGTGCCGAAAAATCCCGACGGGGAGAATCGAAAGGACTTTAATTTCAATCAAAAGTAGTTTTTTGAATCGATGCGGCTTTTAAAACTTCCGGCGGCCCTGGTCCTTCTCACCGGGATCGTTCTCCCCACGGGGGGGCAAGGGGTATCCGAGACCATTCCCGGGCCCATTCCGGCAACGGTCCTGCGCATCATTGACGGCGATACCATCGTCGTCCGCGCCCGCATCTGGTTGGGCCAGGACCTTAATACGCAAGTGCGTCTCGATGGTGTGGACGCGCCGGAATTGAAAGGAAAATGCCCTTACGAAAACCGTCTTGCCCTCAAGGCCCGCGCCTTCATCCAAACCCGGATTGCCGACGGCAAGGTGGTTCTACACCAAATTTATTACGGCAAATACGCCGGGCGCGTCGTCGCCCGGGTCCAGACGCCCGGCGGCGAGGATTTGTCGGACGCCCTTTTGCGGGCCGGCCTGGGCCGGGTTTACCAAGGGCGGCGCCGGGCATCCTGGTGTCAGGCGCCGGGGCCATAAATTCTATATGCACATTCGGTAATATTCATTTGCGTCGGCCCGGAAAGGCCGAAAAGCCATTGCCACAAAATGGGTTCTACGGCATTCTTTGGGTGGATTTTCAATTTCCGCGAACCCCCACCGTCTTGGTTCCGTCGGCGGGCGGACGCGGCAAAAGGGCCTAAAAAAAGGCCCCTACCGGGACGGGGAGTTCGATGTCGCTATTTGGGTGGTTGACTTCTCTTGGATCCAGGAAAAAAAGGGGGTCCACGAAGAGGCTATCGGAAAAGGCCTTCATCCCTTCCAGCACGGCCGCGGCGACGACGCCGAAGATCATTCTGGCCGGGCTGGACGGCGACAAGGGCGGCCGGATCACCGAGCGCCTGGGCGATCTGTTGACGAAGATCAGCGGCGTCGAGGTTTTCCGCCATAAAAAAACGTTGAAGTTACCCGATGCCATTGAGAACTTGGCGGATCGGCTGATCATCGCCGCCGAGGAAGGCCGCGCCTGGCTGAAGGACGATGACGCCGACCTTCTGGTTTGGGGTGAAGTCGGCCAAAACGGAGAAGATCTGTCGCTGCGGCTGTTGCCGGCGCCCGCCGCCGACGGCGATCAGGCCGAGCATCCCGGCATCGGCGAGACGCTCGAAATTCCCGCCGACTTTAGTGGGGAATTCGAGCCCCTGCTTTGCGCCGCCGTGATCGGCACCATCGGCCCCACCTTCAAAGGCGCCCGGACCCGTTTGGGGGAATCGCTTGGCGGTTATCTGGAAAAGGCGGGAGAACTGGTCAAAACCCTTCCTACGGGGTTGAGCGACGTCCAAGCGACATCGGTGTTGATCGTCATCGGCAACGCCTTCGTCGCCTATTCGCGCCTCGGCGGCGGTTCCGGGCAGTATGATTGTGCCGTCGAAGCCTACCGCGAGGCGGAAAAGAAGGTTTCCAAGGAAACCCAGCCAATCCTGTGGGCGCGGGTCCAGAACCACCTGGCGGCGGTGCTGCAAACGCAAGGGCAGATGAAAAAGGACCCCAAGGTTCTTCGCGCCGCCGCCTTGATCTACAGCACCGTCGGCGCCACCCTCAGCAAAAGCACCCATGCCAACGACTGGGGCCTGGCGCAGATTCACCTCGGCAAATCGCTTTATATCCTGGCCGGCCTGAAAGGAAAGCCCGAGTACCTGCAACGGGCCGCCGACGCCTATGAAGAGGCGCTAAGCGTTTACGACAAGAACGGCGCCCCCGCCCGCTGGGCCGAAGTGACCAACCAATACGGCGTCGTGCTTCTGGCGCTGGGCGAGGAAATGAACGCCGACGCGACACTGGAAAAGGCGGTTTCAAGTTTCCGCACCGCCATGAAGGTGCGCCACAAGGACAAGACGCCGCTTCTATGGGCCCAGACCGCCAACAACCTGGGCGCCGCTTGTTTCGCCCTGGCCAAGCGAAACTCCCAAAACGCGCTGTTGCGCGAGGCGTCGGACTGCTTCGAGGGGGCGACGGAAATCTACCGCCAACAGGGCGTCACCAAGCAGGCCCAGGTGATCGAAAAAAACCTGCAACGGGTCAGGCGGCTGCTCCAATCCCGGGGCGGTTGAACCAGGGCCGCCGCGGGCGGTGGCTTTGACATCCATCAAGGCGCGGCCGTGGCCGGGAAGCTATCACATGCCGGGCACATGCCGGGCACATGCCGGGCACATGACGGGACGCCGAAAAAAAAGCGGGGCCCCTTTTGAGGACCCCGCCGGATCGTTTTTTTTAACCTCACCGATTACCGGTTCTGGCGATTTTCCACCAGATCGTCGACCACGGCCGGATCGGCCAGGGTCGAGGTGTCGCCCAGGTTCGAATAATCGTTCTCGGCGATTTTGCGCAGAATCCGGCGCATGATCTTGCCGGACCGGGTTTTCGGCAGCCCCGGCGCCCATTGCAGCCAATCGGGCTTGGCGATGGGGCCGATTTCCTTGCGCACCCATTGCACCAGTTCGTCATGCAGCTCGTCGGACGGGTCGACGCCCGCGTTCAGCGTCACGTAGGCGTAGATGCCCTGGCCCTTGATCTCGTGCGGGGCGCCGACGACGGCGGCCTCGGCGACCTTGGAATGGGCCACCAAGGCACTTTCGACTTCCGCCGTGCCCATGCGGTGGCCGGAAACGTTGATCACGTCATCGACGCGCCCGGTGATCCAGTAATATCCGTCTTCGTCGCGGCGGCAGCCATCGCCGGTGAAGTATCTGCCGGGGTAGGTGGAAAAATAGGTTTCCATGAACCGTTCGTGGTCCTTGTAGAGGGTCCGCGTTTGGCCGGGCCAGGAATCGGTGATGCACAGGTTGCCGGACGCCGCCCCTTCGAGCACATTGCCGTCTTCGCCGACCAGTTGCGGCTGGATGCCGAAAAACGGCAGCGTCGCCGACCCGGGCTTGAGGGCGATGGCGCCCGGAAGCGGCGTAATCATGATGCCGCCGGTTTCGGTCTGCCACCAGGTATCGACGATTGGGCAGCGCTTTTCGCCGACGACGTTGTAATACCACATCCAGGCTTCTGGATTGATCGGTTCGCCGACGGTGCCGAGCAACCGCAGGGATTCGCGGCTGGTCTTTTTCACCGGCTCGTCGCCTTCGCGCATCAGGGCACGAAGCGCGGTCGGCGCGGTGTAGAAAATGTTGACATTGTGCTTGTCGCAGACCTGCCAGAAGCGCGAAACGTCCGGATAATTGGGCACCCCCTCGAACATCACCGTGATGGCGCCGTTGGCCAGCGGCCCATAGACGATATAAGTGTGGCCGGTGACCCAGCCGACATCGGCGGTGCACCAATAGACCTCACCGTCCTTGTAATCGAAAACATACTCGTGCGTCATCGAGGCATAGACCATATAGCCACCGGTGGTATGGAGCACGCCCTTGGGTTTGCCGGTGGAGCCCGAGGTGTAGAGGATGAACAGCGGATCCTCGGCGTCCATTTCCTCCGGCTCGCATTCATCGGACGCTTCGGACACGGCTTCGTAGTAGCGCACGTCGCGGCCCTCGACCCAGTTGATGTCGGCCTTGGTTCTTGTCACTACGAACACGGTTTTCACCGACGGGCATTTTTCACACGCGGCGTCGGTGTTGGCCTTCAACGGGATCGGCTTGGCCGCCCTAATGCCTTCGTCGGCGGTAATCACGCAGTTGGAATCGCAATCGTTGATGCGCCCGGCCAGGGCTTCGGGTGAAAAGCCGCCGAAGACGACGGAATGAATGGCGCCGATGCGCGCGCAGGCCAGCATGGCAAAGGCGGCCTCGGGGATCATCGGCATGTAGATGGTGACCACATCGCCCTTCTTGATGCCGCGCGCCTTCATGGCGTTGGCGAACCGGCAGACCTGTTCGTGAAGTTCCTTGTAGGTGATCTTCTTGTCGTCGCCGGGGTCGTCGCCTTCCCAGATGATAGCGACCTGATCGCCACGGCTTTCCAGGTGGCGGTCGATGCAGTTGGCGGACGCGTTCAGGGTGCCGTCGTAAAACCATTTGATGGAAACGTCCGGCGCGTTGAAATTGACGTCCTTGACCTTGGAATAAGGCTTGATCCAATCGATGCGCTTGCCGTGCTCGTCCCAGAACCCTTCCGGGTCCTCGATCGAGTTCTTGTACATTTCAAGGTATTGGTCGTTGTTGATGTGGGCTTCGGCCGCGACTGCGTCGGGGACCGGAAAAACTTGATCTTCGCTCATAAAAAAATCTCCCCGTTATCATTGCTCTCTTATTTTCCGCCGTCTTTTCCAACCACGATCCGGAAAAGGGGGTTTATTTTAGATTGCTGAAATTATCGCAAATATTACAAAAGGTACAAGTGGCCGTCGCGAATTTCCGTTTTAACGGCTTTAAGACTATCGCCCTCGCACGGCCCGGAAACGCAAAATCCGTCCTTGATCCGGAATTGCGCCCCGTGGTTGGAACACTGGATCAAGGCGCCGTCGGCGGTCAAAAACCGTCCCGGTTGGAAATCCAAGGGAAGACCAGTGTGTGGGCACCTGTTTTCATAGACGAAAACCTGATCGCCCCGCCTGATCGCCATATAAAGAAGCCGCCCGTCCGCGCCGTCGGTCGTATCGGTATAGAACCCGTTGGAACCGCCGTCCGGGATGTCGTCGAGACGGCAAAGCGGCGCCGGATCTCTCATTCCTTCGGGTACACCTTTTTCCACGGCTTGATGGAAACGCTTTCGAAGACGCCGGCCTTGGCGTAGGGGTCATTATCGGCAAAAGCCTGGGCCTGGGTCCTATCGTCGAATTCCATCACCAGCACGCTGCCGTTCGGCGCATCGTCGTCGCTGAGCGTCGGGCCGGCGGCGACGATCCGCTCGGCGTGGCTTTCCAGGTAGTCGAGGTGATCGGCCCGGTTGTCCTGGCGCAGCCCGGGCTGGCCCGGTTTGTCGGTGCACGAAATGACGAAATGCATGGTTTTGGCTCCTGATGATTTAGGGATGGAAAGGGCTATTGCTCGGCTCCGGCCGGCCGCGCCAGCAGGCCCTCGATGGTGGCGTCGATGTCGGCGAAGTGATTGAGGATTCCATCAACGGCCACGGACAGGGGCATGTCGACGCTTAAACTTCCCGCCAGCTCGCTCACCGACGCGGCGCTGAAAACGCCCTCGGCCACCGAGGTACGGGCGGCCAGAATGCCGTCGAGGGCCTCGCCTTGGCCCAGCGCGACGCCGAGGGAAAAATTACGCGACTGCATGGCGTTGCAGGTCAGCACAAGATCGCCGATGCCCGACAGCCCCATCAGGGTTTCGGCCTTGGCGCCCTTGGCCAGGCCGAGGCGGACGATTTCCGACAGCCCTCGGGTAATCAGCGCCGCCTTGGCATTTTCGCCGAGGCCGCGCCCTTCGACGATGCCGCAGCCGATGGCGAGCACGTTCTTCACCGCGCCGCCGACCTGGGCGCCGACGATGTCGTCGGATCGGTAGATGCGGAACCGGGACGTGCCCAGGGCTTCCGACAGGCCGACGCCGAGCGCCTCGTCACCGCACGCCAGGGTCACCGCCGTCGGCCGGTCCAGGGCGACCTCGGCGGCGAAGGTCGGCCCGGACAGGACGGCGACGGGGGCTTGGGGAACGACCTCTCCGGCGATCTCGCTCATCAGGGCCAGGGTTCCCTGCTCGATGCCCTTGGCGCAGATCACCACCGGCGCCCGGGACGGGAGGTCCCCCGAAAGACCGGCGAGGACGGCGCGCAGGAACTGCGCCGGGACGGCCAGCAAAACCGCGTCCGCGTCGGCCGCCGCTTCGCCCGGATCGTTTGTCGCCCTGATTTCGGGATCCAGCGCCACGCCCGGCAGGAACAGGGAATTTTCATGGCTCCCGTTGATGGCCTCGGCGACTTCCGGTTCATGGGCCTGAAGGATCACGTTCCGCCCGGCCCGCCGGGCGACCATGGCGAGCGCCGTCCCCCAGGCGCCGGCGCCGATGATGGCGATGTTTTTCATGCCTACCCCCGGTTCCCCGTCAAGCCTTGACCCCGGCGCCGGGCGCCGGCGGCGCGTCCGGGTCCAGGGGCCAGCGCGGCCGCGCCTTGAAGTCGAAATCGTCGGTCATGCCCAGCTTCAGCCTTTCGATGCCGGCCCAGGCGATCATGGCGCCGTTGTCGGTGCAGAGATTGGGCGGCGGGGCGACGAATTGAAACCCTTTTTCCGCCGCCAGAACCTTCAACCGTTTTCTTATCGCCTCGTTGGCGGCGACGCCGCCGGCGACGACCAGGACCGGCGAGGAAAGGGAAGTCTCGGGGTGAAGGTTCCGAAAAATCTGAATAGCGTTGGCCGTGCGATCGGCAAGGACGTCTTCCACCGCCGCCTGGAACGACGCGCATAGATCGGCCACGTCCCGGTCATCGAGGCCCCCCGGCGCCAGATCCTCGATGGTCTGGCGGACCCTGGTCTTGAGCCCGGAAAAGGAAAAATCGGCGCCGTCGCGGCCCTTCATCGGCCTGGGCAGCGGAAACCGCGACCCGTCGCCCGACCGGGCCGCCTTTTCCACCTCCGGCCCGCCCGGAAAGCCCAAGCCCAGCATCTTCGCCGTCTTGTCGAAGGCCTCGCCCAGGGCGTCGTCGAGGGTGGTGCCGAGGCGCCGGTAATCGCCGACGCCCTCGACGGCCAGCAACTGGCAATGCCCGCCCGACACCAACAGCAGCAGATAGGGAAAGTCCAGGCCGTCGGTCAGCCGTGCCGTCAGCGCGTGGCCTTCCAGGTGGTTGACGGCGATGAACGCCAGACCGCGGACGGCGGCGATGGCCTTGGCTGTCATCACGCCAACCAGAACGCCGCCGATCAGCCCCGGGCCGCCGGTCGCGGCGACGGCGTCGAGATCGCCGAATTCGACGCCGGCCCTGTCCATCGCCCGGTCGATGATGCCGTCGATCAGTTCCAGATGCGCGCGCGCCGCCACCTCGGGCACGATGCCGCCGAACGGCCGGTGATCGTCGATCTGCGACAGCACCTCGTCGGCCAGAATCCGCCTGTCGCCGTCGACCACGGCGGCGGCGGTTTCATCGCAACTGGTTTCGATGCCCAAGACGATCATAAATTTA
>JADFMB010000103.1 GCA_022564115.1 Pseudomonadota bacterium
CGGCGAAACCGCCACCGTCGAAGCGCTTGTCGCCAAGGCGCGTGCCGCCATGGCGATATTCGCCGACGCCGATCAGGCCCGCGTCGACGAGGCGGTGACGGCGCTGGCGTGGTCCCTCTACAAGCCCGAGCGCGCCAAGGAGCTTGCCGAGCTGGCCGTCGCCGACACCGGCCTCGGCAGCGTCGAAAGCAAGATCATCAAGAACCAGCGCAAGACCTTCGGCTGCCTGCGCGACTTGATGCGGGCCAAGACCGTCGGCGTCATCGAGGAAGACAAGGCGCTCGGCATCGTCAAGTACGCCAAGCCCGTCGGCGTGGTCGCCGCCGTGGCGCCGTCCACCAACCCGTCGGCGACGCCGGTCAACAAGGCGATGATGGCTGTCAAGGGCGCCAACGCGGTGATTATCGCGCCGAGCCCGGCCGGCTCGGGCACGACGACGAAGACGGTGGATTACATGCGCCGGGAGCTCGAAAAAATCGGCCTGCCCGCCGACCTGGTGCAGGTGCTCCCCAGCCCGGTCAACAAGGCGCTGACCCAGGCATTGATGGAAGCCGCCGACCTGGTCGTCGTCACCGGCTCGCAGAACAACGTGCGCCGCGCCTATTCGTCGGGCACGCCGGCCATCGGCGTCGGCGCCGGCAACGTCTCGGTGATCGTCGATTCCAGCGCCGACCTCAAGGACGCGGCGGAAAAGATCACGATGTCGAAGATCTTCGACAACTCGACGTCGTGCTCGTCGGAAAACGCGGTCATCATCCTCGACGACGTCTATGACGACGCCATCCAGGCATTGAAGGAAACCGGCGGCTACCTTGCGAGCGCCGAGGAAAAACAAAAAATCCAGGATACCCTCTGGGTCGACGGGCGCCTAAACCGCAAGGTCATCGCCAAGGACGCCGACGTCTTCGCCGCCGAGGCGGGCCTTGAAGGCGAGGCAAGGAGGGCCAAGTTCTTCATGGTCGAGGATTCCGACCCCGGCCCCGGCCATCCCTTCGCCGACGAGAAACTGTCCCTGGTGCTGACCGTCTACCGGGCCAAGGACTTCGACGACGCCATGGCCCACGTCAAGGCGATCATGGACGTCTGCGGCCTCGGCCATTCCGTCGGCATCCACACCCAGGACCTCGATCACGCCCGGAAACTGGCCGAGGACCTGAACGTGGTCCGCGTCCTGGTCAATCAGGCGCACACCTTCGGCAACGGCGGCAGCTTCACCAACGGGCTCGAATTCACCCTGTCCATGGGCTGCGGCACCTGGGCCGGAAACTCGATCTCCGAGAACCTCAATTACCGCCACTTCATCAACATCACCCACCTGGTGACCGAAATCCCCGAGGACAAGCCGTCCGAAGAGGACCTCTTCGGCGGCCACTGGGACCGCACCGGAAAATGAATTTCGAGGAACACGCCGCCAAGCCGCTGTTGACGGCGGCGGGCATTGCCGTGCCCGAAAGCCGCCTCGCCCGGACCCCAGAGGAAGCGGCGGAGGCCGCCCGTGACCTTGGTGCCGTCGTCGTCAAGGCCCAGGTGCCGGCCGGCAAGCGCGGCAAGGCCGGCGGCATCAAGACCGCCGAGTGCGCCGAAGAAGCCAAGGCGGCGGCCGAAAAAATCCTCGGCCTGGAGATCGCCGGCCATACGGTCGAAAAGGTGCTGGTCGAGGAACGATCCGACATCGCCCGCGAATTCTATGCCGCCATCCTCAACGACCCGGCGACCAAGGGGCCGCTGGTGATGTTCTCGACCGAAGGCGGCATGGACATCGAGGACGTGGCCGAAAAAACCCCCGGCGCCATCCGACAGGCCAAGGTGGATATCCGCCAAGGCTTCGGTCCGGAGGACGCCCAGGCGATGCTGGAAGGGCTCGACCTCGGGGACGCACGGGACGGGATAGCCGATGTGTTGGCGAAACTTTACGCGGCTTATCGCGACAACGACGCCGAACTCCTGGAGATCAACCCGTTGGTGGTCACCGCCTCGGGCGGCCTCGTGGCGCTGGATTGCAAGTTCGTCATCGACGATTCGGCTTTAAAGCGCCACCGGGAACTGGCCGCCACCGGCACGCCCGACAAGCTGACGGAACTGGAAGCCCGGGGCGAGGAAGCGGGGATCAAGTACATCGAGCTCGACGGCGACGTCGGGGTGCTGGCCAACGGCGCCGGACTGACGATGACGACCATGGACGTGATCCGCCACCACGGCGGCCGGCCGGCGAACTTCTGCGAGATCGGCGGCGATGCCTACACCAAGGCCAGGACGGCGTTGGAGATGGTGCTCGACAAACCGGGCGTCAGGAGCCTGGTGGTCAACTTCTGCGGCGCGTTTGCGCGTTGCGACGTGATGATGGAAGGGCTCCTGGAAGCCTGGGACGAGGTCAGGCCCGAGCTGCCCGTCTTCTTCTCCATCGCCGGCACCGGCGACGAGGAAGCGATCGAGATGCTTAAACGAAAGCTCGGCATGGACCCGCTCCCCGACATGGACGCGGCGTGCCAGGCCGCCGCCGAGGCGGCAAAAAAGGCGGCGGCGGCCGAGGCCGCGAAAGGCGGCGCCTGATGCACATCGTCCGCCGTCAACACCGGGTCCTGGTCCAGGGCATCACCGGCAAGCAGGGCACGTTCTGGACCGAGCGCATGCTGGATTACGGCACCAACGTCGTCGGCGGGGTCAATCCGAAGAAGGCCGGCACCACCCATTGCGGGGTGCCGGTCCACGGCTCGGCGGTGGAAGCCGCCGCCGATTTGAGGGACTGGGGCGGCATCGACGCCACGGTGCTGTTCATCCCCCCCTTGGCCGTAAAGGCGGCGGTGCTCGACGCCGTCGAGGCCGGGGCCAAGACCATCGTCGCCCTGACCGAGCACGTGCCGGTGCACGATGTCATGGTCTTCCTGGCCGCCGCCCGCGAGGCCGGGACCACCGTCATCGGCCCCAACACCGCCGGCACGGTAACGGTGGGCGAATGCTTCCTCGGCTTCATGCCGGCGTTCAATGGGCGCATCTTCAAGCAGGGCGCCGTCGGCGTCATCTCGCGCTCGGGCAGCCTGGCGACGCTCATGTGCCAGAACATCACCAGCGCCGGCTTCGGCATCAATGCCTTCCTCGGCATCGGCGGCGACCCGATCATCGGCACCACCACCCTGGACGCGCTTGAGGCCCTGGACAATGACCAAGGCACCGAGGCGGTGGTCATCGTCGGCGAAATCGGCGGCACCATGGAGGAAGAGGCGGCCGAGTACGCGGCGACCATGGATAAACCGGTCATCGCCTTCATCGCCGGCGGCGCCGCGCCCGTGGGCAGGAAGATGGGCCACGCCGGGGCCATCGTCGTCGGCGATCGCGGGACTTACGAATCGAAACAGAAGGCGCTGCAAGCGGCCGGCGTCACCGTACTGGCGACGCCGTCGGACGTCGGCGGCGCGCTAAAAGAGAGGCTCGGGTCATGAAGGCGATCCAGATCGCCGAATACGGCGGATCGGAGACGTTGGTGCTGGGCGATATCGATGCCCCGGAACCGGGCGACGGCGAGGCGCTGATCAAAATCGCCTACGCCGGGGTCAACTTCATCGACGTCTATATGCGAAGCGGCGTGTTCAGGAAGCTCGACACCTATCCTAATGAGCCGCCGTTCACGCCGGGCATGGAAGGCGCCGGCACGGTCGAGGCCGTCGGCCCCGGCGTCGATACCGTCGCCGTCGGCGACACGGTCGCCTATTGCCTGGAAGTCGGCAGCTACGCCGAATTGGCCACCGTCCCGGCGTGGAAGCTGGTGCGGGTGCCCGACGGGGTGCCGCTGGATATCGCCACGGCGCTGCAATTGCAGGGCATGACCGCCCACTACCTGACCCATTCGCTGTTCCCGCTGGCCGAAGGGCACACGTGCCTGATCCACGCCGGGGCCGGCGGCATGGGGCAGTTGGCCATCCAGCTCGCCAAGATGCGCGGCGCCGAGGTCATCGTCACGGTGGGAAGCCCGGAAAAAGCCGGGATCGCCAGGCAGCGCGGCGCCGATCACGCCATCCTCTACCGCGACGTCGATTTCGCCGACGCGGTGCTGGAAATCACCGGCGGGGTGGGGGCCGACGTGGTCTACGATTCGGTCGGCAAGGACACGATTGCGGGCAGCCTCAAGTGCCTGAAGGCCCGGGGCGTGCTGTCCAACAACGGCAACGCGTCTGGCCCCATCGGGGCGCTCGACCCGTTGGACCTGGCCGAAGCCGGCTCGGTGTTCTTCACCCGCCCGCACCTGGCCAGCTATATCGCGACGCCGGAAGAACGCAACCAGCGCGCCGACGACCTGCACCGGCTCTACCTTGACGGCAAGCTGACGGTGACCATCGACCGGGAATTGCCGCTTAGCATGGCCAAGGCGGCGCACGACGCCATCGAAGGGCGGCAATCGAAGGGCAAGTTTCTGCTGAAGACCTAAAACGGCCCAACTATTTGATTTTACAAAAATACGTCGTCGCAAACGGTTCCGTTTGCTCGGGATTTGCTCTAAAGCCCGCCGCCGGTATTATGGAAAATTCCGGTCGGAATGTCCGCATTTGTCCGCTTTTGTCCGCATATGTCCACATCGTAGAATCAAGAGGCCCCGGGGGAGGCCGCGAGGCCGGGGGTGTCCCCCATTAACAAAAGGACGGGAGGCCGCGAGGCCGGGGGTGTCCCCCATTAACAAAAGGACGGGAGGCCGCGAGGCCGGGGGTGTCCCCCATTAACAAAAGGACGGGAGGCCGCAAGGCTGGGGGTGTCCCCCGAAAACAAAAACCTCGGCCTCTCGCTTTCTTGGGCCTGACAGGGACTAAAAATAAGGCGCGGAAAATCCCCGCCGCGATCAGTTTTTCCTATTCACCATGTCAAAGAGCGATATTTCCACGCGCCAAAGGCGCGATATATCCACACACCAAAGGTACGATAGGATAGAACAAAGAAAGAACATAAGCCTGCCCACGGAGAATGTCAAGGGGGCGTGCCAAAAAACCGAAAGCCCACTCACGGCCCTTTGCCTGTTTAGGGGGATAACCTAAAGCCCGCTGATGAAGACAACGGCAATGGCGATCGGGGCGACGAGTGTTAAATCACTAATCAGTCACGACCAATATCGATACGGATACCTTTGAGTTTTTGAAATTGCGCAAGAATAAATCTGTCGGCCATACCAGAAATATAATCATTCACCCGTAACAGCCATTCATAACGGTCGGGCGGCATTAATTGGAAGTCTGGAAATAGTTGAATAACTTTTTGATGTCGACTAGAAATTTTATTGAGATCGTATCCAACATGTTCCCATTCAGAAAACGAGTCTGTGTATATTTTGAGGAGTCCATGTATTACTTCATATCCGGCGAGTTCCGCTTCAATTTTTCTGTGATCGCTATAAAGTATTTTTTCACTTAATTCCCTGATTTTTGCTATGGTATCAACGCTGACGATGTGACTCATCAATGATCCCGAGAATTCTCCATTAAGAAGGTCGCCAATATTCTCACGAAATACTTTATCAACCTCTCCAACCAAAGCACCTATTGATTTTGCACGTAGATATGCAATCTTGTCAGCGTTATCTTCGATCGATTCCAAGCGCTTGAGATCATCTTTGGTTGGTGAGTTCTTGATGATGTCTTCTAGAAATTCGAAGACTTGGCTATAACTTAACTTTTTGTACTTGTGACCGTCCTCTAAGTCGACAATCAAATAACAAATATCATCCGCCGCCTCGACTAAGTAAGACAACGGGTGCCGAACCCGATCCCCTAAATCCTCTTCTTTGGCTGGCAATCCAAGGGTATCAGCAATCAAGGTGAACGCGTATTTGTCCTCCTGAAAATACCCGAACTTCGATCTTGCACTTTTCGAACGTGTTTCAGGATCAATGGCGCATGAGCCTCGCGGATATTTCATAAACGTACCAATTGTTGCGCAGCTTAACCGTAATCCGCCTTTTTCGCGCCATCCTGCAAGTCGAGTCAGAATGCGAAAACCCTGTGCATTCCCCTCGAAAGCAAGGAAATCAGCAAGTTTTTCTTCATCTTTTTCAACATCTTTAGTTAAATGCTTTTGACCTTTATCACTGTACCAATGACGAATAGCTTCTTCCCCCGCATGTCCAAACGGGGGATTGCCAATGTCATGCGCCAAACACGCTGCAGCCAGAACATTGCCAAAATCACTGCTATCAAATCGGTCATCTCCTTTGTCCAGTTTATAATTTGGAATGATATATCTCGCGGCGGCCAACCCGAGCGCCCGTCCGACCGTCGAGACTTCCAAGCTGTGAGTCAAACGGGTGCGAATGTAATCGGTCCCTGGAAAAGGGTGAACTTGTGTTTTGTCCTGCAGTCGGCGAAACGGCGATGAATAGATGATTCTATCGGTATCTTTCATGAATGGACTCCGAACCTCCGAAAATTTATCCTCTGATGGTTCTTCATCCCTGCCCCGGAATCTTTTTCGTGACATCAATTGATGCCAATCCATTTTGCTAACCATTGCTAAATAGTCCTTTAGTCATAGATGCATATCGAAATACAACTTTCTATAGAGGCATATACTAATTTTGATACTAAAGGAATGCCCAGGCAAATCATCTGACAGGGCATTTGTCCAGGCAATCAGGAATTGCCACAATTCCCTAACTCAGGCCTGACTAGAGTATTCTTCTCTCAAAAATAGAAACATGACCTAAAGCCCGCTGACCAATACCCAGGCGATGGCCGCCGGCGCCACGTAACGGCAGATAATCCGCCACACCCCGGCCCAGCGGAATTCGTCGCCGATGCCGCCGTTGTCGCCGTCCATGATCTTCGGAAACACCACCCAGCCGACGAAAATGGAAATGAATATCCCCCCCGTCGGCAGCAAAATGTTGGACGCCAGGTAATCCGCGACATCGAAGAAGCCCTTGCCGGCGATGGTGAAGCCGCTCCATACGCCCAACGACAACGACGACGGGACGCCGAGCAGGAAAATGGCGGTGCCGGCCGCCAAAACGGCTTTTCGCCGCTGCAAGCCCTTTTCATCGACAAGGAAGGAAACCACTACCTCCAGCAGCGACATCGCCGAGGTCAGCGCCGCGACGCCGAGGAGCACGAAGAACAGCGTCCCGAAAAAGGCGCCCAGGGGCATTTTCGAGAACACGGCCGGCAGGGTGATGAAGGTCAGCCCCGGCCCGGCCCCCGGATCGAAGCCGAAGGCGAAGACGGCGGGCAGGATCAGGAAACCGGCGAGGACGGCGATCAGGGTATCCAGCGAGGTCACCCAAAGGGCGGCGCGGGGAAGGTTCGTCTGGCGCGAAATGTAGGACCCATAGGTGATCATCGCGCCCATGCCCAGAGACAGCGAGAAAAAGGCATGGCCGAGGGCGGCGATGACCATGGCAGGGTTGATCTTGGAGAAATCGGGCTGCAGGAAGAAGGCGATGCCGGCCGCCGCCCCCGGCAGGGTGATTGAGCGTACGCACAGCACCACCAGAAGCACGAACAACACAGGCATTAAAATATTGCACGCGCGCTCGATGCCGGTGCCGATGCCGCGGGCGACCACGGCGCCGGTCAATATCATGAACAATGCGTGGTAGAAAATCGGCTCCACCGGGTCGCCGATAAAGGCCCCGAACGCATCGCCCAAGGCCTTGGGGTCGCCAAGCGACAGCAGGCCGGATGCCATCTTGAAGGCATAGGCGATGGTCCAGCCGCCGACGACGCTGTAGAACGACAGGATCACGAAGCCGGTGAAAACGCCCATGTAGCCGACGGCGGTCCAAGGCCCGCCCTTCAAATGGGCGAAGGCGCCGACCGGATTCCTCTCGCCGATGCGGCCGATGGCGAATTCCGCCAGCATGACGCTGAGGCCGATGGTGAATATGAAGCCGAGGTAGATAATCAGGAAAACGGCGCCGCCGTTCTCGCCCACCAGATACGGAAATTTCCAGATATTCCCAAGCCCGACGGCGGACCCGGCGGCGGCCAGGATGAAGCCTGTCCGGGTGGAGAATTGTCCGCGTGACTCCGCCATGGCCGTTCCCCCTTAAGGCGCTTCAGAATGCCGCCCTGCGGATCAGGTTCAAGCCGATGATGAACATGACCACCAGGATCGCCTTGCGGAAGGTTTCCTGGTCGATCCTGTCGCGAATCTTCTCGCCGATGCGGATGCCGATCATGCCCGGCACGCAGGCGGCGAGGGACAGCCAGATCACATCGCCGGCGAAGATGCCGTTGCGCCAATAGGCGAAGGTCAACGGGATGGCCAGGCAAAGCCACGCCAGCCCGACGGTGCGCACGAAGGTGTCCTTGTCGAGCTTCAGCATCACGAAATACATCATCATCGGCGGCCCCCAGATGGTGGTGATGCCGCCCAGAAACCCGCCCAGGGCCCCGGCCAGGGGCCCGGCCCATTTCTCCGTTTCCGGCTTCAAGGGATGCACCCGGGGCTTGATCAGGTTGGTGGCCGAGAACACGACGACGAAAACCCCCAGGATCCCGAACAGGACGGCGGTATCCATCCCGACGATCAGCTCGGCGCCGATGAACAGGAAGATCAGCGCCATGACGATCATCGGCCAGAACCGGCTCAGGGGTTGCAGCAGGTTCCCGGCCCGCAGCGACTGCCACAGGTTGGTGACCAGGATCGGCGCCACCATGAGCCCCAGCACCGTCAACGGCGGCATGAAGTTCAACAGAATCGCCATCGACACGATCGGCAGGCCCAGTCCGACGACGCCCTTGACGACGCCGCCGGTGATCAGGGCGCCCGACATGATGGCGAGCATGATCCAGTCGTATCCGAGCATGACTAATCGTAATGGGCGGTTTCTGTTGCGAGTTCCGACAGCGCGTCGGGCCGCCTGAGTTTCGGCGTCGCCGGGTCCAGGATCATGGCGCCGTTCTCGACGGCGATCGGCTCGATGAAAAGGCCGGCCCGGGGTTTGAGGAAACCGTTCATCTCGCCGGCGTTGTCGATCAGGCCGCGCGCCGCGCAGGCTTCCATCCAGCAGCCGGCGTCGCCGGCCACCCCGTTGCCGAGGACCGGCGTCATGCCCCGCTCGCGGATCAGTTTCAGGCCCCGCGCCAAGGCCTCCAGCCCGCCGGCCTTCATCAGTTTGAGCTTGATATGGCTGGCGGCGCCGATGTCGGCGGCGCGCTCGATGTCGGCCGGGCCGTAGATGGATTCGTCCAGCATCATCGGCACCTCGGCGGCTTCGGCGACGGCCGCGGCCGCGTCCCAGTCGCCGGCCGGGCACGGCTGCTCGAAAAGCTCGATGCCGTCGGGCCTGAGCGCCTTGACGAACCCGATCGCGTCGGCGACCCCGTAGCCCTGGTTGCCGTCGAGGCGGATCAGGGCCCGGCCGCCGACCCGGTCCTGGATGAAGCGGACGCGCCTGGCGTCGGTCTCGGCGTCGAAGCCGACCTTGACCTTGAGCGTCGAATAGCCGTCTTCCAGCCGCGTCTCGATCTCGCCGGCGATACCGTCATGTTGCAGATGGGTGCGCACCACGGCTCTAGCCTTGACGAATCCCAGCGTGCCAGGCACGGGGGCGGCAGCAGCGACGAGCTCGGCGCGGCGTGCTCGTGCAGCGAGGCTAGCGTGTAGTTCGTCCGCGGGATCGAACCGAGGGATTGGGAGGTCGAGCATCACCTTGTCGAAGCGGACGGTCTCTCCCACCTGGGCGTCGAGCTTCTCGATTTTGAGCTTCTCACCGGGTGCCGCTTTCTGTTGCTTTCCGCCAGTTTCGATGATTGCGTACAACTCTGCCTCCGATTAGCGTCTGCGTAGATCTCGGTAGTTTAGCCTTCGTA
>JADFMB010000104.1:0-6905 GCA_022564115.1 Pseudomonadota bacterium
CGTCGTTGACCTGGACCTCGCGGCAGGCGCGGACGCAAAGGGTGCAATGGATGCAGGCGTCCAGGTTGACCGTCATGGCGGGATGGCTGGCGTCCGTCACGGGGGCGGCGCGGGCCGGGAAGCGGCTTTCCTTGACGCCCATCTTCCCGGCCCAGTCCCAGAACAGGGAATCCCGCTCGTGCGCCGCGTCGGGCGGCGGCTGGTCGGCGAGCAGCATTTCGAACACCATGTCGCGGGCTGATTTAGCGCGCTCCGACGCGGTCATGACGGTCATGCCTTCGGTGGGCTTGCGGATGCAGCTTGCCGCCAGCACCCGTTCGCCCTCGATCTCGACCATGCAGGCGCGGCAGTTGCCGTCGGCCCGGTAGCCGGGATTCGGCGAATAACAAAGATACGGAATCTCCACGCCCTGGCGTTTGGCCACCTGCCAGATGGTCTCGTCCGGGGCCGCCTCGACCTCGCTGCCGTTCAGGGTAAATTTTATTTTATCGCTCATGTCCGCCTTTTCCCCGACCTTGCGGGTTTGCCGTTACTTACAAATAATATCATCGGCGAAGTGCGCCAACACCATTTTTAGCGGATTCGCCGCCGCCTGGCCGAGCCCGCAAATGGAGGCATCGGTCATGGCCTGGCTCAAATCCTGCAACAGGGCCTCGTCCCAGACCTCCTCGGCCATCAAGGCGGCGGCCTTTTCACAGCCGACCCGGCACGGCGTGCATTGGCCGCAGCTTTCGTCCTCGAAGAACCGCATCAGGTTAAGGGCCGCGTCCTTGGCGCTGTCCCTGTCCGACAGGATCATCACCGCCGCCGAGCCGATGAAGCAGCCGTATTCCTCCAGGGTGCCGAAATCGAGCGGGATGTCGCCCATGGATGCCGGCAGGATGCCGCCCGAGGCGCCGCCCGGAAGATAACCCTTGAATTCGTGGCCGTCGGCCATGCCGCCGCAGAATTCGTCGATCAGTTCCTTGACCGTGATCCCGGCCGGGGCCAGCTTGACCCCCGGTTCCTTGACGCGTCCGGAAACCGAGAAACTGCGCGGCCCCGCCCGCCCGTTGCGGCCTTGGCCGGAATACCATTGCGGTCCACGATCGACGATGTCGCGAATCCAATGAAGCGTCTCGACGTTCTGGACCAGCGTCGGACGCCCAAACAACCCGACCTCGGCCACATAGGGCGGACGGTGGCGGGGCAGGCCGCGCTTGCCCTCGATGCTTTCGATCATCGCCGCTTCCTCGCCGCAGATGTAGGCCCCGGCGCCACGGCGCAGGTGGATGGCGGTGGCCTTGTTCAGCCCCGCCGCCTCGATCTTGGCGATTTCTTCCAGCAGCACTTCCCTTAAACCCGGGTATTCGTCGCGCAGGTAGATGTAAACGTCGGTCGCTTCGACCACCCAGGCGGCGACCAGCATGCCTTCCAGAAACCGGTGCGGGTCCGTTTCCATGTAGAAACGGTCCTTGAAAGTGCCGGGCTCGCCTTCGTCGGCGTTGACCGCCATCAGCCGCGGGGCAGGGAAACCGCGGACGATTTTCCATTTCTGGCCGGCCGGGAAGCCGGCGCCGCCGAGGCCGCGCAGGCCGGATTCGCTCATCAACCCGATCAGGTCATCGGCGGAACGCTTTTCCGCCAGGCAGTCCTTCAGCAATTCATAGCCGCCGTCGGCCGCATAGGCGTCAAAATCCGTGTAGGCCGGGTTGACCGGATGGGTTTGGCCGCCGTCGGCCGCCTCGGCGACCGATTCCACCGTCGCCCCGGTGACGTGGTAGTGACCGACCTCGGCCACCGGCGCCGTCTCGCAGCGGCCCATGCAAGGGGCGCGGACGACCCGGACCTGGTCACCCATCTTCTTTCGCAGGCCGTCCAAAAGATCCCGCGCCCCCATCATCTCGCAGGTCAGGCTGTCGCAGACGCGGATGGTCAATGCCGGCGGCGGGGTTTCGTCTTCCATGACGACGTCGAAGTGGGCGTAGAAAGTGGCGACCTCGTAGACCTCGGTCATCGCCAGTTTCATTTCCTCGGCCAGGGCGGCCAGGTGGCGGGCCGAAAGATGGCCGTAACGGTCCTGGATCAGGTGCAGGTGCTCGATCAACAGGTCGCGCCCGTGGGGAAGATCGGCCAAAAGCGCCCGGACCTCGTCCAGGGCTTGCGGATCGACCTGGCGGCCCTTGGGGAAAAACGGCGAACGCTTGGAACTGCCACGAATTTTGCTAGCGTCTGTCGCAGACATCGGGACCGTGGACTCCTGGGCCTGCCAAGGCCGTTGTTGAAATTTTTTCAGGGCTTTGCCCAATGAAAGACAGGCTAATGGCCCGCTTGGCCGCCCTTGTTGGCAGGGGGCCGCCCGTCTGGAATTATGTATACCACTACCCCAAGGCCGCCGAAAGCAAGGAATAGAAGGAATAGGAAGTGCGGCCGCATTTCGCTATCTTAAGCTCTTTCCCGGTTGCCGCCGGGAACTAGCCGACCGCCCCCTGGTGCGGCGGCGGGTGGAAAGGGCAGGGGCATGCAGGTGGATCTCCGGGTGGCGCAGCTTCTTTCGTCAAGGCTCTGTCACGACCTTATCGGGCCGATCGGCGCCGTCAACACCGGGCTGGAGCTTTTTCAGGAAGGATTCGACGACGACGGCAAGGCCTTGGGCCTGGTCGCCGACAGCGCCGGCGTGGCGAGCCGGAGGCTGACTTTTTTCCGCGGCGCCTTCGGCCTCGGCGCCGGGAACAAGGGGGAAGCCTCCCTGAACGAAGCCCGGGACCTGGCGGTGGGGTTTCTGTCCGGCGGCAAGGTCGCCCTCGACTGGCCCGGGGATGCGCCCGGGGATGTTGCCCCCCCCCTCCGGGCGCCGGCGGTTAAGGTTGTCCTCAATATGGTATTGATGGCCTCGGAATCGCTGCCCCGGGGCGGCGCCGTGGGCATCGACTTCGCGGTCCTCGACGAGGGGCTGGGCGTTGCCGTCACCGCCACCGGCGAGGACGCCCGACTGAGGGAAGACCTGCAATCGGCCCTGGCCGAAGGGGCGAACGCCGAAGACCTGACGGCGCGCAACGTCCACGGCTATTTCGCCCAATGCCTGGCCAGGGATTCCGGGACCTTGATCGAACATTCCCGGGGTTTGGGCGGCGAAATCCGGTTTGCGGTTTTGTTTCCGCCCGCCACGGATTGTTAAAAACCAGCCAACCTTTGAAACATTTCGACACATTCCCGATACCGAATTTTCTTTAGACTGCCATGGTGTTTTGAACAAATTGCCAGGCAATCACCGACCGCGAGAATCAAACGACCCTTCCCTTTGAGCCGCGCCGCCCCCGGGCCTTCCCTCGGGCCAGGGGCGATTTCCCGATACCGAAACCGCGGGGGGAATAAACGGAGCACCGACATGGATGACCTTTTAAGCGAATTTCTGACCGAGACTACCGAAGCCCTCGCCGTCCTCGACGTCGAACTGGTGAAGTTCGAACAGGATCCGAGCGATGCCGATATCCTCGGCAACATTTTCCGACTCGTGCACACCATCAAGGGGACGTGCGGGTTTTTGGGCCTTCCGCGGCTGGAATCGGTCGCCCATGCCGGCGAGAACGTGCTCGGCAAGTTCCGTGACGGCGTCATCGAGGTGACCCCCGAATCCGTGACCCTGATCCTCAAGTGCCTAGACGCCATCCGCGCCCTGCTGGGCGATCTGGAGGAGACCGGCGAAGAGCCGGAAGGCGAGGACAGCGCCCTGATCGCCGAATTAAACGCCATGGCCGAAGGCGGCGCCGCTCCGGCCCCTGTCCCGGCCGAGGAAGCCCCGGCCGAGGAAGCCGCCCCCGAATCTGCCGCCGAGGAATCCACCGAGGAATCCGCCGCCGCTGAAACCCCGCCGAGCAACGAATTCGGCGCCCCCGTCGCGCAAGAGCTTCTAGATGAGGTTCTGGCCGCCGAGGAGGGCGACGCCAAAGCCGCGACGGCGAAAGAGTTAGAAGCCGAAATGGCCGTCGAACATGAAGCCGAAGGTGTCGACGCGGCCCCGGCCCAGCCGGAACCCGCGAGCGAGGGCAAGGAAGAACCCACGGAGGAAACCAAATTTCCCGCCAAGGCCAAAGACAAGGCGCCGGCAAAGAAAGACGAAGGCAAGGTGCCGAAGGAATCGTCCGTGGCCCAGTCTTCCATCCGCGTCCACGTCGATGTGCTCGAAGACCTGATGACCCTGGTCAGCGAACTGGTGTTGACCCGTAATCAGCTCCTGCAGATGTTGCGCGGCCGCGACAACGACGAATTCACCACTCCCCTGCAGCGCTTAAGCCACATCACGTCGGACCTGCAGGAAGGGGTCATGAAGACCCGTATGCAGCCGATTGGCAATGCCTGGGCGAAGCTGCCCCGGATCGTCCGCGACCTTGCCCTCGAGCAGGGCAAGCAGATCGAGTTGCAAATGCTGGGCGCCGACACCGAACTGGACCGCCAGGTGCTGGAGATGATCAAGGACCCGTTGACCCACATGGTCCGAAATTCCGCTGACCACGGTCTCGAAATGCCGGACGAACGGGCGGCGGCCGGCAAGCCGGAAAAAGGCAACATCACCCTGAACGCCTTCCATGAGGGCGGCCACATCATCATCGAGATTTCCGATGACGGTAAGGGCCTCGACATGGAGCGGATCCGCCAAAAGTGCATCGAGAACGGCCTCGCCACCGAGTCCGAGCTTGATGACATGAGCGACCAGCAGATCCAGCAGTTCATTTTCGCCGCCGGGTTTTCGACGGCCGACAAAGTCACTTCCATCTCCGGCCGCGGCGTCGGCATGGACGTGGTCCGGACCAATATCGAAAAGATTGGCGGCACCACCGAGCTGAAATCGGTGGCCAGCAAGGGATCGACCTTCACCATCAAGATCCCGCTGACGTTGGCCATCGTTTCGGCGTTGATCGTCGAATGCGCCAAGGAACGCTTCGCCATTCCGCAAATCAGCGTCCTCGAACTGGTGCGGGCCTCGTCGAAATCCGAAAACGCCGTCGAGATGATCAACGAATCGCCGGTGCTCAGGCTGCGCAACCGGTTATTGCCGCTGGTGTCGCTTTCAAACCTGCTCGAGTTAGATACCGACGTGGAAGAGTTGGACGAACAGGCCCAGACCGATAAGGCCATGGCCGAAAAGATCATGGCGGAAAAAGTCGCGGCCAAGAAAACCGCGGCTGCCAAGGCGGCGGTTAAAAAGGCGGCGGAGGAGAAGGCCGCGGCTGAAAAAGTCGCCGCTGAGGCCGCCGCCGCCGCCAAAGCCGCGGCCGCCAAGGCGGACGGGGACGACGCCACCGACGAAGACAAGACGGCCGCTGAAACGGCCGACGTCGAAAATGCCGAAGCGGAGAAGGTCCTGGCCGAAAAGGTCGAGGCTGAAAAGGCCGCCGCTGAAATGGCCCAAGCCGGCGCCACCGAAATCGAGGTTGAAGAAACCGACGCCGACGACGAGATGTTCATTATTGTTACCCAGGTTGGCACCAACACCTTCGGCATTATCGTCGATCAGGTCTTCGACACCGAGGAAATCGTGGTCAAGCCGGTGTCGCCGATCCTGCGCAATATCTCGTTCTATTCCGGCAACACCATCCTTGGTGACGGCAGCGTCATCATGATTCTCGACCCCAATGGCATCGCCTCGGCCGCCGGCCAGATGGACACCAAAGAGGATGTCGACGAAATGGCCACCGCGACCGTCGGACAGGAAGGCGAGATTACGTCGATGCTGATCTTCCGGGCCGGCGGCGAGGATCGCAAGGCGGTGCCGCTGGCCTTGATCGCGCGGCTCGAGGAAATCGACATGGCCAAGACCGAAACGTTGCACGGCCAGGTCATGGTTCAATACCGCGGCCACCTGATGCCGTTGATCCCGTGCGACCCGGCCCACGAGTTCAAGACCGAGGGCCGCCAGCCGGTGCTGGTGTTCTCCGACGCCGACCGCTCCTTGGGCCTCGTCGTCGATGAAATCCTCGATATCGTCGACGACCACCTGAAGATCGAACTGGCGTCCGATCAGCCCGGCTCGATCGGCAGCGCCGTCATCGGCGGCAGGGCCACCGACCTGATCGACGCCGGTTATTTCCTCACCCAGGGCTTCCCCGATTGGTTCGGAACCGTGTCCGAGGGCGCGTTCCGGGGCGAGGACGGCAAGAAGCGGGCGCTTCTGGTCGACGACAGCCCGTTCTTCCGCAACCTCCTGTCGCCGCTCCTGTCGGTGGCCGGTTGGGAAGTCATCACCGTCGAAAGCGCCGTCGAGGCCCTGCGGATGCGCGAACAGGGCACCACCTTCGATGTCATCATCAGCGATATCGTGATGCCGGAAATGGATGGTTTTGAATTCGCCAAGGACGTCCGGGCCGACTCGCGGTGGAAGAACGTGCCCATGGTCGCCCTGTCCGCTCGGTCCAGCGACGACGACTTCCAGCGTGGCCGCGAGGCGGGTTTCAACGATTACGTGGCCAAGTACGACCGCGAAGCCCTGGTCAGCGGCTTGGCGCAGACCGTTTCCTTGGCGACCATGAAAGAAACAGCCGCCGAAGAGGTTGCCGAAGCGGCGGAGTAACCGACCGGCTAGAGGACCCGGCGTCCGCCGGGTCCTTGGCCACGGCTTTCAACAGGTTGCCGGCATAATCCTGGTTCAGTGATTGGCGCCGCTTCCTCCAGGCCGGAAGTCCCGACGCATTGGCCCGCCGCCATGGACCCGGAGCGGCGGCAAGACGTTGACGCCGCCGGGGCCGGACGATACATAATCATAGTGTGAAGGTCGCCCTGGGAAAATTGAGGTCTGGTTGATGAAGTCCTGGTTGCCCTAGCCTCCTCCAAGGGAGGCCGGCCGGGACGTTTTTTTTAGGGAAGAAGTTCGAAGTAAAGCCATGAAAACCTGTCTCGTCGTCGATGATTCCAAGGTCATCCGCATGGTG
>JADFMB010000104.1:6915-9725 GCA_022564115.1 Pseudomonadota bacterium
CTGGATTTTGAAGTCGTGGAAGCCGCCGACGGCAGCGAAGCCCTGGAGGTCTGCAAGAAAAATCTCCCCGATGGGGTGCTTTTGGATTGGAACATGCCGGTCATGGACGGCATCGAGTTCCTGAGGGCGCTCAGAGCCTTGCCCGGCGGGGATTCTCCGATCGTCGTTTTCTGCACGACCGAAAACGACATGGACCATATCCAGCAGGCGATCGAGGCGGGAGCGAACGAATACATCATGAAGCCCTTCGACAGCGAAATCATCCAAGCCAAATTCGCCCAAGTGGGTCTTTTGTAATTGTTCGCGGAGAAGGTCCGGTGGCAATCAACCTGAAGGGTTCCGAAACCGGAACGGACCAGCAACCTTCCGACAACGCCATTCGCGTCATGCTGGTGGACGATTCAGCGATTATCCGCGGCCTGATCGCGAAAATGATCGCCCCCGATCCCGGCATCGTCGTCGTCGCCTCGGTGGCCGACGGCGCCCAGGCCGTGAAACGGATGGGGCGGAAGGACATCGACGTCGTCGTCCTGGACATTGAAATGCCGGTCATGGACGGCCTGACGGCGTTGCCCAAGCTCATCGAACTGGACCCCAACGTCAAGATCATCATGGCCTCGACGTTGACGGAACGTAACGCCGATATCAGCCTCAAGGCGCTTGAAGCCGGGGCCGCCGATTACGTGCCGAAGCCGACCGCAACCGGCAAGATCGCCGGGGCCAGCGAATTCCGCCGCGAGATTCTGGAAAAAATCAAAAGCCTGGGCGCCGGCAGCCGCCGCGACGCCGGTAAAACGGAACCCAAGGCCGCCGTCACCGCCGCCCCGTCGTCGCTTTATTCGGGCCCCGTCGTGCTGCGCCAGGCCACCAATGCGGCGAAGCCGAAAATCCTCGCCATCGGCAGCTCCACCGGCGGCCCCCAGGCCCTGTTCAAGCTGTTTCAAAGCATCCGACCCGTCATCGGCGTGCCGGTAGTCGTCACCCAGCACATGCCGCCGATGTTCACCCGTATCCTGGCCGAACATATCGCCAAGGCGGCCGGCTGGGCGTGCACCGAGGCCGAGGACGGAGAGGTACTGGAACCCAACCATGCCTACGTGGCACCGGGCGATTACCACATGGAAATCGTCGACGGCCCGTCCGGGGCCGCCATCCGCGTCAACCAGAATCCACCCGAGAACTACTGCCGCCCGGCCATCGATCCGATGCTCCGAAGCCTGGCCAAGACGTTCGGCAGCCGGGTGTTGACGGTCATCCTCACCGGCATGGGGTCGGACGGCCTGAAGGGCGGGAAAGTGGTCACCGACGCCGGCGGCACCCTCTTCGCCCAGGACGAAGAGACAAGCATCGTTTGGGGCATGCCGGGCGCCGTGGCCATGGCGGGCCTTTGCAGCGCCGTCATGCCGATCGAGAAGCTGAGCGCGAAAGTCATGGAATTCATGGGGAAGGGCGGCTGATGAAGCCGGACGATTTCACCTACGTCAGCACCCTCTTGAAGGAACGGTCCGGCCTGGTGCTCACTCCGGACAAGTCATACCTGCTGGAAAGCCGGTTGATGCCCGTGGTCCGCAAGCACGGCCTCAAGGGGCTGGATGAACTTTTTGAAGAACTCCGCAAGGCCGGGGAAGGCGAGCTTGTGGTCGACGTGACCGAAGCCATGACCACCAACGAATCCTTCTTCTTCCGCGACACCAAGCCATTCGACCTGTTCCGGGACCATATTCTGCCGCCGCTGCTGGAATCCCGGGCCGACAAGAAATCCATTCGCATCTACTGCGCCGCCGCCTCCAGCGGCCAGGAGCCCTATTCCCTTGCCATTATCCTGAAGGAACAGGCGGCGAAGCTGGAGGGCTGGAAAATCGATATCATCGGCACCGACATCTCGACGGAAATCCTGAGAAAGGC
This sequence comes from Pseudomonadota bacterium, assembly GCA_022564115.1. Taxonomy (GTDB): domain Bacteria; phylum Pseudomonadota; class Alphaproteobacteria; order Rhodospirillales; family Casp-alpha2; genus Casp-alpha2. The sequence goes on from JADFMB010000104.1 coordinate 8,821, forward strand.
CAAATCCGGTCTCTATTCGCAGTTCGAGGTCCAACGCGGCCTGCCCATTAAGATGCTGGTCAAGTATTTTGAAAAGCAGGAAGACCAGTGGCTGATCAGCCAGGAAATCCGCGATATGGTCATCTTCAGGGAATTCAACCTGCTGGATGATCTCACACCGCTGGGTAAGTTCGACATCGTGTTCTGCCGCAACGTGTTGATCTATTTCGACCCCGAAAACAAGAAGAAGGTTCTCGAAGGGATCAGCAAGCTTATGCCCGAGGACGGCACCCTGTTCCTCGGCGGTGCCGAAACGGTGCTCGGGATCTCGGACAGGTTCAAGCCCGTTCCCAGCCAACGCGGAATCTACAGCCTCGTTCTCGACTGATCCTTGGTATGAACCCGACGGCCCGTGTTTTCAGATCAATGGGTGGAAAGGGCTTCGCCGCGTCAGGCTTTGGCGGTGGCCTTTTGGTCTTCGCCGTCGGGGTTCCTGAGCACGTAGCCGCGTCCCCAGACGGTTTCGATATAGTTTTCGCCGCCGGTGGCGGCGTTCAGCTTCTTGCGCAGCTTGCAGATGAAGACGTCGATGATCTTCAATTCCGGCTCGTCCATGCCGCCGTAGAGGTGGTTGAGGAACATCTCCTTGGTCAGGGTCGTCCCCTTGCGCAGGCTCAACAATTCCAGAATGCCGAATTCCTTGCCCGTCAGGTGGATGGGCTGCCCTTCCACCTCGACGGTGTGGGAATCCAGGTTAACGGTCAAAAGACCGGTGGTGATGATCGGTTGGGAATGCCCCGCCGAACGCCTGACCACGGCCTGGATGCGGGCCAGAAGCTCCCTCTTGTCGAACGGCTTGGTCAGGTAGTCGTCGGCGCCGATGCCGAGCCCCTTGATCTTGTTTTCCGACTCGGTCAGCCCGGAAA
>JADFMB010000105.1 GCA_022564115.1 Pseudomonadota bacterium
ACCGAACAATGGAGCGCCGACGTCCCCGACACCGACGCGCTCCATCGGTTCTCCATTACCGAGCGCGAGAAGTTCTGGCAAAGCGTCATCGGTTTCGCCGGCATCACCGCCGAGACGTGGGGGAAAACGGTGCTGGTCGACGCCGACTCGATGCCCGGCGCCCGGTGGTTCCCCGACGCCAGGCTGAACTTCGCCGAAAACATGCTGAAACGCAGGGGAGACGGCGAGGCCCTGGTGTTTTGGGGCGAGGACAAGGTCAAACGCCGGCTTTCCCATGGCCAACTTCATGACCGGGTCTCGGTGCTGGCCCAGGCGCTGGCCGGGGCGGGCATAAAATCCGGCGACCGGGTGGCGGGATACCTTCCCAACATGCCCGAAACCATCGCCGCCATGCTGGCGGCCTCCAGCCTCGGCGCCGTATGGTCGTCGTGCTCGCCCGATTTCGGCGTCGACGGGGTGCTCGACCGCTTCGGCCAGATCGAACCGAAAATCCTGTTCGCCGCCGACGGTTACCGCTACAACGCCAAGCGCCACGACTGCCTGGCCAAGACGGCCGCGATCGCCGCCCGGTGCCCGAGCATCGAAAAGGTGGTGATCATTCCCTATGGCGACCAGGACGTGAGCCCTGAGGCCATCGCCAAAACCGTCCCCGGCGCGGTGTCGTGGGACGATTTCACCGCCGGGCTTACCCCCGGCGACATCGATTTCAGGCAATTGCCGTTCGCCCATCCGCTCTACATCCTGTTTTCGTCCGGCACCACGGGAAAACCCAAGTGCATCGTCCACGGCCAGGGCGGGGCGCTGTTGAAGCACGCCTCGGAACAGCTACTCCACTGCGACATCCACGAAGGCGACCGGGTGTTCTTCTTCACCACCTGCGGCTGGATGATGTGGAACTGGCTGGCTTCGGTGGTCGGCTGGGGGGCGACGGTGCTGCTCTACGACGGCTCGCCCTTCTCTCCGGACCCGAACGTGCTGTTCGACTACGCCGACGAAGAGAAGATGACGTTGTTCGGCACCTCGGCCAAGTTCATCGACGCCATCGCCAAGGCGGGGATCGAACCGGCCAAGACCCATGATTTGAGCACCCTCAGGATGATGTGTTCGACCGGCTCGCCGCTGGCCCCGGAGGGCTTCGATTATGTCCATGCCAAGGTCAAGCCGGATATCCACTTGGTGTCGTTTTCCGGCGGCACCGAGATCATGGGCTGTTTCTGCGGCGGCGATCCGACCAAGCCGGTGTGGCGGGGCGAGATCCAGGCGCCGATGCTGGGCGTCGCGGTGGACGTGTTCGACGCCGACGGCAAGCCGCTTCGGGGCGGGAAAGGGGAGCTGGTGTGCACCAAGGCGTTCCCGTCGATGCCGGTCGGGTTCTGGGACGACGACGGCGGCAGCCGCTACCACGCCGCCTATTTCGAGGCTTTCCCGAACGTCTGGACCCACGGCGATTACGTCGAGATCACCGGCCACGGCGGTTTCATCATCCACGGCCGATCCGACGCGACCCTGAACCCGGGCGGCGTGCGCATCGGCACCGCCGAGATTTACCGCCAGGTGGAAAAGCTGCCGGAAGTCATCGAGAGCATCGTCATCGGCCAGGAATGGGACAACGACATCCGCATCGTGCTGTTCGTGGTGTTGAAGGAAGGGTTGCAATTGTCCGGCGCCCTGACACGGAAGATCAACGACCAGGTGCGCGCCGACTGCACCCCCCGGCACGTGCCCGCCGTCGTCGTCCAGGTCGCCGATATCCCGCGCACCAAATCGGGCAAGATCACCGAGCTGGCGGTACGCGACATCGTCCACGGGCGCCAGGTCAAGAACCTGGACGCCCTGGCCAACCCGGAGGCGCTGGAGCTTTACCGGAACTTAAGCGAACTCAAGGTTTAAAACCTTCGCCGCTCCCCGCCTCTTGCAAAAGCCCTTCTGGACAGCCCGAGGCACCCTCTATAAAAGACCTTGACCCCGGCCGGACGCGCCGGGGAGCCCAAGAACGGCAAAAGCCCAAGGACCAAGCCGATGAGCGCCAGCGCCAAGCGCATATTCTGGACCGTCGTCATTTCCGCCGCCCTGGTTGCCAGTCTCGGCATGGGCATCCGCCAGAACTTCGGCTTGTTCCTGCCATCGATGACGGCCGACCTGGGCCTGGGCCGCGAGGCCTTCGCCTTCGCCATGGCGCTGCAGAACATCCTGTGGGGGATATTCACGCCTTTAACCGGCGCGCTGGCCGACAAGTACGGCTCCGGCAAGATGATCGCGCTCGGCGGCATCGTCTATGCCGGCGGGCTTTACATCATGTCGGGCGCCACCGACGTGACGGACCTCAACATCGGCGCCGGCCTGTTCATCGGTTTCGGCCAGGCGGCGGCCGGCTTCGCCGTCGTGCTGGCCGCCGTGGCCCGCCGGGTGCCGGCGGAAAAACGCTCCCTCGCCTTGGGCATCGCCACCGCCGGCGGCTCCTTCGGGCAGTTCTACATGGCGCCGGTCAGTTTGGGGCTCATCGAGACCATCGGCTGGTCGACGGCGCTTTTGTATATCGCCGGGCTGGCGATGGTGATGGTGGCCCTGGCCAAGGCCTTGACCGGCAGTTCGGCCGATACCCGGGAAGGCGGCTCGGCGCGGACAATGGGCCAGGCCATGCGCGAAGCCGCCGGGCACAAGGGGTATCTGTACCTGAGCGCCGGATTCTTCGTCTGCGGGTTTCAGATTTCGTTCATCGCCGTCCATTTCCCGGCCTATCTTCTGGACGCCGGGTTCACCGCCACCACCGGGGCCACGGCGATCGCGCTCATCGGTTTCTTCAACATCATCGGCACTTATGCCTGCGGGGTGCTGGGCGGGCGGTATTCGAAGAAATACCTGCTCAGCGCCCTTTATTTCCTGCGCGCCATATTGGTCGCCGTGTTCCTCATGATGCCGGTGACGGAACTGACGGTGCTGGTGTTCGCGTCGGCGATGGGCGTGTTGTGGCTGGGCACGGTGCCCCTGACCTCCGGCCTGGTGGCGCAGATTTTCGGCGTCCGCTACATGTCGACCCTGTTCGGCGTCGTCTTTTTCTCGCACCAGGTGGGCAGCTTTATCGGCGTCTGGTGGGGCGGCTGGTCGTATGACGCCACCGGGTCCTATGACCAGGTGTGGATAGCGTCGATCGTGCTCGGCCTGCTGGCGGGAATGCTGCACCTGCCGATTTCGGAACGCCCGCTTCGCCCGCTGGCGCAGGAGACTTGAAACCGGGCGCTTGATACCAAGGAGCTACCCCCATGCGCGGTTATTTCGCCATCGGCGTCGAGGGCATCTCGAAGGCCATGAACGTCGGCAGCCTGTTCCGTTCGGCCCACGCCTTCGGCGCCAGCTTCGTGTTTACCGTCGCCGCCGCCTATCCAAGGCGCGAAGGGGCTAAGTCGGACACGTCGGACGCGCCGGGAAACGTGCCGTTCTACAGCTTCCCCGATGTCCAATCCCTGCTGCTGCCCAAGGACTGCATTTTGGTCGGCGTCGAGCTGACGGACGACGCGGTCGAGTTGCCGGCCTTCCGCCACCCGGCCCAGGCGGCCTATGTGTTGGGGCCGGAACGGGGGCGCTTAAGCCCGGCGTTGAGCGAACGTTGCGGGTTCGTGGTCAAAATCCCGACGCGGTTTTCCCTCAACCTCGGCATCGCCGGCGCCATCGTCATGTACGACCGCCTGACGTCGCTGGGCCGCTATCCCCGCCGCCCCGAACGCCCGGGCGGGCCGACGGAGGAACTGGCCGAACACGTCTTCGGCGACCCGAAAATCAGGAGCAAGATGGAGAAGTTCCTGGATCAGCCGCCGGCGGACGAGGAAGAGTCCGGGCAAAATTAGACTTTATGCAATTTCCGGTCGAAAATCCCCCTAATCCTTGATAGGGTAAAAAAGTCAGCTTTTGGGGGAGAGGGCCATGGGGCCAGCGGAAGAACGTCCTGAACCGCAAGGCAGCGAAGAACAGGGGGTTATGCCAAAAAGTTTCATTCCCTCATGGCTTCAGGCCCGGTTCCCGCCCCCCCCAAAAATATCCTTTTCCAGTTCAACCGTGGCAGAAAAGAACCGTGACGAGGTATCGTTGACGATCCGACGCGTGATGCTTGCCATGGTTGTCTACGCCATCTTCGTTCTGGTGACTCTGGGTTCTCCCGATGAGGCCCTATTAAAGAACCAAATCAAGGTCCCCTTCGCCGACGTTCCCGTGGGGTTTTTTGATTTCCTGGTTTTGGGGCCGTTGATCATGATCGGCCTTACGGCCTATCTCCATATCTATTTGGACTATCGTCACACTTTGGAGGTTGCCAACGAACACGATCAGCTTCCGTTTATTTTCAACATGACCGGAAGGGTTCCCCGCTTTATTTCTATTTTGATTTTCTATCTTCTGGGGCCGGCGGTGCTTTTTATCTTCCTCCAAAAGGCGACCCCGCTTGCTCAAGATAACCCACTGATAATTCTGTATCTTTTCTGCCTGTTCCTTTTAACCTCGATCATTCTCCTTGGCCTCGGCATTCGCCGCATCCCCATGGACAAACGCCGTGGTTTAGGCTTCGGCTCCCTTTGGGGGTTGTTTTTATTAATGCTCATTTGGGGCGGGGATACAGGCGTTCAGTTTTTTACCGTTGTCCAGGCGGGCCCTTCCAGCGCCAGCTTGGCCTCAAAGGCCGAAGCCCCGAAGGCGTCCCCCACCAAACCGAAAGAAGTAGAAAAAAAAGCAGCGGATAAAGAAGGCCGCAAACCGGCATCATCCTCTCCCACTGCAAAAGCGGAGCCCAAGGTGGTTTCAAAAAAACCAGGCGCCAAGGAGATGAAAGAGGAAAAAACCGCAAACGCGCCTGTCCAGCAGGTCCCACAGCAACAAGCGTTCAAGCCGTTGAGGTTTGCCAGCCGCAGCCTTAGCCTTCCGGGAGCGGACTTGACCAAGGTCGACTTGAAAAGCCGCCCCCTCAACAGCGCCAATCTCCGGGGCGCTTTCCTTAAGGGAAAAGATTTGAATAGGCTTAATTTTTTTAAGGCCGATCTGGCCGGCGCTGATCTAAGTGACACCGATCTTTCGAACGCGAATTTATATGGCGTCAACCTGAAAGGGGCCAATTTGAGTCGTTCAAATCTCAATGGCGCCAACCTGAAATTTGCGGATTTGACAGGTGCAAATTTATTGGACGCCAAGCTTCGCGGCGCCAATGTTAAGGGCGTTATCTGGAAGAACACTAATATCTGGGATATCGATTTCGCCGGGATGCAAAACGTCGATTGCGAAAAAATCAGTGAAACTTCTTCAAGATATAATTCACAAAATACATTGAAAAAATTAAGACGCGCCCATTGTTGAGGTGGGCCCTCCGTTTTAACCCGCCCAGCCCTTTGCCATGCGGATTTCGCCGACGCGTTCTCCACGGGCGTTGAGGACCGGCGTTTCCAGGAACTCCGCCAGCGCGACTTTCGCCTCCCCGTCGAGGACGCCCAGGTAATCGAGGATCGCCGCCATCGCCACCTGGGCGGCACGCCTCGCCCCGTCGTCGATCTTCACCGCCACCCCCAGCCCGAGGCCGGGCAGGATCGCCCCGTGCATGCCCTCGGCTCCGGTCTTGACGGCGAAAGTCCCGCCGCCCGCCTCCATGGCAATGGTGTCGAAACGGTCACGGCCGCCGACCAGCAAGGGATGGGACATCATCGCGGCGACGATCCGACCGGCGGCTTCGGCGCGCCCGGCCTCCAGGCCGTTCGTGTCGGCCATCCGGGCCAGCGCCCGGGCCAGCGCCGACAAGGGCATGCCGAAGACGGGAATGCCGCAGCCGTCGGTGCCTTCGGGAGCCTGGCTCAGATCCTCGCCGCCCATGTCGGTCAAAATCGCCCGCAGCCGTTGCTGCACCGGGTGGCCGGGCCGGGTGTAGCCCGACGTCTCCTCGCCCAGGTGCTTGGCCGTGGTCAGCATGCCGACGTGCTTGCCCGAACAGTTGTTGTCGGCCGCGCCCGGGCTTTCGCCGGCGCGCGCTTTTGCCTTGGCGGTCTCGGGGTCGAGCGGCTCATGGGCGCCGCATTCCAGGTCATCCGCACCGAGGCCGATCCTCCCGAGCCAGGCAAGGACCGCGTCCGTGTGTTGCGGCTGGCCGATGTGGGAAGCGGATGCCAGCGCCAGTTCGGCGTCGGTAACGCCGAAGGCCTCGGCCGCCCCGGTTTCGACCACGGCCAGGGCCTGCAAAGGCTTGATCGCCGAGCGCGGATAGACGATGCGCTCGATATCGCCCCAGGCGTGGACGGCTTTCCCCTTGGCGTCGATGACCACGGCGGCGCCCCGATGGCGGCTTTCGACCATGGCCCCCCGGGTGACTTCGACGATTAACGGATTTTTGGCGGCCATCGGCTATCTGTGCCACCGGCTTCGGTGGTTGGCAAGGGAAGCGGCCCGGATTATGAATGGGGTCATGGAAATATTACGCCCAGCCACTGCCGCTTTCGCCCTAATCCTTATCGTCGCCACGGCCCCGGCCCACGCCCAGGACGCCGTCCCGATCGGTAATTTCGGGGACTGGGAGACGTACAAGGAATCCGAAGGCGGCAAGGCGGTCTGTTACATGGGCTCGCAACCGAAGAAGGCCAAGGGCAAATACAAGAAACGCGGCGAGACGTATATCCTGGTCACCCATCGTCCGGCGGAAAAAAGCCTCGACGTGATCAGCATCAAGGCCGGCTACACCTACCAGTCGGGCAGCGAGGTCGACGTGGTCATCGGCGGGGCGACGTTCAAGATGTTCACCGACGCCGGCCACGCCTTCGCCTATGACTCGAAGACCGACGGCGCCATCGTCAAGGCCATGATCCGGGGCGCCAGGATGATCGTCAAGGGAACGTCCAGCCGCGGCACCCTGACCACCGACACCTATTCCCTGAAAGGCTTCACCGCCGCCTACAAGGCCATCAACAAGGCGTGCGAGGTGAAAGCCAAGTAGGGCCGCCAGACGCCATGACCGATACCGATACGGAAGAAAAAGCCGGGGAAGGCGGGGGCAACTTCATCCTCGACATCATCGCCGAGGATGTAGCCTCGGGCCGCGCCAAGGAGGTCGTCACCCGCTTTCCGCCGGAACCGAACGGGTATCTGCATATCGGCCACGCCAAGTCGATTTGCCTTAATTTCGGCGCCGCCGAGACCTTCGGCGGGCGCTGCCATCTCCGCTTCGACGACACCAATCCCCTCAAGGAAGAGGTGGAGTTCATCGACTCCATCATCGAAGACGTCCGCTGGCTCGGCTTCGATTGGGGGGAACACCTTTATTTCGCGTCGGATTATTTCGAGCGGCTTTATGAATGGGCCGAACACCTGATCGAGGCCGAGCTCGCCTACGTCGACGATCTCACGGCGGACGAGATCCGCGAGCACCGGGGCACCCTGACCGAGCCGGGCCGGCCCAGCCCCCACCGCGGCCGCGGCAAGGAAGAAAGCCTGGACCTGTTCCGCCGCATGCGGGGGGGCGAATTCGCCGACGGCGAAAAGGTGCTGCGCGCCAGGATCGACATGGCGTCGGGCAACATCAACATGCGCGACCCGGTGCTGTACCGCATCCTGCACGCGACGCATCCGCGCACGGGCGACGCCTGGTGCATCTATCCCACCTATGACTTCGCCCACGGCCAGTCGGACGCCATCGAAGGCGTCACCCATTCGCTGTGCACCCTGGAGTTCGAGGACCACCGTCCCCTGTATGATTGGCTGATCGAGAACTTAGGTGTCCCGTCGCGGCCCCGCCAGTACGAATTCGCCCGCCTCAACCTTACCCACACCGTGCTGTCGAAGCGCCGGCTGACGGAACTGGTGGCCGGCGGCCACGTCGGCGGCTGGGACGATCCCCGCCTGCCGACGATCTCGGGCCTCAGGCGGCGCGGCGTCCCGGCCGCCGCGATCCGTGATTTCGCCGCCCGCATCGGGGTGACCAAGAAAGACGCCGTGGTCGAGATGGCGGCCCTGGACCATTGCACGCGGGAGCTCCTGAACAGGACGGCGCCCCGGCGCATGGCCGTGCTCAGGCCCTTGAAGGTGGTGATCGAGAATTACCCGGAGGGCGAGACCGAGGAACTGGACGCCGTCAACAACCCCGAAGACGAGGCCGCCGGCACCCGCAAGGTGCCTTTTTCCCGCGAAATCTATATCGAACGCGAAGACTTCATGGACGACCCGCCGAAGAAATTCTTCCGTCTCGCGCCTAAGCGCGAGGTGCGCCTGCGCTACGCCTATTTCATTACCTGCACGGACGCCATCAAGGACGCGGATGGCACCGTCACCGAACTTCGCTGCACCTACGACCCCGAGACCCGGGGCGGCAACGCGCCCGATGGCCGCAAGGTCAGGGGCACGCTGCATTGGGTTTCGGCCGCCCATGCGGTGGCCGCGGAAGTCCGGCTCTACGATCACCTGTTCGCCGAAGGGGACGCCTCCGGGGACGGCTTCCTGGACCGGCTCAATCCCAACTCCCTCGAGGTGCTGGACGACTGCCTGCTTGAGCCGGCGCTCGGGGACGCGGGCCCGGGCGAGACGGTGCAGTTCGAGCGCCAGGGCTATTTCCGCTGCGATCCCGACTCGACGCCCGAAAAGCCCGTTTTCAACCGCACCGTCAGCCTGCGGGACAGTTGGGCCAAGAAACAGAAGAAGGGCTAGCCCGAGGAACGCCGGGGCCCCATAGTACAAAAGGAAAAGGACCCTTTCGCCATGCCGATGCCGCGCCTCGGGGCGTTGCCGGTGTTGTCCGCCAAACTCTTTTTTTCTCCCGATCTCCTTTTCCCTTACGCCTTTTCTTAAAGGCTCCGGAAAGTCGTCCGCATGTCGTCCGCATGTCGTCCCCGTGTCGTCACCATGTCGTCCTCATGTCGTCACCATGTCGTCACCATGTCGTCCGTAAGTCGTCATTTTCCGGCGCCATTTCAGCCCTAACCCGTTGATTGGGCTTGTTTCGGCGCCGCGAAAGGGCCGTGGATGTCGTCATTTGTCGTCCTCTCCCCCGTCCTCTCCCCCTGGCTTTCCACCGCCGCTACCTTGAAGCGGCCCTCGACGTGGCCGGCCATGCGCGCCTGCAGCTCGACACAGCGCGCCGCGGCGTGGAAGTGGTGGTCGTCGACGGCGCGCTGGTAGAGCGCCTCGAGCTTGCCGACCAGGACCTCGGCGTCGAGGCCGTAGGCGCGCGCCAGGCCGCGCCGCAGCGCCGCGATCCGCGCCCGGATGCGCGGCCGGCGCCCCTGGCGGTAGCCCTGGTTGCGGGCCGAGGCGCGCGCGTAGCCGGCCTGTTTGGCGGCCACCGAGGCGTTGCCCCACAGCACGAAGTAATGACAGAACGCCTCCTGGCGCGGGGGAAGGGGCTCGATTTGTTGGTTCCCTGTCCGGGCTTTGCCCGTCCCCGTCTCTTGGGGTTCAGGCGGAGAGCCGGGCGTGGGGTTAGGTTGAGTATCGGACGGCATGACCTGTAATTCCTATTCAAAAATGAAAAGAGAATAAGATCATATATATGCTGGATTGTCAAGAACAAATAGGGAATATTTATGTATATTTTGGTTCAAGAACTTTGCTCATGAATGTCCTGTGTGGATGGCTCCCGCGCCCAGAAGTGGCTCGTGGCGCACGCTTCCATGCCGACCAGACAGGGCTCAAGCTTGCTGAAAAACGGCATCATCCGGGGACGACGCAGTGC
>JADFMB010000106.1:0-8519 GCA_022564115.1 Pseudomonadota bacterium
GTGATCGGCGCCGCGGTGGCGTTCCTGGCCGGGGCTGAAATCGCATTCTACCACATCGGCGTCGAGCAGCACTGGTGGCGGTCCCTGGCCTCGTGCGCCGTCGCGGCGAACGATCCGGAACCCGAAACAGTGGAGGAGCTGCGCCGCCTGCTGATCGAGGCCCGGTCGGCCAAGGCCTGCAACGAGGTCGACTGGGCCCTGTTCGGGGTGTCCATGGCGACCTACAATGTAGCGGCGTCGCTGGCCCTGGCGGTGGGGTCGTTCTGGGGCGCCGAGAAGATGCGGAGGCAGGCATGAGCAAGGCAAAGAAAGCGAAAAAGCCTAAAACAAAAAAATCCAAAAAGCCGAAAAAACCGGGCAAAAGCGCCAAGAGCAACAAAAAGCCGAATCGGCTGCCCGGCGATCCGTCGAAGGCGGAGATGATCAAGCGCATGATCCGCGTCGACCAGGCCGGCGAATACGGCGCCGTCAGGATCTACGAGGGCCAGCTCAGCGTGCTCGGCAAAAGCGCCAGCGCCCCCGCCCTCGAGCACATGGCCGAACAGGAACGCCGGCACTTGGATGCCTTCAACAAGCTCATCCCCGAACGCCGGGTGCGGCCGACGGCGCTGCTGCCGCTGTGGCACGTCGCCGGGTTCGCCTTGGGCGCCGGCACGGCGCTGCTGGGGGAGAAGGCGGCGCACGCGTGCACGGTCGCCGTCGAGGAGGTCATCGACGAACACTACGCCGGACAGATCGCGCGCCTGGACGCCCTGGGTAAAGACTCCGGCGGCGAGAAGAAACTCCGCGACCGGCTCGAGGAATTCCGCCTCGAAGAGGTCGAACACAAGCAAACCAGCCTCGACCTGGGCGCCCGCGAGGCGCCCGGCTACGAGGCGTTGACGGGGCTGATCCGGGCCGGCTCCCGCCTCGCCATCTGGCTGTCGACGCGGATTTAGGGAGTCACCGGCCGCGCTTTCCCGCGAGGCTGGTGATGATGCCGCGAAGGGTGCGTACCTCTTGTTCGGTCAACTGGGCCCGTTGCAGCATGTTGCGGATGTTGCGGACCATGACCGGGCGCTTTTCCTTCACGTGCAGGAACCCCGACGCGTCAAGCTCCTTCTCCAAATGTTCGAACAGCCTTCGCAGTTCCGCCTTGTTCGCGGGCCGGGTTTCCTTCGCCATCGCCAGCCTGCCGCCGCCATCTTCCCCGGGCCCGTCTCCGAGGTCGGCCAGCAGCCATTCATAGCCGATGCAAAACACCGCCTGCGCCAGGTTGAGCGAGCTGAAAGCCGGGTTCACCGGCGCCATCACCACGGCGTCGCAAAGCGCCAGGTCGTCGTTCTTGAGGCCCTTGGCCTCGCGCCCGAACAATACGCCTGCCTTAGCGTTTCCATCCGCCATGAATTGGCGGATTTCGGCGCCCGCCTGGCGGGGCGTGAGGATGCGCTGCGTCATGTCGCGGTTGCGCGCCGTGGTCGCGAAGACCCGTTCCAGGTCGGCGACGGCGTCGGCCGTGGTGTCGAAAACCCTGGCCCCTTCCACCACCCCGTCGGCGCCGGCGGCGGCGGCCGTGGCTTCGTCGCTGGGCCAGCCGTCGCGGGGCTTGACCAGGCGAAGCTCCGTCAGCCGGCAATTGAGCATGGCGCGCGCCGCCATGCCGATGTTCTCGCCCAGTTGCGGCTCGACCAGGACGATGACCGGACCCGGGGCGTCGCCGGGCGCGGGGGTCTCGGGGGCGCCGCCGCCGGCCATCAGCCTGGCGAGTGTTTTTCTTCGGCCCCGTCCCGGTACAGCTTGTAGATGATCGAGTCGCGGAGCGCGTTATAGGAGGCGTCGATGATGTTGGCGGAAACGCCCACCGTCGACCAGTGCTCGCCGTTCTTGTCCGCCGATTCGATCATCACCCGGGTGATGGCGCCGGTGCCGTCGCCGGGGGTCAGGATGCGGACCTTGTAATCGACCAGGCGAAGGTCCCGGAGCTGCGGGTAGATGGGCGTCAGCACCTTTCGCAGCGCCGCGTCGAGCGCGTTGACCGGCCCGTTGCCCTCGGCCACGGACATGTGCTGCTCGCCGCCGACATCCAGCTTCACCGTCGCCTCGGAAAAGGTGACCAGTTCGCCCTTGGCGTTCCAGCGCCTTTCGTCGAGCACCCTAAAGCTGGTGCAGTGGAAGAAATCGGGCACCGTGCCCAAGGCGCGCCGGGCCAGAAGCTCGAAGCTGGCTTCGGCGCCGTCATAGGCGTAGCCGTCGAATTCCCGTTCCTTGACCTGTTCCACCAGCCGGGTGACCTTGTCGTCCTTGGGGTCGATCTCGATCCCGATTTCGCGGAACCGGGCCAGGATGTTGGCCCGCCCCGACTGGTTCGAGACCACGATGTGGCGGCGGTTGCCGATCTTTTCCGGGTCCATGTGCTCATAGGTCGAGGGGTCCTTTTCCACCGCCGAGACATGCAGCCCTCCCTTGTGCGCGAAGGCGGATTCGCCGACATAGGGCGCCCCCCGGTTGGGCGCCCGGTTGAGGCGTTCGTCGAGAAGCCGGCTGAGATGCGTCAGCTTGCTCATGTCTTCTTCGGTGACCCCGGTCTCGTAGCCCATCTTCAGGACCAGCGACGGGATGACGGTGATCAGGTTGGCGTTGCCGCAGCGTTCGCCGAGGCCGTTCAGGGACCCCTGCACGTGGCGCACCCCGGCGCGCACGGCGGCCAGCGAGATGGCGACGGCGTTGCCGGTGTCGTCGTGGGCGTGGATGCCGAGACGATCGCCGGGAATGTGTTCGATGACCTTGGCGATGATGTCCTCGACCTCGTGCGGCAGGGTGCCGCCGTTGGTGTCGCACAACACGATCCACCGGGCGCCGGCCTCATGGGCCGCCTTCAGGCAGTCGAGGGCGAAATCCGGGTTGGCCTTGTAGCCGTCGAAGAAATGCTCGGCGTCGAAGATCACTTCGCCGGCCTTTCCCGCCGCCAGGGTGACGCTTTCGCGGATCATGGCGATGTTTTCCTCCGGCTCGATGTCGAGCACCACCTTGACGTGGAAATCCCAGGCCTTGCCGACCATGCACACCGCCTTGGCGCCGGCGGAAAGAAGCGCCGTCAGGCCGGGGTCGTTTTCGGCGCTGCGTCCGGCCCGGCGCGTCATCCCGAACGCCGTCAGACACGATCGCTTCAATTCCGGCGGGTCCTTGAAAAAGGCGTCGTCGGTGGGGTTGGCCCCGGGCCAGCCGCCTTCGATGTAATCGATGCCGATGGCGTCGAGCTCCTTGGCGATCAACTCCTTGTCGGCGGGGTTGAAATCGACGCCCTGGGTCTGGGCGCCATCGCGGAGCGTGGTGTCGAACAGATAAACGCGCTTGTCGTCCATCGAGATTTAATCCGGTTATACCAAGGAGCGGTGATAATGGATGGAACGCGGGAGAATGCCGAATTTGCGCCCGTGGCTCAAGGAATTACGCGATTTCGCCGGCGGCCGGGCCGGTGGCCGGAAAGGACCGCCCCGGAACGGGGAACTTTCCCTTACTGGGATTAGGGAATATGGTCGAAGGGCAAATACTATTGTATGCAATCCTTTTAAATCAGACGCTTAAGGATCATGGGCTGCGTCAACGGATGAGGGAATGAACGAAACCGCCGACACCTCCCCGGCTACCCCCACGGCCACCGCCAAGAGTGACGACGAATTCCTCGCCTTGCGGGAAAGGGTCAAGGGCTCGAACATCGACGAGACGACCTTGCTGGCGACGGACTACCTGAATCATTTCAATGAGATCGTCATGCTCCTGGAAATGGTGGCCGACATGCCGGAGATCCTCGACGACGTCAAGGCCTGGCGGCCCAAGACCTATAAGGACCATTTCCGGGACAGCACCATCGCCGACAAGGACTTGGCCATCGAAGCCTACGACCACGTGCCGGGCATATACCGGGAGCCCTTCGAGCAGACCATCGAGCAGCTCAACGTGATGATCGCCTCCGCCACCGAACGCCTGGAAAGGAACCTGGCCGACGGCGACATGGAAGTCCTGAAGGTCAACGCCCAGACTGTTTCCCGGCTGATCCAGAAACTGATGGACATGGCTTCCGCCATCATCCACGGCAGCGCCAAGACCATGGACCAATCGGAAATCGACGTCCTGTTGGGGAATTAGGGGCTGTTGGGGAATTAGGGGCTAGGCCCTCTCCGCGGCCAGGAAAACCGGCCGGTCCTTGGTCAGCAGTTTGACGAAGTCCTCGGCCGGAATGGGCTTGGAAAACAGATACCCCTGTCCGGTATCGCACCCGAGCGCGCTGAGGAAGCTGACTTGGTTGTCGGTCTCGACGCCTTCGGCGATGATGGTCAGATTCAGGTTCTTGGCCATGGAGACGATGGCGCGGACGATGGCGACGGAATCCTGGTCGTCGGGCAGGTTGGTGACGAAGGTGCGGTCCACCTTCAGGCTGTCGAGGGGAAAACGGGTGAGGTAGCTGAGCGATGAATAGCCGGTGCCGAAATCGTCGATGGAAACGCTGACGTCCATTTTTTTTATGAGTTTCAGGGTCTGGATGGTGTCTTCCGGGTTCCGGACCAAGATGCTTTCCGTCAATTCCAGGTCCAAAAGACGGGCCGGAAGCCCGGCGTCGGTGAGCGCCTTGTCGACGGAGGAAAACAGGTCTCCCTGAATGAACTGGATCGCCGACAGATTGACCCCCACGTGCACCGGATCGGCGATCAGCTTCATCCATTTGGCGGCCTCTCGGCAGGCTGTCCTCAGAACCCATTCGCCGATCGGCGTGATCAGGCCCGTTTCCTCGGCGATGGGAATGAATTCGTCCGGTGTTACCACGCCCAGGTCCGGGTCTTCCCACCTGAGCAGCGCCTCGGCGCCGATGATCTTGCGGCTGCCCAGATCCACCTTGGCCTGGTAGGCAAGGGTCAACCGGTCGCCTTCGAGCGCCCGCCTGAGCCCGGTTTCGATTTCCAGGCGGCGGCGCACCACGGTCGACAGACGTTCCGAATAAAACTGGAAGACATCGCGGCCTTCCTTCTTGGCCTGATAGGCGGCCGTATCGACGTTGCGCATCAAATCGCCGATGCCCGACGCGCTGTCCGGATAAAGCACGATGCCGATGGAGGCGGTGGTGTAGATTTCCTTGCCCTCGATGGTGAAGGGCTCGGATATCAGCTTCAGAATATCGCCGGCCACTTCCTCGGCATCGGCCCGATCCTTGGCGCCGTTGAGGATGATGGGGAATTCATCGCCTGACAAGTGCGCCACCGTGTCGCCGTCGGGCAGGTAGTCCTCCAGCCGTTCGCCGACGGCCTGCAGGACCATGTCGCCGGTGACGTGGCCCATGGCGTCGTTGATGTTTTTGAAGTGATCGAGGTCGATGAACAGCACCGCGAATTTGCTGTCGGTTTCGTTGGCGTTGTCGATGGCCTCCTCAAGCCTTTCCGTGAACAGGCGCCGGTTGGGCATCCGGGTCAACGGATCGCGGGTGGCCAGATACAGAAGCCGTTCTTCCTGTTCCTTGCGCTCGGTGATGTCCCGGAGCGCGGCGATGTAAATCCGCCGCTGGCCGTCTTTCAGCATGCCGACGGTGATCTCGACCGGGAACATGGACCTGTCCTTGCGCCGGCCTTCGACCTGGTAATCAGCGCCGAGGATGCGGGTGCGCTCCGATTCCGCCTCCTCTTCCTTGTAGCCGGCATGGTCGGCGGCCAGGGGTTCGTTCATCAGAATGCGGACGTTGCGGCCGATCAGCTCCCCCGGGTCAAAACCGAAAATCTTTTCCGCCGCCGGGTTGATGGTTTCGATGACGCCGCGGCGGTCGAAGGTAATGATGCCGTCGACCACCGTGTCCATGATCTTTCGGATGTGGTTTTCCCGGGCCGCCGCCGTCTTCAGCGCCCGGTTGCGTTCGCTGACGTCCCGGGCCATCAACATCACCAACGGTCCGTCGCCGCCTTCCTCTTCGTAAGGCAGCGCCGCCACTTCGACGTCCACGGTGCGGCCGTCCGGGCGCAGGAACAGCATCGGCACCCGCATTTTTTCGGCCATCAGGTTTTCGATCTGTTCGCCGAAGATCTCACGGTAGTCCGCATGCACGAAATCGGAAATTTTCCTCTCCACGAGGGTTTCCGCCGGCCACGCGCCGAGCATGTCGGCGCCCGCCGGGTTGATCATCTTGATGATGCCCGAGCGGCAGACGCAGATCAGGTCCGGGGCCAGTTCGATGATTTGGCGGAAGTCCTTTTCCTTTTCCTTGAAGCCTTCGAACCGCCCGAAGTCGAGCAGATCGTCGATGATGTCGAGCATATTGCGCCCGGCTCGGTGGATGTCGGTCACATAGCCCCGGTATTGGGGTTCGTTGATGGGACCCAGCGTCTCCTGCTCCATCATGTCGGCGAAGCCGATAATGGTATTCAGGGGCGTGCGCAGGTCATGGCTGAGGGTCTTCAGCAGCGCCTGGTTGGCGCCGCCGAGGGCTTCCAGTTGATCGAGGG
The DNA here is from genome assembly GCA_022564115.1 of Pseudomonadota bacterium. Lineage (GTDB taxonomy): Bacteria > Pseudomonadota > Alphaproteobacteria > Rhodospirillales > Casp-alpha2 > Casp-alpha2. The sequence goes on from JADFMB010000106.1 coordinate 6,462, forward strand.
CCTCTCTGAGCCGGTCGTTGGCGGCTTTTTCGAGTTTCGTTTCGTCGTTCATACCCGCGTCCGTTTCTTACGCCCGGCGTGACCCCCCGTTACGCCAGAACGTCGAGTTTTTCCTCCCTAGGCCATGAAATCATAAATGGAGATGAGCTGTGATCGGCGGATGGCCCATTTCGGTAGGAAGGGGCGCGAAAGCGGGGTCAGAGCCCCGGTGAGGGCGCATGACGCACCGAAACGGGCCATATGCCGACCCCTCTCGGGGCGCGGTTCTTTTGTCCACTGGGCATCGTCGTGTCCTCGGTCATGATGCTTCGGCATCAATCCCTCCCAGCTCCTTGCCAGTGAACAAAATAACACGCGTCACAGTCGTCTCCATTTGTGATTTCATGACCTGAGGTCCACGAACCGCTTGATCCGGGTGAAGGTCCTGGTCTTTTCGTTCAGCGGCCCCTCGGCGCCGATATCGCCGGTGGGCGAATTGCCGATGGCTCCGTTGATAAGCCCCAGCACCCCGATGCGATGCGTGTCGCCGGTGCGGCTGACGCGGATGGTCGGGTGCCCGGCAAGCGAAGCGTCACAATCGACCCGCATGTTGACCAGCCGGGTGATGGCGTCGGCGTCCAGTTCCAATGCCTCGTTCAAGACCTTAACCGCCCGTTTGATTGGATCCGCCACGTCGTCCTTCCTTCTTTTTCCCGCAAGCGTACCTTGGGCCGGATTTCGGTTTTTCAAGGCGCAAAAAACAATACGCCAGCGGAGGGACGGCATCCCCCTGCCGGCGTCATACCGGAATTATTGCCAACCGGCGCCGAAAGTAAAGGGTCTATTGCCATTCGCGGGTCTCGTGCGGCGGGCATTTAGGGCTGCTAGAGCTTACCTCCCGGCCGTGCTAGCCTCGCTTCCCATGCCCGAGGAAATCATCCTCTTGACCGGCGATGTGGAAGGCCCTCACTTCCGCGTCATCCTCGAAAGCCACAATCCGGCGCTTGTGGTCGTCCATGTCCAGACCCGGGACGAGTTGGAAGCCGCCTGCCTGCGGCCGACAACCGGCGGCGGGGCCAGGAGGCTGATTTCGTTCTCGACCTTGGTCATCGTGCCGGCGGCGGTGCTTGAAGCCCTGGACCTGCCCGCCTACAACTTCCATCCCGGTTCGCCGGAATATCCCGGCAGCCACGCCGCCAGCTTCGCCATTTATGACGGGGCCGGGAGATTCGGCGCCACCGCGCACCTGATGGAGGAAAAGGTCGATTGCGGTCCCATCGTCGCCGTCGAATGGTTCGACGTCGCGCCCGATTCCCGGTTCATGGACCTTGAACTCCAGACCTACGAGACGCTGTTGAAGATGTTCGCCGACCTGGCGGCCCATCTGGCCACGTCCGACGAACCGCTGGCCGTGCTCGACGCCCAATGGTCGGGACCGAAGCACACCCGGGCCGAATTCAAGGCGATGAAGGAATTGCAGGCCGACATGGAAGAAGACGAGATCAGGCTGCGGTATCGGGCGTTCGGATAGGGGGCTTTGCCGCATAATCCACCCAGGAAAGAATGGCGGAATTCCAGTTAGGGTTGTTAAAATAAAAAACTGGCGGCCGGACACTTAGGTGGATCAATGAACGAAACGCCGGAAAGGACGGGACAACACCAGGCGCTGAAGTTCGAGCATGCCGGCAGGGCCGGGGAAATCGCGCCCATCACCGTCGTCATCGGGCTTCTCAACATCGTCACCTTGTCCTTCTACCGATTCTGGGGAAAGACCCGGGTGCGCAAGTATCTTTGGGAGCAAACCTCCCTTTTGGGCGATCCCCTGGAATACACCGGCACCGGCGAGGAGTTGTTCAAGGGCTTCATGATCGTCCTCTTTGCCGTGTTCATTCCCTTGGTTGCCGTCAACTCCATCGTCGACCTGATGTGGGCCGAGGAAGGGGGGGTGTTCTACGCCCTTTTCCAATTGGCCTTTCTGGTCCTGATTCTGTTTCTTGTCGGCGTCGCCCAATACCGGGCCCGGCGCTACCGCCTCAGCCGCACCCTGTGGCGCGGCATCCGCGGCGCCCAGAGCGGCCC
>JADFMB010000106.1:8529-9667 GCA_022564115.1 Pseudomonadota bacterium
TACGGACTGAGGACCCTGGGCTTTTACGTTCTTCTGCCATTGTCCCTGGGCTGGTCCTATCCGTGGCAGAACATGAACCTGATGTCGTTGATGATGAACAACACCTGGTTCGGTGATCGGCGCTTTTCCTTCGAAGGCGGCCCCGGCCCCCTTTATAAACGCTTCGCCCTGGCCTGGGCGCTGGTGGTCGGTTTGATCGCCTTTGTGGTTTTTGTTGGCTGGGCCATCCATATTCCCGGCATGGAAATAATATCTGTTTTGGTGTTTTTATCGCTGCCGTTTTTCATCGCCTTCTATCAGGCCGGTGAAATGCGCTACATGGCGTCGTGCACCCGTTACGAGGGCCTGACCTTCACCTTCGACGCCACCATCGGCAGCCTGATCCTTCTGGGGCTGGGCAATATGCTGATCATGGTGCTGACGCTGGGCTTTGGCCTGCCTTTCGTGCAGGTGCGCAAGTTCCGCTATTTCTGCGACCGGCTCGTCGCCGCCGGCACGGCCGATTTCGAGGATATCCGCAGAAGCACCGAGAGTCGCCCCCAGATGGGCGAGGGGCTGGCCGATGCCTTCGATATCGATGCTATCTAAAGAAGGGCGGACCTTTCCGGCCTGGTTTTTCGACGGTCAAACCGCGGCCAAGCGGAAAGCCGTCATTACCCTGACCCCCCAGGGAATTGCCATCGAAGGCGTCGAGGAAGAAGGCGGCGGCTGGTTCGGCCTTTGGACCTATGGGGATCTGGCGGCGGCGGGGCGGCTTCGCCCCGGCCAACCCGTGCAACTCAACTCTGGCGGCAATCCCGATGCCCGCCTGATGGTCGACGACCCCGATTTCGCCGAACATCTGGGCCGCTTTGCGCCGCACCTGGCCCGCCATGCCCTTAGCCGGGGCAGGATCTGGGTCCAGGCGGGGCTGGCGGCGGGGCTGCTGGTCATGGTGGGGATGTTCGTGGCCTACGGAATCCCGCGCCTGTCCGGCCCCATCGCCGCCGCCGTTCCGGTAAGCTGGGAGGAAAAGATCGGCGCCGCCGTCAAGGCCAACATCACAGGCCACGCCAAGGCGTGTGACGCGCCGCCGGGCCGGGCCGTAAGGGTCACCCAGGAGGAAACGCCGATTGAAGTACGTAGAAGTCAGGCGGCA
>JADFMB010000107.1 GCA_022564115.1 Pseudomonadota bacterium
TCATTCTGGATATCGGTGCCGGTTTCGCGGAAATGCCGTTTTACCGATTCCCAGGCGCCCTTGGCGGTAATGCCCATTTTCTTGTGGTCGTAGCCCTGGCTGCCGCCGGAGGCGAAGGCGTCGCCGAGCCAATGACCGTAATCTTCCGATACGCCGTTGGCGATGTCGGAAAACGTCGCCGTGCCCTTGTCGGCGGCGACCACCAGATAGGGGTCGTCGCCGTCCCGGCGGATGACGTTTCGGGGCGGTATGACCCGGGTGCCGGCATAATTGTCGGTCAGGTCCAGGAGGCCCGCGATAAAGGTCTTGTAGCACTCGATGCCTTCGCTGATAAAAGCGTCCCGGCCGCCGCCCTGGGGCGGACGCTTGACGACGAATCCGCCTTTCGAGCCCACCGGCACGATGACCGCGTTCTTGACCTGTTGCGCCTTGACCAGGCCCAGGACTTCGGTGCGGAAGTCCTCGCGCCGGTCCGACCACCGGAGCCCGCCCCGGGCGACCATGCCGAAACGCAGGTGCACGCCTTCGACGCGGGGGCTATAGACGAAAATTTCGCAAAGCGGCCTGGGCAGCGGAAGCTCGTCCAGGTTTTTGGAATCGAGCTTGAACGAAAGATAGGGCTTGGGCTTCCCATCGGCGGCGGTTTGAAAGAAGTTGGTGCGCAGGGTCGAATCCACGGCATTGATGAAGCGGCGAAGGATGCGGTCTTCGTCGGCGCTGACGACGCCATCCAGATTCTTTTTCAGGCGCTGCCTGATTCGTTGTGCCTTGGCCTTCGTGCCTTTGGCGCCGAGATCGAAAAGGGTCAGGAAAAGATCGACGATCCGGCGGGTAATGGGGCCGTTGGCTGCAAGTGTTTGTTCCATGTAGGCCTGGGAATAGGCGATCCCGGCCTGACGAAGGAATTTGGAATAAGCCCGCAAAATCACCACCTCGCGCCAGTCAAGCCCGACGCTGGGCACCAGGGCGTTGAAGCCGTCGCTTTCGGTTTCACCGTCCCAAACGCGGCGGAAGGATTCTTTCAGTTTTTCACCGATGGCGACCAGGTCGACGCCCGAGCCGTCCCGGGATTGCAACCCGAAATCGTGGATCAATATTTTCCGCCTTTCGCCGTCCCGGATAATCGCCTCGTGTTCCAATTCGACCATCACCTTGAAGCCCATGTGCTCGAACAGCGGCAACACGTCCGACAACGGGATCGGCCGGTCCGGGTGAAAGACCTTGAAGCGGATTTGGGTTTCCGGATCCTCGGCAGGCCGGTAGATATGAAGGCCGATGGCGCCGGTAGCCAGTACGTCTTCGATGATGTCGATGTCCTGGAGGGTCCGGGCGCCGTCGTGGCTTTCCCGGTAGCCGGCATCGAAGGCGTCGGCATAACGGTGAAGCAGGTCGAGGCTCTTTTCCTCGCCGTGGGCCTTTATCAGGGCGTCGGAAAGGCGGTCCGACCAGGACCGGGACGCCTGGATCAAGCGGGCTTCGATTTCGGCCGCGTCATAGGAAGGGATCTTCCCCGGGATCGTGCGGACAATCACGTGCAGCCGGGCCAGGGGCGAATCGCCGAACTCGACGTGGTGGGCGGCAACCTCGCCATTGAAGGCGTCGCACAATATTTCCTGAAGGGTGCGCCGGAGGGCCATGGAATAGCGGTCCCGGGGCACGTAGATCAGGCACGACATGAAGCGCTCGAAGTGGTCGCCGCGGATGAACAGCGCTACCCGCTGGCGGTCCTGCAGGTGCAGGATGCCGAGGGAAGTTTCGAACAGGCAATCATCCGAAATCTGGAACAATTCGTCGCGGGGAAAGGTTTCCAGAATGTGCGCCAATGCCTTGCTGTCGTGGCTGCCGGAAGGGAAGCGGGCCCGTTTCAATGTTTTTTCAAGCCGCCGGCGCAGCATGGGTATATCGCGGGGGCTGCGGCTGTAGGCAACGGACGTAAACAGCCCGACGAAAAGGCGCTGACCGAGGACGCGGCCCTTGGCGTCGAGCCGCTTGACGCCGATGGCGTCCATATGCACGGACCGGTGAATGGTCGATTGACGGCTGGTCTTGGTCACTAACAACAGGTCCGGGGATTGGACGAATTCCCTTACATCGCGGGACGCTGTTTTCAGTTCCCTGAATTCCTTGAAAACGATGAAATCCGGGTCGCGGAGGATGCCCAGGCCGGATTTCCTGACGACGGAAACCGTGACTTTCTTGCCGCGGCTCTTGTAGCGATATTCGCGGTATCCCAGCAAGGTGAACTGGTTGGCGTGAATCCAGCGCAGAAACTCCCTTATCTCTTCCGCCTCTTCCGGATGAACGCCTGTGGGCGTCGTTTCAAGCTCGGCAATCAGGGACGCCAATTTTTCGCGCATGGGGCGCCAATCCTTGACCGCCGCGCGCACGTCGCCCAAAACCTTCCGAATGCCGGTTTCGACCCCTTTCAGCCGGCGGCCGGAAAGCTGCGAAACCTGGAGATGCATGAACGATTCGGCGATCGAGTCGTCCGCCCTCTTGCCGTCTTTCAGGATATCGAGAAGCTTCCCCGCTTTGTTGCGCCGGACCTTCAGGATCGGATGGATGACCAGGTGCACGGTCAGGTTCTGGCGGTTCAGTTCCGCGGTCACCGAATCGACCAGGAACGGCATGTCGTCATTGACGATTTCGATGATCGTGCGCCCGGACTTCCAGCCATCCTTCCTGGGGTCGGGGTTGAACACCCGGATCAAGGGTTTCCCCTTGGCGCGGGCGGCGCCGAGTTTCCAATGCCCGTGGGATAGCCGGAACAGCGTCACCGGTTCGCTTTCGCCGATATCCTGGGGCGGAACATTGGCGTAATAGGCGTCGAGAAAGCGTCCGAAACGGCTTTGGGCATTTTTGCCCAGGCGTTTGCGGCTTTCCCGCGCGGCTTTCTTTAAAAGGTTGGCTTTTTGGCGTTCGGCGGCGCTCGGCATATCTTCCTCCACATGAGGAGCGGGAGATCGCGATTACATTCAAAAGGCTAGACCATTATTCAATTTTTTCAATGGTTTCGTGAATTTTCAGGAATGGTCCTTCAACCAAGGTCTTGGGCAAACCGTCCTTGGAACGCTAAACTGTGGCCAACCAGGAGGATGTCTTAATGGCGGCCAATGACGAAGTTCTGACGCCGGAAACGGCGGCGGAGGCGGCCCAGGCCAACTGGCTGTTCGAGCGCCTGCCCGAACGGGTGATGGACACGTTGTCGAGCGAACAAAAGGAAGCCATCCACGAAGCCGTGGAAAATCCGTCGTGGAAGCGCCCGCCGGTCAATATCCGCTTCACGGTGCCTTTTTTCAAAAGCAAGTTTTACGTCACCGTCGTCGGCGGCGAGGAAAAACGCAACGCCGCGCGCCAGGCCCAGGAACGCCACAAGTACCCGCTGCGCACCGTCGCCAACGTGTTTTTCTTTATCGGCCTGGGGACGCTGTTTTACATGCTGGCGGTGTTCTTGCTGGCCCTGCAATCGGCGATCATCGAGTTTTAGCCCCTTCCCGCGACCGCATCGGCAGCGGCCCGGCGGAACCGTTCTGGCGGGATTAAAGGATTTGACTTCGGTCAAGGCAGGCATCCGGTCCGCCACTTAAAATCAGTCCCCTAACCGAAACCACGTTAGGGGGCTGCCATGACCATCGGGGGTATTATTTTTTTAGCCTATCTTATCGGCATCAACATCGGGTTTATGTGTCTGCTCACATGGGCCGACCACCAGACTCGGCATTTGCCTTAAACCCGGGGATCGTTCGGGGCCGGTGCGGGCCCGGGGGAGATGGGAAAAAGGCGGACCCTTGACCCCCGGGGGCCTTACTTGGCGTCGGCGCCGACCTTGAATTGGACGATTTTATCCGGGCTCTTGGGCGGCCGGCCGGCGTTCAGGCCGTCGGCCAGTTCCAGGCCGTGAATGACCTTGCCGATCACGGTATATTTGCCATCCAGGTTCGCCGCCCGGTCGAGGACGATGAAGAACTGGCTGTCGGCGCTGTCGGGGTCGTCCTTTTCTCGGCTCATGCCGACCGTGCCGCGTTCGAACGGCACGTCGGAAAATTCCGCCTTCAGGGTCTGGCCGGAACCGCCGGTGCCGGTGCCGGTGGGGTCGCCGGTTTCCGCGACATAACCCCGGCGCACGAAATGGAAGCTCAACCCGTCGTAGAATCCTTGGCGGGCCAGTTCCTTGATGCGGCTGACGTGGCGGGGCGCCAGGTCGGGCCTCAACTCGATCACCAACCGGCCGCCGGCCAAATCCATGTAAAGCAGGTTTTCCTTGTTCTTGCCGGCGACGGCCTTTTGGAAGGCGAGGCTGGCGCTGGGCGGCAGCGCCGCGGTCTGGGTTTGGGCCCGGGTTTGGGAATTGGTTTGGGCCTGGGATTGGGTTTGCTGTTTGGCCTGGTTTGCCGCCTCTTGCGAACCCTGGTCGGCGACCAGAGTCAACATCAGCGCCGTCGATTCCTTCATTTCCGGCGACGGTTCGGTCTTGAACCCACCGACGCCCTGGGCGTTGACGCTGTAGACCTGACCGCGCGATACGCGTTGGGTGCCGGCGGCGGACGTGACCTCGATGGTGCCTTCGTGGACGGCGATCTCGGTTTCGGTCGGTTTGGTCAGGACATCGAACTCGGTCCCGCGGACACCGATGGTCGCCACCGGGGTATTGATGGTGACGTCCATCTTCACCCCCGCCGTCGAGAACCGGAAAATGCCCTTGACCGCCGTGATGGTCCCTTCGACGACGCCCCGGTTGGGATTGTAGACCATGCTGTCGAGGATCAGTTCCGAGAATTCGCCCATGATCAGGGTCGATTCGTCGATCAGAAGGATATCGACGGCACTGGCCTTGCCGGTGCTGACGGTCTCCCGGTAGACGACGTTGTCGCCCAGCTTCAGCCGCCGATTGAGGATCTTGGCGTGGACCAGGTTGACGACCTTGACCGTGGTGCCGATCTCGATCATCGGCCTGGCCGCCGTTCCCAGGACGAGGGCCAGGCCGATCACGAGGACCGCCAACAGGCGATAAATTTCCGGGAGTCGGAACAAAGGGGCGGCGGAGTTACGAGGCTTCTCCATGGTATTCGATCCGTTTTTTTCAGTCTTTTCCAAGCCCTTGGAGGGCCATCAAGACCTTGTTAGTGTCTTTCCCGGATTGAAACGCAAATATTATACCAGAATGAAGCCTTATAAGATCATTGAAATATAAGGATTTTCTTAAAAAAGGACACTAAATCGTATGCCCCGGCCACGCGGGACGGCAGGTTTTGCCGGGGCTCAAGGACACAAGACATTTTGAGTGGACAATGGGTTGGTCATTTTGTTGGATAGCCTTCCCTTGTGCCAGGCACCCCGCCACGCCGAATTTCCGGAAATCCCGATGACGAAAATGTCCAAACCATTGTCATCCCGATGGCTCGTTTGGCTTTTCTTTTTGTCCGGCATGGCCGCCATCATCTATCAGATCGCATGGCAACGGGTGTTGTTCACGTCTTTCGGAGTCAACATCGAATCCGTCACCATCATCGTCTCGGTGTTCATGTTCGGTCTCGGCGTCGGGTCGTTGCTGGGCGGACAGTTGTCGAAAAAGTATTTCGACACCCTGCCGCATATTTTTCTCATCCTCGAGATCGTCATCGGCGCCTTCGGACTGATCAGCATGCCGTTGATCAAGTGGGTAACGCTGGGAACCCTGCATATGCCGCTTTTGGTCCTTCCCCTGGTCATTTTCGGCATCCTGGCGGTGCCGACGATGGCCATGGGGGCGACGCTACCGATCCTGGTCGCCTACCTGCACCGGAAAACCCACCTCGTCGGGCAATCGGTGTCGACGCTTTATTCCATGAACACGCTGGGATCGGCCTTGTCCTGTTTCCTGACGGTGATCGTGCTTTTCCGGTTCCTGAACCTTAGCACCACCATCCTTTTCGCCGCCCTGATCAATTTCACCGTCGGTTACCTCGTTTTCCGCTACATGCGGGAGCTGAAAAAAGCCGGGGCCGCGCCATGAGCGCTTCCTTGCGCCTGACCCTGGCGCTGGCGGTTTCGTGCGCCGTCGGCTTCATCAGCCTGAGCCTTGAAATCGTCTGGTTTTCGGCTTTTTCCTTCGCCGCCGAAAGCCGCGCCGGCATGTTCGGGTTTGCCTTGGGGGCGTTCCTGTTCGGCATCGGCGGCGGCGCCTGGCTGGGTTTCAGGCAATGCTCCCGTAAAAATACCGAACCGTTTCTGTTCATCGCCGCCGTTCTGATGATCGCCGCCGCGGTCAATTTCCTGGGCATTCCGGTGATTTCCAAGATCGCCGTCCTCGCTGACGGCATCCTCGTTCAATTCGGTAACAGCCGGATGCTGAACACGGCCGTGTTCCTGGTTTTTCAACTGGGCAGCATGTTCCTGGTAGCGTTTTTCCTGGGCGGCGTTCTGCCGGTTCTCTGCGAAGGCGGATTCGGGGACAGGGACGGAAACGCGGACGGGCTGGTCGGTCAGTTCACGTCCTGGGTTTATGCCGCCAACATTTTGGGCGCCACCACCGGGCCGCTGCTGACTGGATTCGTTCTGATGAGCCGCTATTCCCTCGACCAAATGCTGCTGGCCGCGAGCACCGCATTGCTGGTCTTGGGTTTGGCGGTGTTGTTGGCGGCCCCGTCCCGGCCCCGGCAAAAGATTGGCGGCGTGGTTGTCACGGCCCTGTTGGCGGCGGGCATGGGGTTCGGTTATCCGGTCCTTTACGGCGGACAGACACTGGAAAGAATTCATTTCAAGAACGCCTTCAGGCCCGACACCCGGTTCAAGCACAAGGTTCACAACCGTAGCGGCATCGTCGCCGTCCAGGCCGATCCCCGGGGCGACATCATCTATGGCCACGGCATCTACGACGGCCGGTTCAACCTGGATCCGATCATCGATTCCAACGGCATCACGCGCGCCTACGCTTTCGCCACCATGCACCGCAATCCAAAGGACATTCTGGAGATCGGACTCAGCGGCGGTTCGTGGGCGCGGGTGGTGCTTGATTACCCGAAGGTCAAATCCATGACCGTGGTCGAGATCAACCCCGGCTATTTCGAGGTCATCAAGAATTACCCGGAAAACGCCACCATCCTGAACGATCCCCGGGCGACCTTTCACATCGATGACGGGCGCCGGTGGCTGAACCGCAACCCGGACCGGAAATTCGACTTTATCCTCATCAACACCACCTTTCATTGGCGCGAAAACATCACCAACCTTTTGTCGGAGGAATTCCTGCGGCTGGGCCAGGCGCACCTGAACCCCGGCGGGGTTATGTATTGGAACACCACGGATTCCAAGGACGTGATCTTTACCGCCAGCAAGGTCTTCGAGTACGTCGTCCGCTTCGCCGGTTTCGTCGCCGGCTCCGACAGCCCGTTCGACATGACCATTGCCGAAAAACGTCAGGCGTTGTTGTCTTATCGAAACAACGGCAAGCCCGTATTCCGGCCCGAGGACGAGAAATCCAGAGAAGTCCTGGAAAGGTTGAGCAACCATCCCTTCGTCAACGTCCGGGATGAATTTTTGGCTGGGGGCCACCGGCTGATTACCGACGACAGCATGGCGTCCGAATTCAAACGCCCCTGGTGGTATTGATACCAAGGAGCGGTGATAATGAAATGATGGTGAAAAAAAATGGAGCGGGCGATGGGATTCGAACCCACGACTTCAACCTTGGCAAGGTTGCGCTCTACCCCTGAGCTACGCCCGCATAATGCCCCCGCCCGAAACGGCGCGCCGATCATAGCCCCTGGCCGGGGGTTTTCAAGGCCGCTGATGGCTAGGCTAGCGGGGTGCCCCACGAGGGTTGGTATTGGCGTTGGATTCGGCCAGGTCCCGCAGGAAATCGCCTAAGGGGTTCCATTGGATGGACCGGCCGAAGCGGGGAAATACCGTGCCCGAGGAAAAAGCGGGTTCATCGGTGACCGGGTCCATCAGGCCCGGCCCATAACGGGCCCGCACCTTCGCCCGGTCATAACCGAAAAGATAAAGAAGCGTTGGAAAAAGGTTGAAATGGCTGGTTTTGTTTTTGTTGATGCCGGCGCTTTTTTCGAATCCCGCCCTGAGGTCTTTTCGATCCGTGAAAACCACCATCGGCACCACGCCTTCCGCCGGATGCGGGTTGGTGTAACGGCAATGGGTGACGACCCCGCGGTCCATCAGGTTCTGCCCGTGATCGGACGTATAGAGGATCACCGCATCATCCAGGCCTACGGCTGGCAAAAGGGTTTCAAAAAAACTGTCCACCGCCCAGCGGGTGGCGTTTTTATAGGAATTGATCAGCCGCTCCCGGCTTTTTCCGATTTTCTCGCCGGGACCCATGTGCGGTGAGAAGAACGCCCGATCCTCGGGATAGAATTTCTCGTAAGGAAAATGGGCGCCCGACTTGTTGATTATGACGAAATGGGGCTCGGGTAACGCGAGGATTTTACCGAGATGCCGGGCAATCCGGATGTCCGCTTCGTCCAGGGGGTCGCCGCCGAACTGGAGAAAGTCGTCGATGACGGCCTTTTCTGATTCGCTGATGAAGTTCTGCATGAACCCCTCGACGTTCTGCCCGTCAAGGTAGACAGTGCGGTAGCCCGCTTTTTTGGCGTACTTCCAGATCGTCGGGCTGGTGCGGATGCTTTCGGCCAGGTTTTTCCGGGTGCCGCCCAAACGCATGATGGCGTTGGAAAAATGGCTACAGTTGTTGCCCGATGCCGCGAGCCCGAAATTGGTCAGACGATGGCCTTGGAATTTGAGATAGGGCGTGGTCCCGGCGGGTCCGTTAAGGCCTAGGAAATCCCCGCGAATGCTTTCATCGACGATCAGGACGACATGGTTGGCCCGGCGCGGTTGGCGGACAGGGATCGATACCTCCTGGCGGCCGCCGCCGTGGTCTGAAAACGCCGACTGAACCAGGACCAGGACGCTGATGGTCGCCGGCGTGAATTGCTGCGGCAGGCCCTGGGTCCCGTACCCTCCGGTGATGACGATGACGCCGCCGATCATCGCCGCCGGCACCAACGGCGCCGCCCCCAGCCACCGCTTTACTTTCAACGGGATGGAAAACGAAAGGGGCGCGGGGATGGAGACGTAAAGCGGGGCGGCAACAATGGCGGCAAAGCCCACGACGGCGCGGAAAAAGGGCCAAGCCAACCGGTCGCCGTAGGCGGCAAAGGCGTTTCCGGCATCGCTGCGGGCAACCCATAAAAGTTCAACATAGTCGTAGTTGATGAATTCGCGGACGATGTGGATGAAGGCGTCGCCGACAAAGGCCGACGTGCAGATAACAACGGCCCACAACACCCGAAGTCCCGTACGCGGCAAAAAAGCGGCGATCAGAGTACACGCCACCGCCGCCGCCCAGATGCCGCCATAACCGAGGATAACGGCGTAGCGTTCGGCCCTGATGAGTTGATCCAGGCGGACCCAGGCGCCGTCGTTGGTGGTCAGGAAAAACACCAACACCAACGCCGCCTTGGCGCCGTCCCAAAGCCTCGGGTGATCGGTGCTGAAACCGGAAATTTTTTTAGCGATCAATGGCTTGCTTCCCGAAAGGCCAAAAGGCCGGTTTTCCCGTGCCCCCAATCCGGCCCTAAATCAATGTTCCCGGGGCTGATTACGGGCTTCCTTCTAAGTGAGCCCCCGTCATGAAGC
>JADFMB010000108.1:0-4233 GCA_022564115.1 Pseudomonadota bacterium
GAAATCGGCTGCAACAACGTCATTCGGGAATACGTGACCATGAACCCGGGCACCGAGGGCGGCGGCATGGTGACCCGCATCGGCAACAACTGTCTGTTCATGGTCGGGGCCCATGTCGCCCATGACTGCCAGATCGGCGATCACGTCATCCTGGTCAACAACGCCACCCTGGGGGGCCACGTCACGGTCGAGGAATGGGCCGTCATCGGCGGGCTGTCGGCGGTCCATCAATACGTCAGGATCGGCAAGCACGCCATGATCGGCGGCAAAACCGGCGTCGCCGACGACGTCATTCCCTATGGGTCCGTTATCGGCAACCGGGCGCGGCTATCGGGGCTTAACATCATCGGCCTCAAGCGCCGCGATTTTTCCCGCGACGATATCCACAACCTCAGGAAGGCCTACCGGCTGATTTTCGCCGAGGAAGGCACCATGAGCGAAAGGCTTCAGGACGTTGCCGAGCTTTTTTCGGATAACCAGGCGGTGATGGAAATCGTCAATTTCATCCAGGCCGATTCCTCGCGGTCCCTTTGTCAGCCAAAAATGGAAAATGCCGCCTAAACTTGGCATCCTTGCCGGCAGCGGCCCGTTGCCGGCAAGGATTGTTCAAGCCTGCCGCGACAGCGGCCGGGAATATTTCGTCGTTGCCTTCTTGGACCAGGCCGACAAAGGGGCCTTTGGGGATGATCCGCACGTCTGGGTCAGGCTGGGGGCGGCCGGCAAGGCCATCGAACACCTGCGCGATGCCGGTTGCCAGGAATTGGTCATGGCGGGCGTCGTTCGCAGGCCTTCCTTCGCCATGCTCAGGCCCGACAGGTGGCTGATCGGGTTTTTCGCCAAATCGGGGGCCCAAAGCCTGGGCGACGGCAACCTCTTGAAAACCCTGATCCGGACCCTGGAAGACAGCGAGGGCTTCCGCATCGTCGGCGCCGATTCCCTGCTTCCCGACCTGCTGGCGGAAAAAGGCGTCTACGGCAGCGTCAAGCCGGACCGCCAAGCCGAAGACGATATCCAATGCGGCCTTGAGGCGGCCCGCGATATCGGGCGCCGCGACATCGCCCAAGGGGCCGTCGCCCAATTGGGGCAGGTCCTGGCGGTGGAAGACGAAAACGGGACCGACGCCCTGCTGAGCGAAGTCCGGAAATTGCGCCTCGAGGGACCCGGCGGCGTCCTCGTCAAGGTCAGGAAACCGGGCCAGGAATACCGCGTCGACCTTCCGACCATCGGCACCGCCACCATCGAGGCCGCGTCACGGGCCGGTCTGCGCGGCATCGCGGTCGAGGCTGGCGGCGCCCTTATCGTTGACCGCCAGGCGGTGATCGAGGCCGCCGACGAGGCCGGGATTTTCGTCATCGGCATCGATGCCGAAAGCCACGCCGAACTTGCCAATGGGGCGGCCCGGGGGGAAGCCGCCGAGGCCGACCCCCGTCCCCTGATCTTTCTCGTCGCCGGCGAACCGTCGGGCGATTTGCTGGGCGCCCGGCTCATGGCGTCGCTTAAAAAGAAAACCAAGGATCGGATTTCCTTCGCCGGTGTCGGCGGCGCGAGGATGGAAGAACAGGGCATGAAAAGCCTGTTTTCGATGACCGAGTTGTCGGTGATGGGGGCGGCGGAGGTTTTGCCGAGAATTCCCAGAATTCTCACCCGCATCGTCGAAACCGCCGGCGCCGCCGAACGCCTGCGGCCGGCGGCGGTGGTGACCATCGATTCCCCGGATTTCAACTTTCGCGTCGCCAAACGGCTCAAGGGCAAGGGAATTCCCCTGATCCATTATGTCGCGCCTTCGGTGTGGGCCTGGCGGCCGGGCCGGGCGGCGAAGATCGCCGGCTTCCTGGACCATCTGCTGGCCCTGTTGCCGTTCGAGCCCCCCTATTTCGAAGCCCATTCCCTTGCCACCACCTTCGTCGGCCATCCGATTCTGGAGAGCGGGGCCGACAAGGGAGACGGGGCCGGTTTCCGCGACCGTCACGGCATTGGCGCCGATGAAACGTTGATCGCGGTTCTTCCCGGCAGCCGCATGGGCGAGGTTTCCCGCCTGCAAGGGATATTCGGCCAGGCCCTGTTCGGGCTTTCGAAGAAGCATCCCAATTTGCGGATCGTGGTGCCGACGACCGACGCCGTCGCCGGAACCGTCCGCCAGGCGGCGGCCGGATGGCCGGTCCACACCCTTGTCGTCGAGGGCGACACCGAAAAATATGACGCTTTCGCCGCCGCCGACGTGGCTCTTGCCGCATCGGGAACGGTGGCCCTGGAACTGGCGATGGCGGGGACGCCCGCGGTTATCGCCTACAGGATCAACCCGCTGTCCGCCCTGATCGTCAAGCGTCTGGTAAAGGTGCGTTTCGTCCATCTGGTCAATCTGATTCTGGATCGCGAGGCGGTCCCGGAGTTCCTGCAGGAGGCCTGCCGGGCCGATTTTCTCGCCCACGCCCTCGAAGACCTGCTGAGGGACGGGGAGCGGCGCCAAAGTCAACTCTCGGCTTACAGGGAAGCCATCAGGAAACTTAGCCCCCAGGGAGACTCGCCCGCCGACCGGGCGGCGAACACGGTGTTGGAGGTTATCGCCCGGTTACGGTCCGGGGGTTGATGGCCGTGGTTTGAAGCGCCGTTACTTGCGCGTATGCAGGGGCGTGTATTTTCGTTCCCTTGCCCCCGTGAACAACTGCCTGGGGCGGCCGATCTTCTGGGTCGGATCCTCGATCATCTCGTTCCACTGGGCGACCCAGCCGACGGTTCGGGCAACCACGAACAGCACCGTGAACAGGCTGGTCGGGATGCCCATCGCCTTGAAGATGATGCCGGAATAAAAATCGACGTTGGGATAGAGCTTCTTGGCGACGAAGTATTCGTCTTCCAACGCAATCCGCTCCAGTTCGACGGCGATGTCGAGAAGCGGTTCGTCCTCGATTCCCAGCTCGTCGAGGACTTCGTGGCAGGTTTTTTCCAGGACCCGCGCCCGGGGGTCGAAGTTCTTGTAGACCCGGTGGCCGAACCCCATCAGCCGAAAAGGATCATTCTTGTCCTTGGCCCGTTTGATGTATTCAGGAATGTTCTTCTTGTCGCCGATCTCGGTCAACATTTTGAGAACGGCTTCGTTGGCGCCGCCGTGCGCCGGCCCCCAAAGCGACGCGATGCCGGCGGCGATGCAGGCGAACGGGTTGGCGCCGCTGGACCCGGCCAGGCGGACGGTCGACGTGGATGCGTTCTGTTCATGGTCGGCATGGAGGATGAGGATGCGGTCCAGGGCCTTGGCCAGCACGGGATTGACCTTGAATTCCTCACACGGGTTTCCGAACATCATGTAAAGGAAGTTTTCGGCGTAATTGAGTTCGTTCCTCGGATACATGAACGGCTGGCCGATGGAAAACTTGTAGGCCATGGCGGCGATGGTCGGCATCTTGGCGATCAGCCGATAGGACGCCACCATGCGGTGGTGCGGATCGGAGATATCCGTGCTGTCGTGGTAGAACGCCGAAAGCGCCCCGGTAACGCCGCACATCACCGCCATCGGATGAGTGTCGCGCCGGAACCCGCGGAAGAAATAATTAAGCTGTTCGTGCAGCATCGTGTGATAGGTGATGCCTTTCTCGAATTTCTTCTTTTGCCCAGGCGTCGGCAGCTCGCCGTAGAGCAACAGATAGCAGACCTCCATGAAGTCGGAGTGTTCCGCCAGTACGTCGATGGGATAACCCCGATAAAGCAGGATCCCTTTTTCGCCGTCGATGAAGGTAATTTTCGATTCACAGCTTCCCGTCGACGTAAAGCCGGGATCATAGGTGAAACAGTTGGTTTGTGCGTACAGCTTCCGTACGTCGATGACGTCGGGACCGAGGGTGCCTTTCAAAATCGGCAATTCATAGGATTTTCCCGTTCGGTTGTCGGTAAGCGTAAAGGTCTCGGTGGATGTTTTTGCCGATTTGTCGTTCATGGCTGCCTTCTCCTCGCACTGGGCGGCGTCATGGCAACCCAAACGGTTGCCGGCCGCCGATTTCCGGTCCTTTTTTCAGACGATGATTATAGCTTATATTTTCCCGATAGGGCGTCATCAAGGCGACCCAGGGTTTCATCGCGGCCCAGAATTTCCATGACTTCAAAGATTCCCGGCGAAACCGTGCGCCCGGTCAACGCCGCCCGAAGGGGCTGGGCGGCCTTGCCGAGCTTGATTTCCGCACTTTCGGCGTAGTCGCGGGTTGCCTCCTCAAGGCCTTCCAGGTTCCATTCACCCAAGGCCCC
>JADFMB010000108.1:4243-9538 GCA_022564115.1 Pseudomonadota bacterium
CCGAGCCGGGACCGCAAAAGCCCCAGATGCTCCTTTCCATCGCCTTCCAAAAGCCTTGAAGCCTTTTCATCGAGAACCAAAGGGCGGGTTCGGGCATAAATTTCGGCGTTTTCGGAAAGCTCAACAAGGGTCTTGGCCCGTTCCTTGAGCCCGGCCATGCCCTTTTCCAGCCGCCCGGCGGTATCCTCGGCCAAATTCCCGATTAAGGATTCCGTCAACGACGGCATGATCAGGTCAATCAGCTTGGCGTCCCCGGCCTGGCGAATGTAATGACCGTTGAGGCTGGTCAGCTTATCCAAATCGAAGCGGGCGGCGGAGCGCCCGACGGCGTCGAGCCCGAACCATTCGATGGCCTGGTCGCGGGAAATTATTTCGTCGTCGCCATGGCTCCATCCGAGGCGAAGCAGGTAGTTGCACAGCGCCTCGGGCAGAAACCCCCGGTCCCGGTAGGCATCGACGCCCAAGGCGCCGTGGCGCTTCGACAGTTTGCCGCCGTCGGGGCCGTGAATCAGGGGGATATGGGCGAAGGCGGGCGGGTCCCAACCGAGGGTCAGAAACAACTGGGCCTGGCGGAAGGCGTTGGTCAAATGGTCATCGCCGCGGATGACATGGGTCACGCCCATATCGTGATCGTCGACGACAACGGCCAGCATGTAGGTCGCCGTGCCGTCGGCGCGCAGCAGGACCATGTCGTCCAACTCGTCGTTGGCCACCGTAACCGGGCCTTGGACCAGGTCCTCGATCACGGTTTCACCTCCCTGGGGCATCTTCAGGCGGACGGTAGCCTCGGCCCCCTCGGGAGCTTCGGCCGGGTCGCGGTCCCGCCAGCGGCCGTCATAGAGCTTCGAGCGGCCTTCCTGGCGGGCCGCCTGGCGCATTTCCCGGAGTTCCTCGGGCGTACAGAAACATTTATAGGCCTTGTCTTCGGCCAGCAATCGCCGCGCCACCCCGGCGTGACGCCCGGCATGGGAAAACTGCGAAACCGCGTCGCCGTCCCAATCCAGCCCCAGCCACGCAAGGCCGTCGGTAATGGCGTTGACGGCCTGTTCGGTGAAACGCTTGCGGTCCGTATCCTCGATGCGCAGCAAAAATTTGCCGCCGGAACCATATTCGGCATGGTGCTTGGCGAACAGCCAGTTATACAATGCGGTACGCGCGCCGCCGATATGAAGAAAACCAGTGGGCGACGGCGCGAAACGGGTAACGACGGTCATGTTGATAAGATCGGCGTGCTCTTAAAAGATCAAGGGGTGACAACGGGAGAGAATTACCACATCTCCTGGGCCGTTGCAGCATATCCCTGATGTTTCGGTCCATGGGATGAAGTTAAGACTCATCATCGTCATTCTTTCGGCCGTCGGCCTTGGCGCCTGTTCCTGGCCGTCGTTGCCTGAGTTGCCGTCACTGCCGTCGCTGCCTTCGATTCCGTTGACCAAGGATGAAACCGCCGAACGGCCCGCCATCAGTTGCGACGCCGCCACCCAGCTGAATCTGCAGGCCCTGGACTGGGCCGACGCCAAACGCCTCGACATCCATATCCGCCAGGCCCGTTTCAGGCCGGGGACCCTGGTCATGAAGGTGAATTCCCCAAACGTGCTTCGCCTGTTCAACGGCGACAGGGAGGTTCGGACCTTCACGGCGAAGGAGTTTTTCCGCTCTTCGGCCGTCGTCCGCATCGATTACGACGGGCGGCGGATGGATGAAACCTGCATCGACGCGATCAAGATCGGTCCCTTGAAAGGGGCCGAGATTCAAATCGTACCCCTGCGTCAGGGAGAATTTCCCTTCCGGATTCAGCAATCCCTGGGTCTGTCCCTGGGCCTCTTTTCAAAGCCCGCCAAACCCGGCCAATTCATCGTCCGCTAAAGCTGTGTTTATTCCGCCCCTTGCCTCCTTCCGTCCCCTCGACCTCCTTCTCGCCGAGCGCGACCGGTGGGTGTTGTGGCTGCCGGTGATGTTCGGCTCGGGGATCGGAATCTATTTCGGCCTCTCTTTCGAGCCGCCCCCGTGGCTGGGGCCGGTGGGCGTGGCGGCGGTTTTGGCGGCCGCGTTCGTGGTCAGGAAACCGGGCGGCCAAGGGGGCGGCGCCCTCTTGGCGGTCTTGGCGATGGCCGGAATGATGGTGGCCGGGTTCGCCGCCGCCCAATGGCGGACCGCCGCCGTGGCGGCGCCGGTGCTGAACGAACGCATCGGCCCGACGACGGTCAGCGGCCGGGTGATCGAGGTCGAAACCTTTCCTGGCAGCCGCCGGGTGACCATCGAACGGCCCCGCATTTCCGGTCTTCGGCCCGACCGGGGTCTGGAAAAGGCGCGCCTCAAGCTGCGCGGAAAACAACCGGCCGTTTCACCCGGGCAATGGCTGCGGGTGCGGGCCATCCTGACCCCGCCGTCGCCACCGGCTCAACCGGGCGGGTTCGACTTTCAACGGCATTCCTATTTCCGCCAATTGGGCGCCTACGGCTTCAGCATCGGCACCGCGGAAATCATCGGCGGCGGCAAGCAGGGGATGGACTTTCCCGCCCTTGGATTGGCCCGGGTCCGGCAAGCCGTCACGGCCCGGGTCCTGGCTGGCCTCGACGGCCCGGCGGGCGCCGTCGCCGCCGCCTTGATGACCGGCGAGCGCGGTTCGATCCCCCCGAGGCTGATGGATTCGATGCGCGATTCCGGGCTTGCCCACCTGCTGGCGATTTCGGGACTGCACATCGGCTTGATGGCGGCCATTCTTTTCGTCGGGCTCAGGGGCCTGATGGCTTTGTCGCCGCCCTTGGCGCTGCATTTCCCGATCAAGAAATGGGCCGCCGCGGCGGCCATCGCCGGCGCGTTTGCTTATGCGCTGATCGCCGGCGCCACGGTGCCGACGCAACGCGCGTTCCTGATGGTCGGGCTGGTCCTTTTGGCCGTCCTCGTCGACCGCAAGGGCCTGTCGGTGCGTCTCGTCGCCTGGGCGGCCCTGGTCATCCTGGCGCTGCGGCCCGAAAGCCTTCTCGGCGCCAGCTTCCAGATGTCCTTTGGGGCCGTCATTGCCCTGATCGCCACCTATGAATGGATCAGCGAACGCCGCCGGGCCCGAATCGGCCAAGCGGAGCGCCAGCCGCCGTCCACGGCCCGCAAGGTGGGGTATTATCTGGCCGGGGTCGCCTTGACGACGGTGATCGCCGGCGCCGCCACCACGCCTTTCGCCATCTATCACTTCAACCGCTTCGCCGATTACGGATTGGTGGCCAACCTGATGGCGGTGCCGGTGACGGCGCTTTGGGTGATGCCGTGGGCGGTGGCGGCGTTCGTGTTGATGCCTTTCGGCCTCGAAGGGTTGGCCCTGACCCCCATGGGATGGGGCATAAACGTCGTCATCGCCGTCGCCGAGACCGTTTCCTCGTGGCCCGGCGCGGTGACCCTGTTGCCGTCGATGCCGACCCTGGCCCTGGCGGCGATTGCCCTGGGCGGGCTGTGGATGTGTCTGTGGCGCCGGCGGTGGCGGCTCCTGGGGCTGGCCGGGATCGCCGCTGGCTTGGTGGCGATTGCGCTTACCCGGCCGCCGGATCTCCTCGTCGACGGCCGCGGCCGTTTGCTGGCGGTGCGCGGCGCCGATGGATCGATTGCCTTCTCGACGTCCCGCCGGGAACGTTTCATCCGCAAAATCTGGCTTCGCCGTTTCGGCCAGCAGCAGGCCCAGGCCGAATGGCCGAAGAACGGGGTCAGTCCGGACCAACGCCTTTCCTGCGATCCGCGGGGTTGCCTTTACCGGGCCGGGGGCCGCATCGTGGCCCTGGCTTACGGGGAAGGGGCGCTGGCGGAAGACTGCTGGATCGCCGACGTCGTCGTTTCCATGGTTCCGGTGCGCCGCGCCTGCCCGGCGGCGATAGACGTGATCGACCGTTTCGATTTGTGGCGACACGGCGGCCATGCCCTGTGGCTGGACGAAACCGGAGTCAGGATCGAAACCGTCAACGGCAGCCGGGGAGACCGCCCCTGGGTGATCAAGCCGGGCAGGGGCCAGGGGAGGGGAAAGCCTCGATCGAAGACCGTAACGAAGCCCAAGAATCCGGCCTAGGTCACATACCCATAAAAGGGATTCCCAAACGCGCTGAAATGTGATTCAAGATTCCAAACCGTGGGCGTTTTGATATGGCGCGTTTTGATTTGACCGATTTCGAGTGGTCTGTGATCCAACCCTTGTTACCGAACAAGCCGCGCCGGGTGCTCCGTGTGGATGACCGCCGAGTGTTGAACGGTATTTTCTGGCGCTTGCGGACGGGGGCGCCGTGGGCGGACATCCCGTCGCGGTACGGTCCTCACACGACCTGCGTGAACCGCTTCAACCGGTGGCGCAAGGCAGGTGTGTGGGATTATCTTTTGGAAGCGGTATCAAAGGCTTATGACGGTGACATCCAGATGATCGATTCCTCTTCCATCCGCGTCCATCAGCATGCCGCGAACGGTAAAAACTGGCCGTCGGCCGAGATCGCGGTCATGGGGCCGAAGGGCGCGGTCGAGATCATCTTCCGCGGCGACCTCGGCGACGAGGAAAAGATCGCCGAGCGGACGGAGGAATACCGGAAACGTTTCGCCAACCCGTTCATCGCCGGGCACCGGGGCTACATCGACGACGTCATCATGCCCCACAACACGCGGCTTAGGATCGCCAAGAGCCTGCGCATGCTGCGCACCAAGAAGCTCGACAACCCGTGGAAGAAGCACGGCAATATTCCGCTTTGAGGGCGACTACCCCGGGCCGCCGACCAGAAAGCGACCCGATAACGACCTGGGGGGCGACCTTTGGGCCTACCTCGGGCTACCTCGGGCCTACCTTGTGCCTACCTCGGGCCCCCGAAATGGCGACCAATGGCGACCAATAGCGACCTTTTCGGGCCTCGTCCCGGTCGCCGGCGAGGCGGCGGAAGGCGATCGCCGCCGCGTCCGACCCCGGTTTTCATCTGCCCGTTTCCCGTCCATCCCCGCTTGCAGCGCCCGAACGGTCGAGAGGGCGGTATTCACCCTGTCAAAGAACGAAAATAGAACATAATCATGCCGGGCGCGGACTTCAAGGGGGGACAGGATTTTTTTTAACCCTCAATCAAACCGAAACCCCTTGGCGCGGATGAAGGCGCCTTCATGGGGCCCAAACGCAGGCGCTTAGGGTATGTATCATAAACCGAGGGTCTGCCTGCGGCCACAAAACGCATTTTTCGGCCTCGTTTCAGAACTCTAAAATTGCCAAAACCGATATTGCCCGCCTTACTGAATGCTCCCAGAGGCCATCAGGCGCACCCGCATGGATTTTCCGTGCAACCACTT
>JADFMB010000109.1 GCA_022564115.1 Pseudomonadota bacterium
GCAGGCGAACGGCGTCGACGAGTTCCATTTCTACACCCTGAATCGCGCCGACCTCACCTATGCGATCTCCCACGTCCTCGGGCTCCGCCCCGCCGGGGCGGCGGGGGCGGGCGATGCGGCCGGCGCCGCGGAGGGCCGAGCATGAGCAAGGCGGCGGCAGGATCCGCCCCGGGGTTGCTGCGCGAGGGCGATCGCGCGGGTGAGGTGCCGGGCACACCGCCGGACCGGGGCGCGGCATCGTTCCGGTGTGCGGCGCGGCTCGACGTGCTGGTGCGCGAGCTCGACTCCCGCATCCTCGTCCTGGACGGTGCCATGGGCACCATGATCCAGGCGCACGGGCTCGACGAGGCCGCCTATCGCGGCACCCGCTTCGCCGATCACGCCATGCCGCAGAAGGGCAACAACGACCTGCTGACCCTGAGCCGCCCCGAGATCATCACCGCCATCCACACCGCCTATCTCGAGGCCGGCGCCGACATCATCGAGACCAACACCTTCAATTCGACCGCCATCTCCCAGGCCGATTACGGGCTCGAGGACCTGGTGCACGAACTCAACGTGGAGGCCGCGAAACTGGCCCGCGTGGCCGCCGACGCGGCGACCGCCAAGACGCCCCAAAAGCCGCGATTCGTCGCCGGCGCCTTGGGTCCGACCAACCGCACGGCGTCCCTATCGCCCGAGGTCAACGATCCCGGCTTCCGCAACGTCACTTTCGACGATCTGGTGACCGCCTATAGCGAAGCCATCCACGGGCTCATCGAGGGCGGCGTCGACGTGCTGCTGGTCGAGACCATCTTCGATACCTTGAACAGCAAGGCCGCCATCTACGCGATCAAGAAATATTTCGACGATCACGGGACCGATTTGCCGGTGATGATTTCGGGCACCATCACCGATGCCTCGGGGCGCACCCTTTCCGGCCAGACGCCGGAGGCGTTCTGGAATTCGATCGCCCACGCCAATCCGATCAGCGTCGGTTTCAATTGCGCGCTGGGGGTCAAGGAACTGCGCCAGCACATTCAGGAAATCGCCGCCTTCGTCCCGGTCAACGTCAGCGTCTATCCCAACGCCGGACTGCCCAACGAATTCGGCGGCTACGACGACACCCCGGAATTCATGGCCGAGCACTTGGGCGAATTCGCCGACAGCGGTTTCGTCAACATGGTCGGCGGCTGCTGCGGCACGACGCCGGACCACATCCGCGCCATCGCCGCCGCCGTCGACGGCGTCAAGCCGAGGCCGATGCCCGAAGACGGCCGCCGCTGCCGGCTGGCGGGGCTGGAGCCCTTGAATTTCGGGCCGGTCACCGGGTTCGTCAATATCGGCGAGCGCACCAACGTCGCCGGTTCGGCCAAATTCGCCAAGCTGATCCGCGAAGGCGACTTCGATCAGGCGTTGGACATCGCCCGCGCCCAGGTCGTCAACGGCGCCCAGGTCATCGACGTCAACATGGACGACGCCATGCTCGACGGCGAGGCGGCGATGAGAAAGTTCCTCAACCTGGTCGCCGCCGAGCCCGACATCTCGCGCGTGCCGGTGATGGTCGATTCGTCCAAGTTCTCGATCATCGAAGCCGGGCTCAAGTGCCTTCAGGGCAAGGGCGTGGTCAATTCCATCAGCCTCAAGGAAGGCGAGGACGCCTTTATCGCCCAGGCGCGGGAGGTAATGCGCTACGGCGCCGCGGTGGTGATCATGGCCTTCGACGAGCAGGGCCAGGCCGATACCTGCGAGCGGATGGTGGGGATTTGCCAGCGCAGCTATAAAATCATGACCGAAACCGTGGGCTTCCCGCCCGAGGACATCATCTTCGACGCCAACATCTTCCCCATCGCCACCGGCATCGAGGAGCACGACAATTTCTCCCGCGACTTCATCCACGCCGTCGCCGAGATCAAGAAGACCCTGCCCCATGCGCTGACCTCGGGGGGGCTATCCAACATGTCGTTCTCTTTTCGCGGCAACAACCCGATGCGCGAGGCCATGCACTCGGTGTTTCTCTATCACGCCATAAAAAGCGGCCTCGACATGGCCATCGTCAACCCCGGCCAGTTGGCGGTCTATGGGGATTTGCCCGACGATCTGCGCGAACGGGTCGAGGACGCGGTCTTCAACCGCCGTCCCGACACCACCGAAAGGCTGCTGGAGATCGCCGACCGGGCCGAAGGCCAGGTGCGCGAGAAAACCGACGACCTGGGCTGGCGCCAGGCCCCCGTCGCCAAACGGCTGGAGCACGCGCTGGTCAGTGGAATCACCGACTTCATCGTAGAGGACACCGAGGAAGCCCGCCAACAAGCCAAGCACCCCATCGAGGTCATCGAAGGGCCGCTGATGGACGGCATGAACGTGGTCGGCGACCTGTTCGGCTCGGGACAGATGTTCCTGCCCCAGGTGGTCAAAAGCGCCCGGGTCATGAAACAGGCGGTGGCCTATCTGCAGCCGTTCCTGGAGGCCGAGAAGGACGCCAAGGCCAAGGGCAAGGGCAAGATCGTCATGGCCACGGTCAAGGGCGACGTCCACGACATCGGCAAGAAAATCGTCGGCGTCGTGCTTCAGTGCAACAACTACGAGGTCGTCGATTTGGGCGTCATGGTGCCCTATGTCGATATCCTGGAGACGGCGAAGAACGAGAACGCCGACCTGATCGGCCTGTCCGGCCTGATTACGCCATCCCTGGACGAAATGTGCACGGTCGCCGCCGAGATGAAACGCGAGGGCCTCGACCTGCCGCTGCTGATCGGCGGCGCGACCACGTCGAAGGCCCACACGGCGGTCAAGATCGCGCCCAATTACGACGCCCCGGTCATTCACGTGCTCGACGCGTCGCGTGCCGTCGGCGTGGTGTCGAACCTGTTGAGCGACACCCTCAGGGACGATTTCGTCGCCGAGGTCGCCGACGACTACGAACTGGTCCGCCAACGCTACGAAGCGCGCGAGAAAATGGGCCCGCCGGCGACCATCGCCGCCGCCCGCGAGGCCAGGGCCAAGATCGACTGGCGGGGGTATGAGCCGCCTATTCCTAAGTTCCTGGGCGTAAAGGTGTTCGACGGCTATGACCTGGCCGAGCTGGCCGCCTACATCGACTGGACGCCGTTCTTCCGCACCTGGGAGCTCAAAGGGACCTACCCGGCGATCCTGGAAGACGACAAATTCGGCGCCGCCGCCCGCGACCTGTTCGCCGACGCCGAAGCCATGCTGCAACGGCTGATCGGCGAACAATGGCTGACGGCCAGGGGCGTCATCGGGTTTTTCCCGGCCAACGCCATCAATCACGACGATGTCGAAATCCATGCCGACGACGACCGCGAGGAAGTCGCCGCCACGCTCCGCTTCCTGCGCCAGCAGATGAAGAAAGACGAAGGACGCGCCAATCGCTGCCTCGCCGATTTCATCGCCCCCAAGGACACCGGGTTGGCCGATTACATCGGCGGTTTCGCCGTCACCGCCGGCATCGGCACCGAGGACAAGGCGGCCCGGTTCGAGGCCGAAAACGACGACTACAACGCTATCCTTCTCAAGGCGCTCGCCGACCGGCTGGCCGAGGCCTTCGCCGAGCGCATGCACGAGCGCGTGCGCCGGGAATTCTGGGCCTATGACACCGGCGAGGCGCTGGACAACGAAGACCTGGTCAAGGAGCGCTACCAGGGCATCCGCCCGGCGCCCGGCTATCCGGCGTGCCCCGACCACACCGCCAAGTTGGACCTGTTCGGGCTTCTGGAGGCGGAAAAGAACACCGGCATCGCGCTCACCGAAAGCTTCGCCATGACGCCGGCGGCCTCGGTATCGGGGTATTACTTCTCGCACCCCGAGGCGCGGTATTTCGGCGTCGGGCGCATCGGCAAGGACCAGGTCGAGGACTACGCCGAACGCCGCAAAATTCCGCTCGAAGAGGCCGAGAAATGGCTGGCACCGAACCTGATCTATACGCCGTAGCCCCCCGTGACCCCCCGCCCCCCCCCGTGACCCCTGGCCCCTGCATGTGATACCGTGGTCCGTCAACAAACGGGATAAACCCATGCGTTTCTGGGCCGCCCTTTGCGTCTCGATCCTTCTCCCGGCGTTCGCTTCCGAAGCCGCGCAGCACTACCGGCCGTGGACCGATCCCAACGCCCCGTCTGGGGCCGCTTCCCAGCGCCAGCAGGATTTCGTCGACAAGCTGAAGGGGCTGATCGACGAGGCAGAAAAGGCGCGCGCCGCCGACCCAGGATTCCTGCGCGACCTTCGCGGGCTGGCACGGGAATACGATAGCCCCCGCCGCCGGGTGGTTCTTTCCGACCGCTTCGAGGACGGCGATTTCACCGATAACCCGACCTGGACCGTCACCCAGGGCCGCTATTGGGTGGAGCGCGGCTGGGGGCTGAGGAGCGCCGTCAAGGTCGGGAGCGCCGCCCAATCGGCCCCGGAACCCGAACGGCGAAAGGGCCGCGACGTCGCCGCCGCCATCTTCGGACAGATCCTGCAACAAGCCCTCGACCCGGAAGGAAAACTCGGGAGTGGCCAGACGGCGGGCACGACGGGGGGCGCGGCGGGCGGCGCCCCGGCGGCGGCCATCCAGACGGCGGTGGCGGTGACCAACGCCTTCGCCGTCGAAATCGACTTCTCATCGTGGAGTGCGGAAGGACGCCTGGAAATCGGCCCCTACCAAGGCGACCCAAAGGGCGCCGAGCGGGCCCAGGGTTACGTGCTGGCCTATACGCCGGGCGGCGGGCTGGAACTTCTCCGGGTCTCGGCCCGGGGGTCCAGCGTCCTCGACCGCCGCACCGGCTTGGTGGCCCTTGAGGACAAGAAGACCCACCGCCTTCTATGGACGCGCAACGCCGACGGCCTGATGGCGGTTTTCATCGACGGCCGCGAAGTGCTCAAGGCAACTGATCAGTCGATCCGGGGGCCTTTCGAGGGCTTTCGCATGGTCAACCGGGGCGGCGACTACATCCTCAAACGGATCGCCGTTTTCTCGACCAATTAGCCCCGCCAACGGGAAACCCCGCCACGGGGTCTCCAATAAAGGAGAACGGGCGGGGTTTCATTATTGATGCTCTCGGCATCACCCGATCAAAAGACCGAGTCTTTTTGAGTATCAGGTCATTATGTCCGTTGGCTGGTCAGGCGGGGTCAATTTTTTAGCCTCCTAAAATCCGTCGAATTAACGAAGCCTCGATGTCTAACTCCTCCTTTCCTCCCAAGTGGATAAAATCCGACTTACGGGGTCCATATGGTCCCCACTCCCGGTTTCCCGGCCCGGCTTCGCGCAGACAGGCAGGAGAGCGCCTTCGAAGGCGGCTCGTTGAAAATCAAGTGGTGTCTTTCCGGGGATCGGCATCGGCGGTTCCTTCCATCGATCAAATCCCTCCGGGAACCAGAAAAGAATTGTAGCCGATCTTGCCGTCGATTTCATTAGGAACAGCATCGGATGACGCCCTTTCGCTTCCTAGAGCATCCTTTTTGCCCGCCCCCCGACCGGGCATCAGAGCGGATCAATCTGAGTGAACAATGCTCTATACTCATGCCCATGGACGACACCGCCGCTTCCCCCCGCCTGATGCTTCCCGCCGCGCCGGCCCTCGTCGCCGGGGTCCGCCGGGCGGCGTGGCTGACCGCCGACGGCGAAATCGAATCCCCGCCCCTGGCCGAGGCCGCCAAGCGCCTGACCCCCGGTTCCGGGCCGCCGCTCCGTCCCATCGTCTGCGACGCCAAAACGACGGCTCGGCGTTTGGGTCTTTCCCCGTTTGCCGCCTTCGATATCCTGGAACTGTATGCCTTCGTGCGGCCGGCCCGGTTCGTGCTGCCGACGCCCCGGGGTGTCGCCCAGGCGCTCGGCCTGGCGCTGCCGGGGACCCTGGAAAGAGAGGCCGAATCGTTGCTCGCTTCCGCCGGCGCCCTGTTGGCGGAACTGTCCGAGCGCGCCGCCGGGCCGGGGGACGCACAAGCCCTTGCCATCGCCCAGGCGATGACCGAAGGCGGCTGGCCGTGGGGACCGGCGGTATTGGCGGCCCTTGGCGCCGATCAGGGCACGATGCCCAGGAACGCCGCCGCCGGTCTGAACATCTTTCATTTGCTCGACGAATGGCAGGATCAGGCGCCGGAACCGCCGCCCGGCAACCACCCCGTGGAACCGGCCGAGGCGCGGGCCCGGCTGGCCGAGCTTTTGGGCGGCGGCGCCGAAAACCGGGATCAACAGGCCGATTACGCGGCCGACGCCGCGGCCGCCTTCCAGCCCCGTGTCGAGGCCGGGGAGCCCCGGCTGGCCATCGCCGAGGCCGGCACCGGGGTCGGCAAGACCCTGGGTTACATCGCCCCGGCCAGCGTGTGGGCGGAAAAGAACCAGGGTCCGGTGTGGATCAGCACCTTTACCCGCAACCTGCAACGGCAACTGGACGGCGAGCTCGACCGGCTGTTCCCCGACCCGGCGGAAAAGGCCGAGCGGGTCGTCATCCGCAAGGGGCGGGAGAACTACTTCTGTCTGCTCAATTTCGATGAGGCGCTGGCTAGGTCGTCCGGGGGGCGCAGCGGCGCCCGGGCGGCCGGCGGGAGCGGCGGCGCCAAGGCGGCTGGCAACAGCGCCACGGCGCTCGGCCTGATGGCCCGCTGGGCCCTCAACACCCGGGACGGCGACATGGTCGGCGGCGATTTCCCGGCCTGGCTCACCGATCTGCTGGGCTACGGCCTGACCCTGGATCTGACGGACACCCGGGGCGAATGCATCTATTCGGCGTGCCGGCATTACGGCCGCTGTTTCATCGAACACACGGTGCGCCGGGCCCGGGGCGCCGATATCGTCGTCGCCAATCATGCCCTGGTGATGATCCAGGCCGCCCTCGGCGGTCTTGCGGGGGGCACCGGCGGCGAAGGCGGACTTCCGACCCGCTATGTCTTCGACGAGGGCCATCATCTATTCGACGCCGCCGACGCCGCGTTTGCGGCCCACCTTTCGGCCCGTGAAACGGCCGACCTTCGGCGCTGGATCCTGGGCGCCGAGGCGGGAAGCCGGTCCCGGTCGCGCGGGCTCAGGGAGAGGATCGGCGACCTCATCGACGGCGACGCCAAGGCCATGGACGCGCTCGCCAAAGCGATCAAGGCGGCCCATGCGCTGCCCGGCACCGGCTGGAGCAACCGGCTCGCCGACGGCGCCCCCCAAGGCCTCGCCGAGTCCTTCTTCGCCTTCGTCCGCCAACAGGTCTATGCCCGCGATAAGGATGGGCGGTCCCCCTACAGCCTGGAAACGGAAACCACGCCCCCGGCGGACGGGCTTCTGGAGGCGGCGGCGGCGCTCGACCGGGCCCTGGCGCGGCTGATCACGCCCTTGAGCCGCCTGATCGGATCCCTGGCGGCGCTTCTCGACGCCGAGGCGCGGGACCTGGACAGCCAGACCCGGGCCCGCATCGAGGCCATGTGCCGGGGCCTCGACCGCCGCGGCCGCCAACAGGCCCAGGCCTGGCGTCAGATGCTGCGGGCGTTGAGGGACGAAACGCCGGAGGAATTCGTCGACTGGTTCGGGGTCGACAGGATCGACGGCCGCGACATCGATATCGGCCTGCACCGTCATTGGATCGACCCGACGCGGCCGTTCGCCGAAGTCGTCCTCGCCCCGGCCCACGGGGTGTTGGTGACCTCGGCGACGCTCCGCGACGGCACCGGCGACGCCGAGACCGATTGGCGGGCCGCCGAATGGCGCACCGGGGCGCATCACCTTGCCACCCCGCCGGAAATGACGGACCGGCCGTCACCCTTCGATTATGCCGCCTTGACCCGGGTGCTGATCATCGGCGACGTCAACCGCGACGACAGGGACCAGGTGGCGGCCGCCTATCGCGAGCTGTTCCTGGCCGCCGGCGGCGGCGGGCTGGGCCTGTTTACCGCCATCTCGCGACTCAAGGCCGTCCATGAACGCATCCAAGGGCCGCTCGACGAGGCCGGGCTGACCCTTTTGGCCCAACACGTCGATGTCCTGGATACCGGCACCCTGGTCGACATCTTCCGGGCCGAGGAAGATTCCTGCCTGCTGGGCACCGATGCGGTCCGCGATGGCGTCGACGTGCCGGGCCGGTCCTTGCGCCTGATCGTCTTCGACCGGGTGCCCTGGCCCAGGCCCGATATCCTGCACCGGGAGAGAAAAAAACATTTCGGCGGCCGCCGATACGACGAGATGCTGACAAGACTGAGACTGAAACAGGCTTTCGGACGGCTGGTCCGCCGCGCCGACGATCGCGGGGTTTTCGTGATGCTGGACCGGGCGCTGCCGAGCCGGCTTCTCGGCGCTTTTCCCGAAGGCGTCCCGGTCAAGCGGCTGGGCCTGAAGGAAGCCATCGCCGGCACCCGGGCCTTTCTCGGCCCCATGGATTAAAATATTTCAAGGAAACAGCCATGACCTCGCTCAACGGACAGACGATCGGCTTCATCGGCCTCGGCCTGATGGGCAAGCCGATGGCCCGGAACCTGAAGGCGGCGGGGGCGGAGATGATCGTCCACAACCGCTCCCAGGGCGTCATCGAGGAACTGTCGGCCGCCGGCATGACCCCGGCCAGGACACCCGCCGACGTCTCCGGGGCGGCGGCGACGGTCATCCTCATGCTGTCCGACACGGCGGCGGTGGAAAAGGTGCTGTTGGGCGCCGACGGGGTGGTCGGCGGACTCAAGCCCAACGGGCTGGTGATCGACATGGGCACCACCAAGGTCATCGCCACCCGGACCTTCGCCAGGGATGTCGAGGCGGCCGGCGGCGATTACATCGACGCCCCGGTTTCCGGCGGCACCATCGGCGCCGAGGGCGGCACGCTGACGATCATGGCCGGCGGGTCCGAGGAGGCCATGGAAAGGGCCGCACCGGTGTTCGACGTTCTCGGCCAATCGACAACCCACGTCGGCCCCTTCGGCACCGGACAGGTGGCCAAGGCCGCCAACCAGGTCATCGTCGGCCTCAACATCGGCGCCGTCGCCGAGGCGCTGACGCTGGCGAAAAAGGCCGGCGCCGACCCGGCCCGGGTGCGCGAGGCGCTCACCGGAGGGTTCGCCGATTCGCGCATATTGGAGGTTCACGGAAAACGCATGATCGACGGCGCGTTCACTCCCGGCGGCAAATGCGTGACCCAGCGCAAGGACCTGTTTCAGGCGCTGGAGCTGGCCGGGGAACTGGGATTCGAGATGCCGGCGACGGCGCTCAACATGGCCCTTTACGACAAGGTCATCGAGGCCGGGCTGGGCGAGCTGGACCATTCGGCGCTGATCAAGGCCATCGATCCGGACTGACGGGCCGGGCCCGCGGGACGGGCGGCGGCGGGTGTATTCTCCGCCCGTTCGAAACGGACGCCCAGGCATTCGTAGTTCAGCTGGATAGACCGCTACACTCCGAATGGGGCCAATAAACGGGAACCCTTTAGATATCAATAGGTTTTTCGGGTTCTGTCGTCGCTCTTTCCCGATTAAAACCGCTTAAACCCGATTGGGCCTGAACGAGACGGGCACAATTTGGGCACAGTGTTTCCCTGGGGTGTTTCTCCGCTTAAATGAGACACCAAAACCTGGCATGTTTAGAC
>JADFMB010000110.1 GCA_022564115.1 Pseudomonadota bacterium
TCCTCCTTTACGCCTGAAGCGAGTGGTGCGAATGGCGTCTCTTAAGGCAGGCCAATTGCCACACCTTAATGATAACCACACTGCTCGCTGCCGGACTTGATCCACGTCAAGGAAGGTTGCGTTTGCCCCAAAATTGTTGCGGCAGGGCAAAAAAGGACCATTGATGGCGGAACGGTGTGGCGGATGGAGCGGCTATTCTCAGGTTGGTATTAAGACGAGATGCGGGCCAGCGGGGTTGCGCGGGAAACCTCGCGCGCATCGCTCAGCGTGGCAATGCCCCGCCGGGGCGCCGGGCGGTGCGCAGGGACCACACATGGTAGACGAAGATTACCAACGCCAACACCTGGGCCACGCCGGTGAGCACGGTGAGGAAGCCGTAGATGTCGCCACCGGTGCGGCGGAAGAGGAACTCCACCAGGAACCGCGCCAGCAGCCCGCCGTTGAGCAGGCCATGCGCGGGTCTCCGTATGTACAGGCGCTGGCGGCGAAGCGCGACGTGGTCCGACGGGCGATCGAGCAGGAAGAGACCCAGTTCATTGAGACGCTTGAGAGTGGCACCTCGCGGCTTGAAGACCTCATGGG
The DNA here is from genome assembly GCA_022564115.1 of Pseudomonadota bacterium. Lineage (GTDB taxonomy): Bacteria > Pseudomonadota > Alphaproteobacteria > Rhodospirillales > Casp-alpha2 > Casp-alpha2. The sequence goes on from JADFMB010000110.1 coordinate 583, forward strand.
CCGGCTCAAGAAGAAGGTGATCCCGGGTGAGGAGGCGTTCAAGCTCTACGATACCTATGGTTTTCCCCTCGACCTGACGGAAGACGCGCTCCGGGGCAGGGGGATGAGCGTCGATTCGGACGGCTTCAACGCCGCCATGGAACGCCAGCGCGACGAAGCCCGCAAGGCCTGGGCCGGGTCCGGCGACGCGGCGACGGAGGAAATCTGGTTCGAGATCCGGGAAAAAGTCGGCGCCACCGATTTCTTCGGTTACGAGACCGAAACCGCCGAGGGCAAGGTGCTGGCGCTGGTCGTCGACGGCAAGCGCGCCCTAGAGGCCAAACCCGGCGAGGCCGCCGCCGTGATCGTCAACCAGACGCCGTTTTACGGCGAATCGGGCGGTCAGGTCGGCGACGCCGGAACCATTACGTCCGCCGGCGGCGCCACGTTCACCGTTACCGACACGCAAAAACACTTCGACGACCTGTTCGTGCATTTGGGCAACGTCGCCGAGAACACCCTGAAGGTCGGTGACGAGGTGGTGCTCCAAGTCGACGGCGGGCGGCGCCGGAACATCCGCAACAATCATTCCGCCACCCATCTGCTGCACGCGGCGCTGCGCCGACGCCTCGGCGACCATGTGACCCAGAAAGGCTCGTTGGTGGCGCCGGACAGGCTGCGGTTCGACATCAGCCATCCGAAAGCCGTCGAGCCCGACGAACTGGCCGAGATCGAAGCCGAGGTCAACCGCCAGATCGGGCTCAAAAGCGACGTCGCCACCCGCCTCATGGACCCCGAATCCGCCGTCGAGGCCGGCGCCATGGCCTTGTTCGGGGAGAAGTACGGCGAAGAGGTGCGGGTCGTCACCATGGGAGAAGCCGGCGCCGGCCAGGGGGCCAACAAGGGGGCCAGCAAGGGGGCCAGCAAGGGAGAAGGGGAAGCCGCTTTCTCGATCGAGCTTTGCGGCGGCACCCACGTCGCCAACACCGGCGGCATCGGCGTCTTCAAAATCGTCGGCGAAAGCGCCGTCGCCGCCGGGGTCCGGCGCATCGAGGCGTTGACCGGCGACGGCGCCAAGGCTTACTTCGCCGAGGCGCAAGCGGCGCTCGACGAGACGGCGGCGTTGTTGCGGGTGGACCCGGCGGCGGTGCCCGAAAAGGTGCGGGCCCTGCTCGATGAACGCCGCGGACTGGAGCGCGGCCTGGCCGCCGCCCGCCGCCAGATGGCGACCGGGGGCGGCGGTGAAAAGAAGGAAAAGACAGGGGACGGCGTTCCCGCCGTGGAACCCGGGGTCGCGGCGGAAGCAACCGAAGGCCTGCTCGGCCTGACGGCGACGATCCTGAAGGTGCCGCCGGCCGAGGTGCCGAAACGGGTGAAGGCCCTGATCGAGGATTGCCAAAAGCTGGATGAAGAACTGGCCGAGGCCCGAAACCGGATGGAGGCCGGCGGCGACGGGGCCCAGGCGGCCGAAACCAAGGACGTCGGCGGCATCAAGTTCTCGCCCCGGCTTCTGGACGGGGTGCCGGCGAAGGAACTCAAAAGCCTCGCCGACGACCTGAAGACCCAGGTCGGGACCGGCGTCGTCGCCCTGGTTTCGGTCACCGACGGCAAGGCGTCCGTCGTCGTCGGTGTGACCGACGACCTGACGGAGCGACTCAGCGCCGTCGACCTGGTGCGCGCCGGTTCGCAAGCCGTCGGCGGCAAGGGCGGCGGCGGGCGGCCCGACATGGCGCAAGCCGGCGGTCCCGACGGCGCCAACGGCCAGGCGGCGCTGGACGCCATCGAGGCCGCCATCGGCCAAGCCGGCTAGAAACGCCGGGCTGGAAACCGCCGGGCCGGGCATCCAATTCCGGGATTTCCTTATTTGACGTCGGCGGCGACGCGCATGCGGATGATCTTGTCGGGGTCGTCGACGGCGCCGTTGCGGGATTTATCGCCACGCTTGATCTTGCCGACGTATTTCATGCCCTCGGTGACCTGGCCCCAGACGGTGTATTTGCCGTCCAGGAACCGGGACCGGGAAAAGACGATGAAGAACTGGCTGTCGGCGCTGTCGGGGTCCGAAGAGCGGGCCATGGAAAGGGTGCCGCGGACGTGTGGCTGGTCGGAGAACTCGGCCCGAATATTGACCCCGGAGCCGCCGGTGCCGTTGCCATCGGGATCGCCGCCCTGGGCCATGAAACCGCCGATCACCCGGTGAAAGGTAAGGCCGTCGTAGAAACCCTGGCGCACCAGTTCCTTGATCCGGGCGACGTGCTTCGGCGCCAGGTCGGGGCGCATCTCGATGACCACCTGACCGTCCTTCAAATCCATCAGAAGGGTGTTTTCAGGGTCCGCCGCCTGGGCCTCATCGGTCACCGAAAATCCGCCGAGGAAAACCGCCAACAAGAAAATTCCCAATCGGGCCATCGATGTTCCCCCCCCTAGTCGAAAAGCTTGTCGATCTCATCCTGGGAAATGCCTTCGCCTTCAAGGGACGGTCCATGCAGCAGTTTCTCGTCCTCGGTCTTTTCCTTGTCGGGCTTGACCTCGATCTTGTCGATTTCGTCCTTGCCCCAGATCTCGACCAGGGCATTCACCCGGTCTTCCACATAGGTCACTGACTTCACCACCTTGGAAATCCGTTGACCGGTAATGTCCTGGAACGAACAGGCCTCGAAAACGTCGGCGCCGTTGGTGGATATCTGATCCAACAGGGCCAATTGGTCGGCGCCGGTAATGGTCTCGCGCAATTTCGTCACCACGTCGTCGTTCTTTTCCATGCACTCCATGATCGTATTGGTGGCGACCTCGGTGGCCTTGACGATGGCATCGAGTTGGTCGGACATATTGTCGAAATGCAGCGATTCGTCGGCCGGCCTGTTGATGGCGGCGATTTCCTCGCGCACCCGCCTGATATATTTGAAAAGGCCGAAAAACTCCTTTTTCAGAAGATCGGCTTCGGACTTAGCATCCATGAAGGGTCTCCCTGGCCGGCTTTTTGGTATGAACGAAAGGGGCGGTTTCCGCGGCTCCCGCATATTTCAGCAGGCATAATAATGTTTTTTTCAATGGCCGGAACCCTTTAACGCCTATTTTCCGCGCTTTTTCCTTTTCAGGGCTTTTTTGCCGATGCCGGGCTCAGGGGCCGACTGCAAGGTTTTCAGGGCGACGACGTAGAGTTTCTCGCGCTGTTTCCGGCTCAGGCTGTTCAGGACGTGCTCCTTGGACCGCTGCACGTTCAAGGCCTGCTGGATCAGGGCTTGGCGCTGTGGGGTCATTTCCCGCTTTTCCGCCAATTCCTGCTCGGCCGCCTTGAGGGCACCAAGGATCAATTCATGGGTATCCTCGGTTTTCGTCCGTCCGGGCGGCCGGGCTGGTTCCGGGTCGGGTAGTTCCCGGGGCGGTTCCGGGGCCGGTTCGGGAGACGGTGCCTTTCGGGCCGGGTTGCTTTTTTTTCGCGCTTCGAGCCTGTCGCGGGCGTCCTTGTCCATAACCAGGGAAAGAAGCGCCTTGGAAACGAATTTTTTTATCATGCCGTCTTCTTTCCAGGCCCTTATCAGAACTTTTAAGGTCCCGTAATAACAAGGGGGTGATATTAACGCCAGCTTCGGCCCTGAGCTAGGCGGCGAAAAAAAATCGGGGGCGGCCCCGACGGAGCCGGAAGATTGCAGGTCTTGCCGACGGGATAAGGCCGATGCCCCTATAAACACTGGCAAAATCGGGGCCGGTGCGTATGGTTGGGGGGTCATGAGACGAAAACGAAGCGCCAAAATCATTGCCACCCTCGGGCCGGGAACGTCCACCGAGGAGATGATTGCCGATCTTTTCGAGGCCGGGGCCGACGTCTTCCGGCTTAATTTCAGCCACGGAAGCCAGGAAGACCACAAGCGGCGTTACCAGACCATCCGAGCCCTGGAAGAGAGGCACCACCGCCCGGTCGGCATTCTGCTCGACCTGCAGGGACCGAAACTGCGCGTCGGTGAATTCAAGGGTGGCGAGGTGGAGTTGAAACCGGGGCAGACCTTCCGTCTCGACCTCAAAGACGAATTGGGAAACAAAAACCGCGCCCCCTTGCCCCATCCGGAAGTGTTCAAGGCGTTGGAGCCGGGCACGGACCTGCTGCTCGACGACGGGCGCATCAGGCTCAAGGTTACCGACTGCGGCCCGGATTTCGCCGAGACCGAAGTGGTGACGGGCGGGCCGTTGTCGAACCATAAGGGCGTCAACGTGCCAAGCGCGGTTCTGGACCTTTCGTCGTTGACCGAAAAAGACCTGGATGACCTGCGCTTCGGCCTCGAACTGGGCGTTGACTGGGTGGCCCTTTCCTTCGTCCAGCGGCCGGAGGACATCGCCCACGCCCGCAAGCTCATCGCCGGACGCGCCGGGATCATGTCGAAGCTGGAAAAACCGGCGGCTATGGACCACCTGGATGAAATCATCAATCTCTCCGATGCCGTCATGGTCGCGCGCGGCGATTTGGGCGTCGAGGTGCCGCCCGAGGAAGTCCCGGCGCTGCAGAAAAGAATCGTTTTCAAATGCCGGGCGGCGGGAAAACCGGTCGTCGTCGCCACCCAGATGCTGGATTCGATGGTCCATGCCCCGACCCCGACCCGGGCCGAGGCGTCCGACGTGGCGACGGCCATCTATGACGGCGCCGATGCGGTGATGCTTTCGGCGGAAACGGCGGTCGGGGATTATCCGGTCGAGGCGGTGATGATGATGGACCGCATCATCCAGCAGGTCGAAAAAGACCCCCATTACCGCCGCATGTTTGAACTCCACCGCTATGCCCCCGAAGCCACGGCGGCCGACGCCATCACCGCCGCCGCCCGCCAAGTGGCCCAGACCATTTCGGCAAGCGTCATCGTCACCTTCAGCTCCACCGGATCGACGACGCTGCGCTGCGCCCGGGAACGTCCCGTGGTGCCGATCCTGGGCCTGACCCCGCGCGCCGACACGGCACGCAAACTGGCCCTGGCCTGGGGCGTTCATTCGGTGCAGACCGAAGACCTGAATACCTTCCGCGACATGGTCGAAGTGGCCATCCGCGTCGCCAAGCAGGAAGAGTTCGCCGACGTCGGCGACCCGTTGGTGATTACCGCCGGAGTCCCGTTCGGCACCCCGGGCGCCACCAACATCCTGCGCATTGCCTGGATCGAATAGGGGAAGGGCGAAAGCCGCTTCTTTGTCGCCAGGATATTGACCGACCTTTTTTCCATCATCGCGCCGGTGTTCATATGCGCTTCCATCGGCTTCGTCTGGAAACGGCGCGGTTATCCCTTCGACACCGACTTCGTCATCTCCCTGACGACCGTCCTGGGCATGCCGTGTCTGGTTTTCGCGACCCTGGTCAAGGTCGAAATGGACTGGAACGCGTTTCGGGACATGGCCGGGGCGTCGGTCGTCACCTTCGTTGCCTTTGGCGCCGTTTCCTGGGCCGCGCTCAAGGTATGGGGACTGGAACAGCGGGCGTTCTGGCCGGGCCAGGTGTTCGCTAATTTCGGCAATATGGGGTTGCCGCTTTGCCTGTTGGCGTTCGGCCAACAGGGGCTGGGACTTGCCATCGTCTATTTCACCATCGGCGTGGTGCTGATGTTCACCGTCGGCTACGCCGTCGCCGCCGGCACGGCGTCGATTCAACGGCTGGTGCGGATGCCGCTGATTTATTTCGTCGCCGTGGCAATGGTGTTTATGGTCACCGGAACCGAACCACCCCAATGGATTTACGCGACCACCAAGTTGATCGGCGATCTGACCATTCCCCTGATGCTGATCACGCTTGGCGTGTCGGTGGCGAGCCTGGAGGTTAAAAGTATCCGGCGCAGTTTCGGGTTGTCGTTTTTACGGCTTGGAACCGGCTTTGCCGTCGGCGTCGTCATTGCCTGGGCCTTCGGGCTTGAAGGCCCGGCCCGCGGGGTGTTGATTTTGCAATCGGCGATGCCGGTCGCCGTGTTCGCCTATCTTTTCGCCGCCCGCTATGACACCGAGCCCGGCGAAGTCGCCGGCACCGTGGTGGTATCGACGGCGATCTCGTTCGCCACCCTGCCGGCGCTTCTGTGGTTCGTGCTCTAAGCCCGTCCGGGGCGGTTATTCGGCGGCGTCGGCCTTCACCCCGGACCCCCTGAAATCGGCCAGAAGCTGTTCTTCACAGTCCTTCGCCGCCCGGCGGTTGCGTTCCTTGACGTGGCCGAAGCCCCTGATCCGCATCGGCAGCTCGGCGATCTCTACCGCCAGCGCGTGATTGGCGGGGTTCAGGCCGTCGATCAATTCCCTGATAACCACCTCGTATTCGCCGATCAGGCGCCGTTCCATCCGCCGTTCGGCGGTCATGCCGAAAATATCGAAGGCCGTGCCCCGCAAACCCTTCAACCGTGCCAGAACCTTGAACACGGTCATCATCCAGGACCCGAATTCTCTTTTCTTCAATTCGCCGGTATCCAGGTCGCGGGGGGAAATCAGCGGCGGCGCCAGGTGGAAGACGAGCTTGAACCCGTCTCCGAACTGGCGCCGCAGCCCGGCGATGAATTCACCGTCCGTATAAAGCCGGGCGACCTCGTATTCGTCCTTGTAGGCGAGGAGCTTGAAATAGGCCCTGGCGACGGCGTCGGCGAGATCGGTCTTGCCCTTGGCCTTGTCCGCCTCGGCGACGCGGACCCGGTCGATCATGTCGGCGTAGCGCCGCCCGTAGGCGGGGTCCTGGTAAAGGGTCAGATCCTTGATGCGTTTGGTAACGAAATCCAGGGTCTCGGGCGTTTCCGGTTCGGATTTGGCGCCCCCGGCGATGCGTTCAACCGCGTCCCGGTCATGAGCGGCGCGGCGGCCCCACAAGAATGCCTGGCGGTTGAAATCGACGGCGACGCCGTTGAGCTCCAACGCCCGGTCGATGGCTTCGGCCGAAAGCGGCAGCAGGCCTTTCTGATAGGCGAACCCGACCAGGAGCATGTTGGCGGCAATGGTGTCGCCCAACAACGACAACGCCAGCCCGGTGGCGTCGATGAAATCGAGCCCGCCCTTGCCGGTGGCCTCGGCCAGGGCGTCGCGGATGCCTTCGTCGGGGAAAGCCAGGTCGGCGTCGCGGGTGAAGTCGGCGGTCATGGTTCGGTGGGAATTGACCACCGCCGCAGTGGTCCCGGAATTAAGCTTTCCCAGCGTCTCGGCGCTGCCAGACGTCACCATGTCACAACCGATCAGGAGCCGGGCGCCGCCGGCGGCAATGCGCACGGCATGCAGCTTGCCGGGGTCGTCGGCGATGCGGATATGGGAATAAACGGCGCCGTTCTTTTGCGCCAATCCGGCGACATCGAGTACCGAAACGCCCTTCGATTCAAGGTGCGCCGCCATCGCCAGCACGGCGCCGACGGTAACCACCCCGGTTCCGCCGATGCCGGTGGCGACAATGGCGTAGGGTTCATCGGTGGCCGGCAGGTCGGGTTCGGGCAAGGCTTCGAAGGGAATGTCGCCGATGGCCGCCGGTTTTTTCGGCTCCGCGCCGAGCACGGTGACGAAGGACGGGCAAAACCCCTTCAGGCAGGAGAAATCCTTGTTGCAGGCCGATTGGTCGATGGCCCGTTTGCGGCCCAATTCGGTTTCGACGGGCGTGATGGCGACACAGTTGGAGACAATGCCGCAATCGCCGCAGCCTTCGCAGACGGCCTGGTTGATGTAAGGGCGCGCCAAGGGGTCGGGGTACGTGCCGCGCTTGCGGCGGCGGCGTTTCTCGATGGCGCAGGTCTGGTCATAGACCAGCACCGATACGCCTTTAACCCGGCGCAGGTCGCGTTGCAATCGGTCCAGGTCGTCGCGGTGGTGGAATGTCGTGTCCTTGGCGAAGCCGGCGCCGATGGGGTATTTGTCCGGTTCGTCGGAAACGACGGCGATCCGCCCGACGCCTTCGGCGCGCACCTGCTGGGTGATGATCGGCACGTCCAGCGGCCCGTCCATGGGTTGGCCGCCGGTCATCGCCACGGCGTCGTTGTAAAGCACCTTGTAGGTGATGTTGACGTTGGCGGCGACGGCGGCGCGGATGGCCAGGATGCCGGAATGGAAATAGGTACCGTCGCCGAGGTTGACGAAAACGTGCTCGGTATCCGTAAACGGCGCCTGGCCGATCCAGTTGGCGCCTTCGCCGCCCATGTGGGTGAAGGTGGCGGTGTCGCGGTCCATCCAGATGGCCATGTAGTGGCAGCCGATGCCGGCGACGGCGCGCGATCCTTCCGGCACCGCGGTCGAGATGTTGTGCGGGCAGCCGGAACAGAAATAGGGGATGCGTTCGATGCCGGTGGCGGCGGCGTCGAGGGCGCGTTCCTTGTCGTCGAGGAACTTCAGCCGTTCCTGGATGTGACGCTTGACCGGGTCGCTGACGGGAAATTTTCGAATCCGGTCGGCGATGACCCGGGCGATCCGGGCCGGAGTCAATTCGCCGGCCGACGGCAGGATCCATTCGCCTTTCTCGTCGAACTTGCCGACCACCCGGGGGCGCACGTCGGCGCGCCAGTTGTAAAGCTGCTCCTTGACCTGGTTTTCCATCACCGCGCGCTTTTCCTCGACCACCAGGATTTCCTCCAGGCCCTCGGCGAATTGACGGACGCTTTCCTTCTCCAGGGGCCACGGCATGCCGACCTTGAGCAGCCTGAGTCCGATTTCGTGGCCGTGCTCGACCCCGATCCCTAGGTCTTCCAGGGCCTGCAACACGTCCAGATAGGACTTGCCGGTGGCGATGATGCCGAACCGGGGGTTCTTGGAATCGATGGTGACCCGGTTGAGTCCGTTGGCCCGGGCGAAGTCGTGGGCGGCGTAAATCT
>JADFMB010000111.1 GCA_022564115.1 Pseudomonadota bacterium
GCACCAGGTCGCGGGCGGTGCCGTAACGCAGCACCCGCACGCCGCCGGCGTTGGTCGAAAGGTTGCCGCCGATCTGGCAGCTTCCTTCGGCGCCGAGGCTGAGGGGAAACAGCCGGTCCACGTCTTCGGCGGCGGCCTGGATGCCGGCCAGCACGCATCCGGCCTCGGCGGTCAGCGTGTTGTTGATGGGATCGATCTGGCGGAGGTTATTCAGCCGCGCCAGCGACAGCACGATGCCGCCGTCGGGAACGCCGCCGCCGACCAGCCCGGTGTTGCCGCCCTGGGGCTGCACGGCGACGCCGGCCCCGTGGCACAGCGCGACCACTTCTCCCACCTCCGCCGTCGTCGCCGGGCTGACGGCCATGGCGCATTGTCCGCGCCACAGGCCGCGGCTTTCGGTGAGGTGGGGCTCCAGTTCGGCGTCGTCCGCAGTCCAGCCCTTCGGCCCGACGGCGTCGCGGATCGAGTCCAATAATTGTTCCGGGAGGGTCATGTTTCTTGGTACACTTCCAGCGCCGGCCAGGGCAACCGTGACAAGGTGACGAGAGGATAAGGGGGATCACCCATGGACGCTACCGCCTGGATTCGGAAACCCGGAATCCTTATTTTCGCTTGCCTGGTTTTCGCGTTTTCCGGTTCCGTCGTGTTGGCGCCGGAGGAGGCCGTGGCCCAGTCGAAATCCGGCAACTGCCAGTTCACCCTCAACATCCCGGCGTTGAACGTCTTCCCGCTGCACCGCCGGTTGCGGGGCGACGAGGACATGGACGGGAATTCGCCGCGCATCAACGTCGAAGCCCTGATTCATCAGCCGCAATTGGATGAAAGAGGCAAACCGGCGGACAAGCTGCGCCTCGACCTGGTGGTCAGGATCGCCGAGTTCAAGGGCGACGGCACCGCCTTCGAGGAGCGGAAGTCGTTCTGGCTCATCGACAAGTGGATCGGCGGCGGCAAGACCCGCCAGATCCAGGACTGCCTGGCCAATATCTACAAGGAATGCGTCAGGATTTTCGCCAAGGACGCGCGTTCCGAGGCGCAGCTCAAGGCCCAATGCACCCGCGCCTCCGAATGGCGGATCAAGGATACCTTCGAGGTCAAATCCCGGGCCAACAACCGGAAATGGACCACCTACCTGAAAAAAAGGGCGCGGCTGTTGAAATCGGCCAAGTGCCTGAGCGATGCCACCGGCAAGGACACCGGCAAGCTCGGCTGCAAGGACATCACCTTCCGCCCGCGGATCAAGATCGACGTCAACTTCGGCCGCGACGCGCTGGCGCGCTGAGCCGGCGCCGCTCCCTTCGCCCCGCCGCTCCCTCCGGTCTCGCCGGGTTGCGCCCTAAAGGACTTTTCCGGTGATTGCCGATCCCTGGTTTTACGCCCTTGCCGTGCCGGCAATGATAATCGCCGGAATCTCCAAGGGCGGGTTCGGCGGCGGCGTAGTGGTGCTGGCGGTATCCTTGATGTCGCTGACGGTGCCGCCGCAACGGGCGGCCGCCGTGATGCTGCCGATCCCGATGGCCATGGACCTGCTGGCGCTGTGGTCTACCGCGACACCTTCGACCGCGGCCATTCGCGGGTTTTGCTGCCGGCGTCGGTGATCGGCGCTCCCTGAGACGCCGTAAATGGATGTTAGGGCCTGTGGACAATCACCTTGCGGCGATGATGGTAGCAACGAGGTTTAGGTTCGCGGCGTAACTTGTGTCGGTCTTGTCGTAGCGTGTTGCGATGCCCCGGAACTCCTTGATTTTGGCGAAGTAATTCTCGACCAGATGACGCCATCGGTACATGTCCTTATCGTAGGCGATCCGCTGGCTTCTGTTGGCTTTCGACGGAATGACGGCAGTGGCGCCGCGTTGATCCAGTTCGTCGCGCAGCCAATCGACATCGAATGCTTTGTCCCCCAGCAAGGCGCCAAAATGAACGTTCCGGATCAACGGGGGCGACGCCGACCGTATCGTGGCGTTGGCCCGGCAAGAGCACGAAGCGCGCCAGGTTCCCCAGGGCATCCACCAGAGCGACGATCTTGGTGGTCAGGCCGCCTCTCGAACTCGCCCGACAGAACCTCGAACAGTCGCTCGAAAACACCGTTCTTCGCCCAGCGGCGGAACCGGCGAAACGCACTGTTCCAATTACCGAATGACAACGGCAGGTCGCGCCATGGCGCTCCGGTCCGGACCCGCCATAAAACCGATTCCAGAAACATCCGGTTATCCGCCGCCGTGACACCACAATCCGTTATTTTACCCGGAAGGTGCGGCGCGATCCGCTCCCAAACATCGTCGCTGATGACAAAACGCTCTGTGTTCATCGTAAACTCCCTGCAAAAGGAAGCTTGAATCACATTTTCGGCTGGTTGGGAATCCTATTTGTCCACAGGCCCTAGTATACGCATACCAAATCGGTTGGATTAGGACTCCCTCTGCCGATGCTGGTTGGATATGATGTCGCCGCTTTGGGCCAGGGGGTGCCGCCGATGGCGGATTACAACATCGAAAACCTGAAATTTCTGGTTGTCGATGACGATGCCAACATGCGTCATCTGGTAACGACGATTCTGTCTTCCCTGGGGGTCAGGAATACGGCGACGGCGAATTCGGCTGAAAAGGGGTTCGGGCAACTTTATGATTTCGACGCCGATATCGTCATTTGCGACCTTAGAATGGAGCCCCTGGACGGCCTGGAATTCACCAAAATGATTCGCAATCATGACACCAGCCCCAACCGTTATGTTCCCATCATTATGCTCACCGGCCATTCCGAGCTAAGCGCCGTCGAGCAGGCGCGGGATGCCGGCGTGCATGAGTTCATAGCCAAGCCGGTCTCGGCGACAAGATTGTACGCAAAGATCAAAAGGATTATCGAACACCCCCGGGCCTTTATCCGCACCGAGGATTATTTCGGACCCGACCGCCGCCGCCGCCAGGACCCGGATTACAATGGCCCCGAACGCCGCAAGGCAAAATAAAATACTCCCCCTAAAAGGTCATTCAATCCCTTGATTTCTATCGTTTTATATATCTAAAGACCTATCCCTTTTGTCAGGAAATCGTAAGGGTTTTCAGCTTGCTATTAAACCGGCATTCCATATAGGATTCGGAAAAATCGGACCCCCATCAGGGAGGGGTCCATTTTCGGTATGCGAAAAAGGGGACGTGACCCATGGCCGACGACAAACTTGAAGTCATCAACCCGCCCAACACCTTGAAGCAAAAGGTCGGCACCGGAGGCGCCGGGGCCGTTGACCTGGAAGCCCTTGAGAGGGCCGAACAGGTTATTGCCGGCATGACCGACAGTTACCTGGACTGGGTCGTCGAGGATCTCAAGAAAATCGACAAAGCCTATGCGAATCTGGAAGCGGCGACGGGCGACCGGAAAGCGGAAATGGAAGCGGTTTTCCATGTTTCCCACGACATCAAAGGCCAAGGGGGCAGTTTCGGTTATGACCTGATGACGTCGATCGCCAACGAACTTTGCCGGTTGATCGAAAAGGCGGACAAGATCGGCGACGAAGAGGTCGAGGCGGTAAAGCTCCATATTGCTTCGCTGAAACTGGTCATCGGCGAGGACATGAAGGGCCAAGGCGGAAAGGCCGGCGAAAAAATGCTCGCCGGACTGCAACAGGTTTGCGACAAGCTCCTGGCCTGACCGGCTTTCAAGATTCCGGCAAAATTTAACTCTTTCACGGCCACATGCCGGCCCGCGGGCATTGGCATCCCGTTCTTGAATCCGGCCCTTCGTTGACGTTTGGGAACGCCTGGGGCGGAGGCCTTATACCAGGCGATCACGGAAATCCCGCAGCCAGGCGAGACGGGATTCCAGTTCCCGGATGTCGTGATCCAGCCATTCCAACAAATGCCCGCCGTCTTCGGCGTGATGTTGGCGCAGTTGATCCAGACGGGTCAACTCGATCTCTTGGCTTTCGATAAGGATGTCGGCTTGGTTGCATTGGCCGGTTTCGTCCAGAAGATGCAGAAAACGGAACTTCAAGGCGACGATCAACTTGTTCATTTCGCTGGCCTGGGCACGGACGTTGGCGGTCAACAATGCCCGCAGCTCGGCTTCGCCGGACTCGGTGATTTTAAGAACCGCGTCGTCCACCATGCCGATGCCGTCGACGGCGGTCACCAGCCCTTCGTATTTTAGAAGTTCCAGGGACGTGCCCATGACTTCGAGGGACGGTCCGGTGATATGGCTGACGAAGTGGCGGATGGCATTGGCCAGGGCGCTGTAACGCATCGATCCCGAGGCCAGCGTTCCCAAGGCGCAAAGCCTAACGGCTTCCTTCGGGGTCAGGGTGTTGTCCGCATACATCGCGAAATTCCGTTCCTTTTCAACGGCAAAATACCTTCCGCCGGGGTCGAAGTCCACTCAACCCTGCCCCGGGGATTTTCGTGCGGGAGATTACACCGGCAAATCAGGATACGGGATGCTTGGCAGTTGGGGGGGGAGGGGATGCCTCCTCGGCGGCGCCTTCGTCGTAAAAGGGAACCTCGAAATAAAAAGTCGTCCCCTTGCCGGCCTCGGTGTCGAACCCGATGGTTCCGTCGTGTTTATCAATGATGGTCTTGGAGATATTGAGTCCAAGACCCGTGCCGCCAACCTGCCGGGTATCGGATGAGTCCGCCTGGGTGAATTTCGAGAAAACCTCATTCTCGAATTCCTTGGGAATTCCCGGTCCGTGGTCTGAAACGGAAACCCGGGCTTTGTCATTATGGCGGGTGACGGAAATTTCGACCTTTTCCCCCTTTGGCGAAAACTTGGCCGCGTTCGACAACAGGTTGGCCATGACCTGCATCAGGCGGTCGCCGTCCCCCCGGACCGTGAGGTCGGGAAGGGTTTCCGTCAACAGGAATTCCACCCCCTGGTCTTCGGCGTACCCTTTGTTGGTTTCGATCCCCTGTTCCACCAAACGGGCCAGATCAAGGGGCCCGAAGCTGAATTCCATGCTGCCGGATTCGATCTTTTCCATATCCAGAATATCGTTCACCAGGTTGATCAGCCGCTCGGTGTTTTTCTCGGCCACGTCGATCATTTCACGAACCTTTCCGGACAGCTTGCCGACGGCCCCACCGGTGATCAGGCCCAGGGACCCGCGGATGGACGTCAACGGGGTTCGGAGTTCATGGCTGACGGTGGAAACGAACTCGCCCTTCAAACGTTCCATTTCCTTGCGTTGGGTGATATCGCGGAGGATGCCGACGAACATTCGTTCGTCCCCCAGCCGCACCTCGCTGATCGCCAGCTCGATGGGGAAGCGTTTACCGTTGCGCCGTTCCGCTTCGAGCTCGCGGACCATTCCGATGATTTTTTTCACTCCCGTGGTCAGGTAATTGGCTAAAAATCGGTCATGGGCGCTGCGGTAGGGTTCGGCCGCCAACACGTTGATATTCTGGCCGACCAGTTCCCTTTCCGAATAGCCGAACATCCGTTCCGCGGCCGGGTTTACGGTGTGGATCATGCCGCCTTCGTCGATGGTGATGATGCCGTCGATAACGTTGCTGACGATGGCGCGGGTACGGGCCTCGCTTTCGCGCAAAGCCTCCTCGGCCTGTTTACGGTCGGTGATGTCGACGGAAGTGCTGAGAATCCCCACGATTTCGTTGGACAGGTTCCGCAACGGTATTTTGGTCGTCAACAGATCCCGCTTCCTGCCTTTCACGTCCGTCATTTGGTAGTCGTAGGCCCCCAAGGCCTCGCCGGTTTTCAAGATGGTGCGATCAAGCTCACGAACCCTATCGCCGTGTTCCTTGGACAAAGCGCTCGATGTCTTGCCGATCAGTTCACCGGCCTCAAACCCGAAAAATTCATTGTGGTGCCGGTTGGTCATTTGATACCGGCCTTCCGTATCCTTGAGATTAATGAGGGCGGGCACGGTGTCGATGATGGCCTTCAGGCGTTCCTCGCCTTCGCGCAGGGCCTTTTCGGCGTCCTTGAGTTCGGTGATGTCGGTCTGGGTGACGGCGATTCCGCCATCGGGGGTCCGGGCTTCGTTGATGATGTACCAGGAGCCGTCGGCGAGCTGGCGGACGATCATTTCCGAGGGACTACGGTGCTGGCGGACCCGCTCCTGGATGTATTGTTCCTCTCTGCCGATGGCTTCGGTGATAATGCCGCGTTTGACGCTGGCTCTGATCAGGCCCTCGAACGACAGCCCGGGCTTGATGACGTCCTGGATGGAAGCATGAATACGCACGAACTCGTCGTTATAGATGACGAGGCGGTCGTCGGAATCGTAGAGGGCGAAACTTTCCTGCAGGCTCTCGATGGCGCCGCGGAACCGCGCTTCGTTTTCCTCGGCGCCGCGGAAGGTCGTGAACATGTTAATCATCAGGCCCGTCAGCACGCATACGTAGCTCACTTTCTTGTGCAGGTGGGCGATATCGAATTCATAATCAAAGAGTTGCCCGGAATGGGACATGAACATCGCCTGGCCGATGAACCCGACGATCAATGACAAAACCAACCAGTGCTCGAAGGCATCGTCGCGCCAATGGCCTTTTTTCAGGTATCCCACCAAGGCGATCAGGAAAAAAATCGCCGGCCCGAATTCCTCCGGCCGGTGGAAAATGATATCCGGATAATAGGCGGGCGGCAGCGGCACGAAGGCGAAAAACAGGAAACTCAAAAAAGTAAAGGCGACGGTGAAGATATATACCGTCGGCTCGGAAACTTTTCCTTCCGGGCCAAGGCGCTGCTCGCGCAGCCAGGCGAACCAGCTCAGAAACATCAAAATGGCGAGAAACTGACGCGAAGCGACCCAGCTCCACGGGATCAGGGACGACAGGTCGGACGGCATGAAGGGCCGGAAGAATTCGGATGTTACGACCGCGTGATAACCGTCCAAAAACGCGGTGCCCAGGAACCCGGCGCCGATGAAAAGGAAGGTGTTGTCCTTCTTGGAGTAAAAACGCACCAGGGCCATGGCGCCGACGATCGCCGCCAACAAGGTGGCCAAGGTTTCCATGAGGGTATGAAGACCGACGCCGCCCCGCCACTGATGACCGTGCAGGACGGCAAAAACCACCGTCAGTGCCAGTCCCGTTAGCCAGTAAGCCGCCATCCGGCCCCGGGCGGTGGTTGATTTTATTGGTTCGGCCATTTTATCCCGTCGCTCAACCGGCGTTTAATCTTCTCCCGGCGTTTTAGGGGAGACGGAGGATGCCTTCGATATGGGGAATACAAGGGTATGATTCTAATTCAAAGGGAAACTTTTGGCCAAATCCACGCCCCTCCGGAGCCCTATGAAGCTGGATACCCAGGTTGACGCCGTGAGACTCCCCGGCGGCCTATAAGAGGCGGCCGAAACAGGCCTTGGATTTAATCGAGGCAGTCGTTCACGGCCTGAAGCAATTCCTCGGGCGGAAACGGCTTCGCCAGCGCCCGGGTGGCGCCGAGGAATTGGGACATTTCCAGAAGCACCTTCGGGTCGACGTTGCCGCCGCCGGAAATGGCGATGATCTTCGCGTCGAGCGTTATTTCCTTGATCTCTGAAATGGGAGATGAAGAAACAAGGCCGGGGAATCGGCGCCAAAGCGGCGAAGGCCAGCCGGATCAGGCGGCGAATTTCAGCCCCAGGCTGGCCCAGACTTCCTTCAGGGCCGAAACCAAGTGGTCCATGTCGGCATCGCTGTGAAGGGGGGTCGGGGTGAAGCGCAGCCTTTCGGTGCCCCGTTCCACGGTCGGGAAATTGATTGGTTGCACATAAATCCCGTATTTATCCAGAAGGATATCCGAAGCCTGCTTGCATAGCACCGGATCGCCGATGGACACCGGCACGATATGGGTCGTCGATGACGCCATCACCGCGATGCCGGCCTCGGTCAGGCGGCGTTTCAGGGTCGCCGCGCGTTCCTGGTGCTTTTCGCGGATTTCGTTGTGTTCCTTCAAATAGCGGATGGAAGCCAGGGCCGCGGCGGCAACGCCGGGGGGCATGGCGGTGGAAAAGATGAAACCGGTGCCGTAGGAGCGCAGGAAATCGCAAAAGGCCGCCGAACCGGCGACGTATCCGCCGACCACGCCGAAGGCCTTGGCCAGGGTACCCTGGATCACCGTCAGCCTGTCCATCAGGCCTTCGCGTTCGGCGACGCCGGCCCCCCGTTGCCCGTAAAGGCCAACGGCATGCACTTCGTCGATAAAGGTCATGGCCCCGTATTTATCGGCGACGTCACAGAATTCCTTGATCGGCGCCACGTCACCGTCCATGGAATAGACGGATTCGAAGGCCACCAGCTTCGGGCGCTCGAGGGGGTATTCGCCCAGCAGGCGCTCCAGGTCTTCGACGTCGTTGTGCTTGAAGATTTTTTTCTCGGCCTTCGAATGGACGATGCCTTCGATCATTGAATTGTGGTTCTGGGCGTCCGAAAGGATAACGCAGTCCGGCAGCATGGCGCCCAGTGTGCTCAACGCGGTCAGGTTGGCGGTCCAGCCGGAACCGAAAATCAGCGCCGCTTCCTTGCCGTGCAGATCGGCCAGCTCGTGCTCCAGGAGCACATGGTAATGGTTGGTGCCGGCAATGTTGCGGGTGCCGCCGGCGCCGGCGCCGCATTTGTCGATCGCGGTTTTCATGGCCTCCAACACGTCCGGGTGCTGGCCCATGCCCAGGTAATCGTTGGAACACCAGACCGTGACTTCGTTGACGGCGCCGTCGCGGTAATTGACGGCCCGGGGAAAATCCCCGGCCTTACGCTCGAGGTCGGCGAAAACCCGGTAACGGCCTTCGTCTTTCAAGGCGCCGATTTTGTCGGCGAAAAATTCTTCATAGTCCATGGATTGCCGCCCAGGATGGTCAAAAGGCTTATCGTTGGAATCCGCCAATGATCCCCGTGACGCACTATACACCGGGGATTCATGCTTTTTCGACCGTTTTAATGCCATGTTCATCGATTGCGCCTCTCTATTCGTTTCTGGCCAGGGCCGTTGCCGTCCAGGGTGACAATACTTTTCGGCCATAACCGGGCTATGTCCGGTATTTGTCGGAATGTATCGAAAGATTTCACTCCAAATCGTTCCTCTCAATGAGTCATGATGGGACATCCAAAGTTGTTGTCGCCTTGTTTGAAGTCAACTACATAATGCAAACCCTCCAATACCACTTTTTTAATAGAGTTAAATGCGTTTTTTGATGATTTTCAGTTCACGGCGTAGAGTGGCACGCCCTGAGTCTCCGAAGAGCGTGGGATTTGCAAAACAACGTCGGGAGCCACTG
>JADFMB010000004.1:0-9663 GCA_022564115.1 Pseudomonadota bacterium
CTGCGTGATCTGCCAATCGTCCACCATCCGGCACAGCTCCTCGACCGGTCCGTCGAGAAACGCCCGTTCCCGCTCCGATAGCGGCCGCAGTCGAAAGTCCAGGAGCTTGCGCCAGTCGGGATCGCCCGAGAACAGCTCGCCGTCCCACCACACCGTCCCCGCCTCGAGGGCGATGCGTTCGGTGTCGCTCATGTCGGGAAGATAGGCGCGAACCAGGCGCATGGCCGGCGCCGAGACCAGGCGCCGGCGGATGGCGGGAACGCCGAATACGAGCGCCGCCGCGATCGCCAGGGCCGCGGCCGCGAGGAACGCGTTCGGCGAGCCGACGCCGGCCAGCGTCCACGCGCCCAATCCGAGCGCCACGGCCGAGACCCAGGCCCAATAGCCGCGTCCCGCATAGAGAAGCACCGTAAACAGGACCACGGCCAGGACGAGCAGGGTCAGGGCCATGGTTCAGTTCCTCAACGGCTTGCCGGTCTTGAGCATGTGGGCGACGCGGGCGATGGTCGCCGGATGCCGGGCCAGGGCGTCGATGGCGCCGCGCTCGAGATCGAGCAGATCGTCCTCGCCCACGGTTTCCAGGAAATCCGTGTTGCCGCCGCTCAGCACCGCGGCCAGGGCCTTGCCGACGGTCGCGTCGTGGGTCGTGGCCTTGCCGCTGAGGCGGAACCCGTCGACGGCCATCGACATGGCGAGGCGCCCGGTTTCGCCGGGCAGCGAGATGCGCGGCGCCGACGGCGGCGCGTAATCCTCCGCCAGCGCCAGGGCCCTGGCCTTGGCGTCGGCCAGAAGACGGTCGCGGTTCATGGTGACGCCATCGTCGGGACGAAGGAACAGCAGGTCCTTCGCCTCGGCGGCCGATTTCGCCACCGTCGCCATGCCGATGATCTCGAATACCTTGATCACCGGCGGCATCGGCCCTCCCCGCCGGTCGGGATTGTTGGACCACCGGAGCAGCATTTCCTTGCACCCGCCCCACCCGGGGACGACGCCGACGCCGACCTCGACGAGGCCGGTGTAGGTCTCGGCGTGGGCCTGCACGGCGTCGCAGTGAAGGAGGATTTCGCAGCCACCGCCGAGGGCCATGCCGGCGGGCGCGCCAACCACCGGGAAAGGCGCGTGTTTCAGGGCCTTGTAAACGTTCTGCCCGCGGCGGACCAGGTAACGGACGGCGAACCACGCCCTGAGCTTCATGGCGACCAGCAACAGGCCGATGTTGGCGCCGACGGAGAAGTTGGAGGCTTCGTTGTAGATCACCAACCCCCGGTATCCCTTCGGCACCAGGTCGATGGCCGTTTCGATCATCGACAGGATAAACGGGTTGAGGGAATTCATCTTGCTGTGAAATTCCAGGCACAGCACGCCGTCGCCGATGTCCCACAGGCTGGCCGAGAGGTTTTTCGCCAGCGGTTTCCGGCGGCGCTTGATATCGGCTAGCATAAGCACGCCTTCGGGACGGATGACGTCATGGTATTCGCCCTCGGTGCTTAGGAACTGAAGGCGGCCGTTTTCGGTGCGGTAGAACGACCGGTCCGCCGCGACTTCCAGGAGGGGGGGCACGGGTAAGCCGTCGCCCCTGAGCCGGTCGGCGAACCATCCGGTCCCCAACTGGTCGATGAGTTCGAAGGGACCGTATTTCCAGTTATAGCCGAGGCGCATGGCGTCATCGACGGCAACGATATCATCGGCGATTTCGGGAACCAGCCGGGCGGCGTAGCTTAGTGTTCGGGCAAGCACCCACCAGGCGTATCGGCCGGCCTTATCGGGGTGTTCGACAAGCGCCCTGAGGCCGCCTTTCTTGGCCTTGGCGACGCTTTCCAATTTCGGTTTTTGGGCCGTGCGGTATTCGCCGGTTTCAAGGTCGATCGCCTCCTTGATCTTTTCCTCGGCCTCCGGCTTGAGCCGGTAAAAGCCGCCCTTTCCCTTGCGGCCCGTATAGCCGTCGCCGATCATCCGATTGATCAGTTCGGGTTCGCGGAAGACCTCATGGAAAGGATCCTGTTCGGGCAGCGCCTCGGCCATGCTGCCGAGCACGTGCGGCATCAGGTCGAGGCCGATCATGTCGAGCAACCCGAACACCCCGGTCTTGGGGATTCCCATGGGCCTGCCGAGGACGGCGTCCGCTTCCTCGACACCGATCCCCATATCCATCGCCCCGACGACACCGCATTGCAGCCAGTAGATACCGATCCGGTTGGCGATGAAGCCCGGCGTGTCCTTGCACGGAACGATGGTCTTGCCGAGCCTGAAATCGGCGAACCGGTGGATCGTATTGACGGCGTGGCCGCGGGTGCGTTCGCCGGTCACCATCTCAAGAAGCCTGAGATACCTTGGCGGGTTGAAGAAATGGGTGATCAGGAAGTCGGATTGGAAATCCCCGGGCATGCCCCCGGTCAGCCGGGCCAGGGGAATGGTCGAGGTGTTCGACGACACGATCGAGCCCGGCTTGCGGGCGGCTTGGATTTTTTTGTAAAGGGACTGTTTGAGGTCGAGCCGTTCGATGATCGCCTCGATGATCCAGTCGCAATCGGCAATCAGGGCCATGTCGTCGTCGATGTTGCCGGTGGTGATCAAATGGGCGTTGCGTTTGTGCATCAACGGCGCCGGGTCGGTCTTGAGCAGCTTTTCCACCGCCCTTTCGGCGATGGCGCTCCGGTTGTCGCCGTCCTCGGCGGCGATATCGAGCAGCACCACCGGCACGCCGGCGTTGGCGATCTGCGCCGCGATCCCGGCGCCCATGACGCCGGCGCCGAAAACGGCGGCTTTTTTGATCTCGATCACTTCGTCGCCTCAAGGACCGTGGCGATTCCCTGACCGCCGCCGATGCACTGGGTCGAAAGCGCAAAGGTGGCGCCTTCGCGCACAAGCAACGCCGCCGCCTTGCCGGTGATGCGCGCGCCCGTGGCGCCCAGCGGATGGCCAAGGGCGATGGCGCCGCCGTCCAGGTTGACCCGGGCCGCGTCCAGGTCCAGGTCGCGCAGGCAGGCCAGGCTTTGCGAGGCGAAGGCTTCGTTGACCTCGGCAAGATCGATGTCGGCAATCGAAAGTCCTGCCCTCTCCAGCGCCTTCCTTGAAGCCGGCACCGGCCCGATGCCCATGATTTCCGGCGCGCATCCGGCGACGGCGATGCTCTTGATCCGGGCCAGCGGTCGAAGACCGTTTTTTTCCGCGTAGTCCTCGCTGCACACCAACGTCGCCGCCGCCCCGTCGGTCAACGGCGACGAGGTGCCGGCGGTGACCGTGCCGTTCTCGTCGAACGCCGGCTTCAGTTCCGACAACCCTTGCGCCGTCGTCTCGGGCCGGATGCAGCCGTCGCCATCGACCACGGCGCCGTTGCTTTTGATGGCGATGATTTCGTCGTCGAACTTGCCCTCGGCCTGGGCCGCCGCCGCCTTGGCCTGGGATTGGACGGCGAAGGCTTCCTGCGCCTCGCGGGTGATCTGATACTTGGTGGCGACGTTTTCCGCCGTTTCGCCCATGGGGATGTAGGCCTGCGGGAACCTTTCGGCGAGGCCCGGATGGGGCATCGGGTTGTAACCCATGATCGGCACCCGGGTCATGGATTCGACCCCGGCGCAGATAAACACCTCGCCGGCGTTCATCTGGATGGCGCCGGCGGCCATGTGGATAGCGTACATGGACGACCCGCAGAACCGGTTGACGGTGACCCCGGCGACGCTCAACGGCAATTCGGCCAGAAACGCCACCAGCCGCGCCAAGTTCAGCCCCTGCTCGGCCTCCGGGAAGGCGCAGCCCAGGATCAGGTCCTCGATGTCCTCGGCCTTGACGCCCGTCTTGCCGATCAACCCCTTGATGACCTCGGCCGCCAAGTCATCCGGGCGCACCTTTTGCAGCGCCCCCTTTCCGGCGGGGGTAAAAGGGGACCGGGCGTATCCAGCGATGACGACGCTTTTCATTCTCAAATCCTCCGTTAAAGGCCTTCATTCTCCGGCGGCGGAACGGTCTTGGTTTCCTTTGGCGCGGCCGCCTCCTCCGCAAGCAGGTCCTTTTTCGATATCTTGCCGATCAACGTCATCGGCAGGGTTTCGCGAAATTCGATCCGCCGGGGCATTTGGAACGGCGCCAGCTTATCCTTGAGAAAGGCGCGCAGTTCCGCCGCCGAAACCTCTTCTCCCTGTTTCAGCTTGACGAACGCCTTGACGATTTCGCCGCGGTGGGGGTCCGCCACCCCGCACACGGCCACTTCGTCGACCGCCGGGTGAAGGTGGACCGCCTCCTCGACCATGCGCGGGTAGACGTTGAAACCGCCGCTCAGGATCAGGTCCTTGATCCTGTCGACGATGAAGAGGTACCCGTCTTCGTCCAGGTATCCGACGTCCCCGGTGTGCAGGTGGCCGCCTTGGAAGATTTCCATATTGTCCCGGGCCCGGTTGGCATAACCCACCATGACCTGGGGGCCGGTGACGCAGACCTCGCCCCTTTCGCCGACGGCCAGGATCTTATCCGGGTCGTCCATGGAAACGATGGTGACCACCGTCCCCGGAAGCGGTAATCCGACGGACCCCGGTTTTCCGTCGCCGGAAAAGGGATTGACGGCGATCACCGGGCTGGTTTCGCTCATCCCATAACCCTCGACCAGGGTGCAGCCGGTCATGTCCTCGAAACGGCGCTGAATTTCCGCTGGCAGCGGCGCGCCGCCGGAAATGCAGAATTCGAGGCTTGAAATATCGTATCTGTCGATGTCGCGGACGGCGTTGAGGGCCGAAAACATCGTCGGCACGCCGATGAAGATGGTCGGCCGTTCGCGTTCGATGGCGTCGAGCACCTCGGCGGTTTTGAAATGCGGCAGCAGGATAAGCTCGGCCCCGATCCTTACGCCTAAGTTCATTACCGCCGTCATGCCGAAGGCATGGAAAAGCGGAAGCACACCGAGGATTTTCTCCTCGCCCGCCTTGGCCTTGTTGGCCCACAGCGCGATTTGGGCCGCATTGGCGTAAAGATTGGCATGGGTCAGGCGCGCGGCCTTGGGAAAACCGGTGGTGCCGCCGGTGAACTGGAAGACCGCGACGTCGTTTTTCGGGTCGATGGAAACCGGTTCGGGGACGCCGTCGTTGTCGATCAGGCGGTCAAAGGAATAGTGGCGGTCGTCTTCGGGAATGTCGGCGATTTCCCGGCGCTTGAGGAGCTTGAACAGGACCTTTTCATGGAACCGGAGAATCCCGCCCATGGAGCAAACGACAATCGTTTCCAGCCGCGCTCCTGTTTCCAGCAGCGGCGCTACCTTGGGGTAAAGGGCCTTCATGTTCAGGGTCACCAGGATGCAAAGCCCCGAATCCGCGACCTGCTTCTCGATTTCTCTTTCGGCGTAAAGCGGATTGATGTTGACGACGATGCCGCCGGCCTTGAGCACCGCGTAATAACAGATCACCGCATAAGGGCAGTTCGGCAGCATTAAACCGACCTTGATCCCCTTGTCGACGCCGAGCGCCTGGAACCCCTTGGCCGCGCGGTTTACCTGATCGGCGACATCACGGTAGAGGAACCGCCGGCCGCGGAAGCTGATGCAGGTTTTATCGCCATGGGCCGCCGCCGCTTCGTCGAGCAAATCCGGCAAGGGGCGGGGCGTGATGTCGGCCCGCCAGTCGATATCCGCCGGATAGGACTTCTCCCACGGAAAGGTGCCGCCGGTTTCGGATGTCGGGGGCGCACCCCGCCGCCCGAGGGAGCCGGCCAGCGTTCGAAAGGCGCGCCGCAGTTTGCCGCTTATCCGCATCCGCTTTCTCCGGGCCGCTCCATCTCAGGCCGTCCCGCCGAGGCTAGATTGCATTCGGCCTTCGGCGGCCGGTTCCTCCGCCTGGGCAGGGTCTTTCTCCTCCGGCGACAGCGACATCAGGAACGACGTCACCAGTTCCTGGGTGCCGCCGATGTCCTCGCTCAGGATGCCGTGGCGCTTGGACGGGATCATGTGAAGCGAGGTATCCTTGGAAGCGACCTTCTTGAGAATGATATCGGCGCTTTTGGGATCGATGATTTGATCTTCCGTGCCCTGGATCACGGCGACCGGGCAGGTGACGTCTGACAGGCGCCGTTTCATGTCGTCGACCAGCCGGCGCAACTCGAACAGTCCGCGCATGGGAATGTGCCGGTAATTGATGTCAGGGTGCTCGGAGTCGTTGGCACGGAACGGCATCAGCCCTTCCAGCGACGACACCCACCTCGTCAGCTTGTTGATGCCGTGGATGACGGGAACGAAAATCAGGTTGCGGTTGCGGAACTTGACGGGGACGGAAACCGCGACGACGCCGGCAAGGTTTTCCGGGTGCTCGGCGGCGAGCCGGAGCGCCAGCGCGCCGCCGGTGGAAAATCCGACCACGCATATATGGTCGGCGAAGGCTGAAATGATCTCAAAGCCCCGGCGCACCGAACCCAGCCATTGCTTCCAATGGCGGTCACGCAGGTCCCAAGGCGACGTTCCGTGGCCACGAAGACGGACGCCGATGACCGGATACCCCAAGGCCGCCAGCTTCTCGCCATAGGACCTGAGTTCGGCCGGGGAGGCGAGAAATCCGTGCACCAGGACGACGCCGATTTCCCCGGCGTTCTCGGGAACCAGAAGATAGGGCTCGCCATTTTCGGTCGCCGTTTCCCGATCGTTGATGTGGGCGTGCCGGGGCTTGGAATAGTTTCCCCGGCACCACCGGAAGGCGCGGATTTCGTCGTCGAACAACAGCCTGGCCAGGTTCGTTTTTTCGGCCGCCGAATTCGACTGAATGGCCTGCTCCACGGCCCGGCAGGCGGCCTCCACCGGGGCGATTTCGTTGGCATAGACGGATACCGTATTTTCCAATCGCACTTCATGAAAGCCGTGTTCCCGCCGTAGTTTCGGCAAAAAGCGGTATTTGTCCGGGGTAATTTCGATCAGCTCCAACTTGGTCGCCATATCGAGAAACTGTTGGAACCGATTCCAGGCGCCCTTGTGGATGCCGTCGTATCTTTCCGGGATGACCAGGCTCCGATGCAGGTGAATGGAAGGCTCGCGTTGGGCGTTCTTGACGCTGAGATAAAGCAGCGTGTGAAAGGGCTGGTGTCCGATTTCGGTTGTCCCCCGCTCGAGCAGGGTCAGGATCAATCGCGAAGCCAGGTGGCACAGATTGACGGTGACGTTATAGTAGATTTCGCGGGTGTATTCGTCGCGAAGCAGCCGCGTTTGGCGCCCCAGCACCATGGACACCATGCGGTCGATCCAGCGTCCGGAATCCGGATTCAGGGCGAACAGGTCCTGGAGGCTGTCGATGCGCAGAAATACCCGTTCCAAAACCGCCCGCTCCCACCAGTTCCATGAAATGCCCGGCGCAATCGGGCGGCCGAAGCGGACGTCCATGTCGGTGCTTTTGAACAGGATGTTGCCTTCGATCAAAAGCTCTTCCTGGGCGGCGCGGCTGATTATGCCGCCGAACAGCGCCGCGCCCTTGCTGAGGATGTTTTCGTCATTGCGGATCGGATAGAAAGTGATGTTGGCGGGCACGACCAGGGTCCGTTTTCGAGCCGCGGCGATCAGGGTTTCGACGCTGTCCAGCCCCAGGGCTTCGACCCATCTCTGAAGCCGGGGGGTATCTTCGGCCTCATGGACCAGGAGGATGCGCTTCTTGAAGATTTCAAGGGTCAACGCGATTGCCGCGGCGCCTTTGTGGAGTTTGCGTTGGGACTTGTCCCTCGGCGAAAAAATTCCGAAATCGCCTTCGTTGTCGACGACATGGCGGTCCTTGATCATCCTGCCTTCCGGAAAAACGATGACTTTTCGGCCGCGAAGAATCTCGGCGGTGAGAAAGGAAAGCAGTCCCGGGTAATCGGTCGGTACCGCGCCGACACTCCACAGGAACTTGGCAATGGAGTCGCTTCCTTCGAACAATTCGGGCGCCGCGACGCAACGGCAGAAACCGCCCGTCGCCTTGTGAATGATGTATTGGGGAATCACCGTTTCGAAGCGGGCGAAGTGATTGAACAGGAAAATCTGCCCGTCCTCGAGCTTGCCGTCGGCGCCATGGACCTTGACGTTGATTCCAAGCCGGTCATGCAAGAGCGAAAACGCCCGGACGCACCACTCGTAAGTGGTTTCGTTAATCTCCGGCGCGGGACGAATGTCCATCCGTTGACCTCTCGACCAAAGCCGGTCTTATCGGATCGGTCTTAACGTCTTACGCGACTAGATTAGTACGGATTGGCGGCTTTGGTACTTAATTAATTGCATGATTCTCGTAAATTTTCCGTGCTTTGCGGACATTCTCCTTGGTTGCGGAAAACGGTTCGCTGTTCCGGAACCCAGGGAATACCGCGAATGACCACGGGGTTTCTGGCCTTTCGGCGGCGTTTTAGAGGGCGTTTTCCATCAATCCTTTTGGATCATGGGCGCCCTGGTCCCGGATCGCCCGCCAGACCTTCTCGGGCGTCAGGGGAATGTCGATATGGACGACGCCGTATTCCTTGAGCGCATCGAGGACGGCGTTGACGACCGCCGGCAGCGAGCCGACGCAACCGGCCTCGCCGGCGCCCTTGACGCCGAGGGGGTTTTTCTTCGTCGGCGCTCCCTCGTAGTACTCGATAACCATGTCGGGGATGGAATCGGCGCGCGGCAACCCGTAATCCATCAGCGAGCCGGTGATCAATTGGCCGCTTTCGTCAAAGACGATGTTCTCCATCAGCACCTGCCCGATCCCCTGGGCGACGCCGCCCATGACCTGGCCGTCGGCGAGCAGCGGATTGATGATGGTGCCGAAGTCGTCGACCACCCAATACCCCAAAAGACGGATGGCGCCGGTCTCGGGATCGACCTCCACCGCCGCCGCGTGACAGCCGTTGGGGATCGAAATCTCGCCCCTCTCGAAGGTCGTGCCCGTATCCAGGCACCCCGGCTCCAGGTCGTCAGGCAAGCGCTCGGGGTCCAGGGAGGCCTCGATGACCTCAACCATCGACACCGAGGCGCCGGAACCGGAATCCTTGAAGCCGCCGCCTTCGAAGGTCAGGTCGGCGGCCTTGGACTGCAACAGATGGGCCGCCAACCCGGACGCCTTTTCGATCACCTCTTGGGCGGCCTGGGCGACGGCGTTGCCGCCAAGCTCCATGCCCCGGGAGCCGCCGTGGCCGCCGCCGATGGGGGTCTTGTCGGTGTCGGCCTGATGGTACTCGACGCGCTCGAACGGGATCCCCAGCCGCGCCGCCAGCAACTGCGCCATCGACGTTTCGTGGCCCATGCCCGTGGACTGGCTGCCGACCGACAGCGAAACCGTTCCATCGGCGCCAAAGGCGACGCCGGCGAATTCCTTCGGCCCGCCGCCGGTGCATTCCAGGTAAGGGGCGATGGCGAAACCGAAACGGCGCCCGGCGGCCTTGGCCTGTTCGGCCTTCTCCGCGAACGATCCGGGGTCGGCCAGTTCCAGGGTCCTCTCGAACACCTTGGGGAAGTCGCCGCAATCGATGTTCAGCCCCATGGACGTCTTGTGGGGGAGCTTGTCGGGCGGCATCAGGTTCTGGCGCCTGATCTCGACCGGGTCCAGGTCGAGCTTTCTGGCCGCGTATTCGATGATGCGCTCGATCTGGAACGTCGCCTCGGGCCGCCCGGCGCCGCGGTAGGGGTCCATGGGCCCGGTGTTGGTGAAAACGGCGCGGCCGCGATAGTACATCACCGGAAAATCATAAGGCCCGCCC
>JADFMB010000004.1:9673-37178 GCA_022564115.1 Pseudomonadota bacterium
CTCTCCCGACCGCCGGTCCTTCGCTGGGTTGATGTTGGATGCGGAACTGGCGCGCTTACCGGGATCGTGCTGAAGCAAGCCGATCCCAATTCGGTCCTCGGTGTTGAGCCCTCTGAGGGCTTTCTTAAAGTCGCGCGGGCAACCATCGAGGACGTCCGGGCCGAGCCGCCGGTCGGCGTAAACGGCCCAATGGTCCAGCAATAGGCGCCGAGGCCGGCGACCGTTTCCGTACGCAGCGCCCGGAAGGTGCCGTCGTTGTCGATGGCAAGCCGCACGCGGCTGGTCTGTCCGCGGCCGTGGGTGTCGGAAAGGAAGCTTTCGGAGCGGTTGTTGATCCATTTGACCGGCCGGCCCAGCTTCCTGGCGGCATAGAGCACCAGGGGCGGTTCCGGATAGGCGCTGTTCTTGACCCCGAAGCCGCCGCCCACGTCCGGCGCGATGTGGTGGATTTTCTCCTTGTCGATGCCGAAGACGTTCTCGGCGAAGGTGTCGCGGTTGGCGTGGACGTTTTGGGTCGAGTTATACAGCAGGTAGGTTTCGGTCTCGGGGTCGTAGCTGCCGACGCAGCCGCGGGGCTCGATCGGCACCGCGGTGACGCGGTTGTTTTCCAGGTCGAGGGTGATCACGTGGTCGGCCTCCTCGAAAGCCTTTTCGACCCCTTCCCGGTCGCCGAGTTCGAAATCGATGCACAGGTTCCCCGGGATGCCGTCCCACAGTCGCGGCGCGTCCGGGGCCAACGCCTCGACCGCGTTGGTGACCGCGTCCAGGGACTCATAGTCGACATCGATGAGGTCCAGGGCGTCGCGCGCGATCCGGTCCGTTTCGGCGACCACCAGGGCCACCGGCTCGCCGACGTAGCGCACCCGGTCGATGGCCAGGCAATGGCGCGGGGGTTCCGACAGCTCCGATCCGTCGCGGTTCTTCCGCACCGCCGTTTTCGTCGGCATCGTACCGAACCCCTCGGCGATCCAGTCCTGGCCGGTGACCACCAGAAGCACGCCTTCCATGGCCAGCGCCTCCGAGGCGTCGATGTTCTTGATCTCGGCATGGGCATAAACCGAGCGCAGCACCGCGGCCCGGGCCTGGCCTTCGAGGTTGATGTCGTCGATATACCGGCCGCGGCCGGTGAGGAACCGCTCGTCCTCGGACCGTCTCACCGGCTGGCCGATGGTGACGTTGGTCATGCCGCGCCCCCTTTGCCGTTTGCCGCGTCAACGGCGCGCCCGGCCATGACGACGATCAAATGGGCCCGGTAACCGGCCGAGGCATGGATGTCGGCGAGCAGGTCGTCCTCGGGAACGGTAATTCCCTTCAGGGCGCTGGCCTGGAAATCCTTGTCCAGGGCGGCCTCCATTTCCGCGACCCGGAACACCCCCGGCCCGGCGCCGGTGACGGCGACGCGAACGGCCCCGTCAACGCGGGCGACGAAGACCCCGGCCATGGCATACCGGGACGCCGGGTTGGGGAACTTCGCATAGGCGGCGCGGTCGGCAACCCGGAACTCGACGCCGGTGATCAGTTCCCCTTCGTCGAGCGCGGTTTCGAACATGCCGGTGAAGAACCCGTCCGCCGGAATGCGGCGCTTGTCCGTCAATACCGCCGCCGACAGGGCCAGCACGGCGGCCGGGTAATCGGCGGCAGGGTCATTGTTGGCCAGCGAGCCGCCGAGGGTCCCCCGGTTGCGCACCTGCGGGTCGCCGATGCCGCCGGCCAGCCCGGCCAGGGCGGGAATCGCTTTTTGCACTTCGGGGGACGCCGCCACCTCGGCATGGGTCGTCATGGCGCCGATGGAGAGGGACCCATCGGTAACGGTTATGCCTTGCAGGTCCTCGATCACGGAAAGGTCGATCACCCCCGACGGCATGGCCAGGCCCTGTTTCATCACCGGGATCAGCGTTTGCCCGCCGGCCAGGAAGGAACCGTCGGATTGGGCGTTAAAGGCGTCACGGGCCTCGGTCACGGTTTTCGGCTTTTGGTATTCGAAATCCCGCATCGCTCAGCCCCGCATGACCTTCGCCCCGGCCCGGACGGCCTCGACGATGTTCTGGTAGCCGGTGCACCGGCAGAGGTTGCCTTCGAGCCCATGGCGTATGTCGGCATCGCTGGGGTCCGGGTTGTCCTGGATCAGGGCCATGGCCGTCATCACCATGCCGGGCGTGCAAAATCCGCATTGAAGGCCGTGTTTTTCGTGGAAAGCCTGTTGAAGGGGATTGAGCCCATCTTCGGGGGAAACGCCTTCGATGGTGGTAATGTCGGCGCCATCGGCCTGCACCGCCAGCATGGTGCAGCTTTTGACCGGCTGGCCGTTGACGTGAACGACGCAGGCGCCGCACTGGCTGGTGTCGCAGCCGACGTGGGTGCCGGTCAGCCCCAGCACCTCGCGGATGAAATCGACCAGCAACAGCCGCCCCTCGACGTCATGGCTGACAGGTTGGCTGTTAACCCTGAGCGCTATTTTTGGCATTATCCTTCCCCTTCGAAGCGGGTTTCGGCCGGTTTTCGCGCCGATGGCCGAAAATCCTTTATAACAGGCGTTTCGATAAACGAAAGCCCGGCCTTAGATGCCGAACAAGGACCAAAATTCGAATGATTCCGGCGGCCGAAAAAAGGCCGGCGGCGTCGCCGCGGTTATCCTGGCGGCCGGGGAATCCAGGCGTTCCGGCGACGCCAACAAACTGCTGTTCGAGGCCGGCGGCGCGCCCCTTGTCCGGCGCGTTACGGAGGCCGCCCTGGCATCCCGAGCGGCGGAGGTCATCGCCGTTACCGGGCATGAGGCCGATCTCATCACCAAAGCCCTCGCCGGTTTGGACCTGAGGGTGGTCCATAACCCCGATTACCGCGACGGGCTGAGCACGTCCCTGAAGGCCGGGATATCGGCGGTCCCGGAGGGGCGGTCGGGGGTGTTGGTGCTGCTTGCCGATATGCCCCGGATATCGGCCGGCATCATCGACCTTTTGATCGGGCGCTTCGAAGAAGGCGGCGAAACCGATATCTGCGCCCCCGTTTTTGACCGCCGGCGGGGTCATCCGGTGTTGTGGCCGAGGCGGTTTTTCCCGCAACTGCTGGAGGTTTCCGGCGACGCCGGCGGACGGGATCTGCTGAAAAGGAACGCCGCCGGGATATCGGCGGTCGAGGTCGATACCGCGGACATCCATTTCGACGTCGACGGCCCCGGGGACTTGTGGGGAGATTGACGTCAATCGGGCAGGGCGATCGCATTTGGCGAGACGACGGCTTGTTAAGCTGAAACACGGATCAACACCGATGAAAGTTAATCCGTGTCCATCCGTGTAAAAAAACAGCCGCCAAGGTGTGAAAATGAGCGACCCAAAAACGGGTGCGCGTGTCGGGTAAAAAAGTGAACCACAAAGCCACAAAGACTCTAAGAAGGGCGTTTCTCAATCCCTTCTTTTTTTCTTTGTGTCTTCGTGGTCCAAAAACAAATAATTCCCTATTTCCCGATTTTTGAAACACGGATCAACACCGATGAAAGTTAATCCGTGTTTATCCGTGTAAAAAATACACCATTCAGGGAGCGGAAATTCATGCCCGCCAACAAGAAACTCCTGATGCTGCCCGGCGACGGGATCGGCAAGGACGGCCCTATGCGATTACCCTGGGGGTTTTCTATTTGTTCTTGACAGGACATAGAAATTATGATCTTATTCTTTTCTAGTTTTAAGATAGGAATTACAGGTTATTACGTTGGCGGAACAGGCTAAAAATTCTCCCGTTATCGACCATTGAAAGGAAAAAATGACGATAAATGACGACTTCCACGCCCTTTTTTCGGCCTTGAATCCAGTAAAATCAATGGGTTGAGGCGATAAAAGCGGCAAAAAACGACGACCTGATGACGACTTGAGGACGACCTGGTGACGACCTGGTGACGACTTGAGGACGACTTGAGGACGACATGGTGACGACGGAGAGGAAATCCGTTCCGACGCCAAAGGCGATTGCCCTGGTCAATCCGGCAAAGCGCCTTGATCTTTCCGCCCCGGAAGTACAGACAGGCCTTTCAAAAAACAACAAGGGGCCGACATGGACCTGAAAGACGAAATCATCATCCAGGCGCCGCGCGAGACGGTTTTCGCGGCGCTCAACGATCCCGACGTTTTGACCGAGGCCATACCGGGGTGCCAAGCCCTGGAGAAAATTTCCGACAACGAATTCACCGCCACGGTTGTCATCAAGGTCGGCCCGGTGAAAGCCAGCTTCAAGGGCGCCGTCACTCTTTCCGATATCGTTGCCCCCGAAGGCTACACCATCTCCGGCGGAGGCAAGGCCGGCCCGGCGGGTTTCGCCAAGGGTTCGGCCCGGGTGCGGCTGGAGGAGGACCCGGACGGCACGCGGCTGACCTATGAGATCACCGCCGAGGTCGGCGGCAAGCTGGCGCAACTGGGCGGCCGGCTGATGGAAGCGACGACGAAGAAGCTGGCCGGGGAATTCTTCCAATCCTTCGAGCGCATCGTTGTTGGCGAGGGGGCCGGCGAGGCCCCCGAACCGGCGGCCGAAACGCCCCGCCCGGAAGTCTCCCGGGAATCCCCCCGGGAATCCCCCCGGGAATCCCAAGGGAACCGGGGGCTGGTCATCGCCGCACTATGTCTGGCTGTTATGGGAATGGCGGCGTACTTGTTGCTGAAATAGGGGTTATAGCTAATGAGCCTCGATAAGGTCACCATGGCCAACGGCGATGTCATCGGACAGGGGTTCGAATGGCTGGAATCGGGGCGCGGGGCGGTCCTCGCCACCGTGGTCTCGACCTGGGGGTCTTCGCCCCGCCCCATCGGCAGCCATTTGTGCGTTCGCGACGACGGCGCCATGGCCGGCTCGGTTTCCGGGGGCTGCGTCGAGGCGGCCGTGGTCAACGAGGCGCTGGAGATATTGAAGGGCGCCGAAACGGCGGTGTTCGATTACGGCGTCACCGACGAAATGGCGTGGGAGGTGGGCCTCGCCTGCGGCGGCGAAATCCGCGTCCTGATCCGGCGCCTCGACGACGCGGCGGCGCTTTACAAAGCCGCCCGTGAACGGCTCCGGGAAGGCAAGCCGTCCGCCATCGTCACCCGGCTTGCCGATGGCGCCTCGGCCCTGGTCGCCGAGGGCAAGCCGGAGGGACCGCTGGTGGTGCCCAAAACGGTCTTGGAAGGCGCCGGGCAGGCGGTCATGGAAAAGCAAAGCCGCCTGGTCGAGGACGGCGCCGAGCCCTATTTCATCGAAGCCGTGGCCGCGCCCCGGCGCCTGGTGGTCATCGGCGCCGTTCATATCGCCCAGGCGCTGGCGCCGTTGGCCAGGATCGCCGGTTTTCACGTCGTCGTCATCGACCCCCGGCAAGCCTTCGCCACCGATGAAAGGTTCCCCGGCGTCGAGGTGATCGCCGAATGGCCGGAAGCGGCGCTGGCCGGCCTCGCCCTCGACGACCAGACCGCCGTCGTCACCCTGACCCATGACCCGAAACTGGACGACCCGGCCCTGAAAGCCGCGTTGACGTCGCCGGCGTTCTACGTCGGCGCCCTGGGCAGCAAAAAGACCCAGGCCAGGCGGGCCGAAAGGCTGGCGGCATTGGGGTTGGCCAAGGCGGCGCTGGAAAAAATCCACGGCCCCGTCGGTCTCGACATCGGCGCCGTGTCGCCCGGCGAGATCGCGGTTGCCATCATGGCCGAGATCATCGACGAAATGCGCGGCGATTAGAGCAAATCCCGAGCAGATTGAATCAATCTGCGACGACGAATTTGCGTAATATCAATAAGATAGAGCATGAAACATAAGCCATCCTAAATGCATCATGCTCTAAGCGGCGATTAACCCGCCTGGGCGGCCATCCAAATCTTGCGGAAACGGTTGACCTCGGCGCTGTGATGACGGGCCGTCTTGTCGGTGGGCGGCAAGGGGTTGTCGTAAAAGAACGCCGGCAGCTCGTCGTCGGCCTCGGTGAAGCCCGCCTGTTCGTTGAATTGTATTTCCAGCTCCAGCGTCTCCAGGCCGAGCCGGGCGAAGAACCCGACATCCAGGTCCGTCCCCAGGGCATCGTTGAGGGCGGTGGTGATCAGTTCCAGGTTGATGTTGGTGACCGACCGTCCGAACACGCATAGCCCCAGTGAATCGGCGGCGGCGCACATCATCTGCACCTCCATGCTGGCGGCGGTCAGTTCCTCGGTGTCCTTGTCCTTGGTTTCGATGTTGAAAAGGTTGCCGGTCGTGTGATCGGCCCCTTGCGCCGTCACCATCATGGAAATGCCGGTGACCTCGATCACCCGTGGGTCATAGGCGCTGATGGCCTGCTTCTTGATCACCGGCACCCGTTCGATGCCGAAATGTTCGCCGACCCGCGCCGTCCCCTGGGCCAGCAGCCGGCCGCGTTCGTTGCCCTGGCGGATGTCCTCCAGGGCCTCTTCCATGAAGGCGAGGTCGCCGAATTCGGCCTGGCCGGAATCCATCAGGATGCCCAGCAGCGCGCCGGTCTCGATGGTGTCGATGCCGAGATCGTTGGCGGTCCAGTTCAGCCGCGCCACCTCGTCGGGGTCGGTAAGCCCGCAATTGGTGCCCAAAATCCCGATGGTCTCGTATTCCAGGGGCGAGACGACCTCGTTGCCGTCGGCGTCGTTGTAAACGTTGGAGCACTTGATCATGCACCCGGGCATGCAGGCATGTGTGGTGTCGCCGCCGCGGGCGATGTTTTGCTCGCGGATAAAGTCGCCGCCCATCTTCAGCGTCCCCTTGTCGCGGTCGACCACCTGGCCGCTGCCGAAGTTGCGCACCGGCAGCGCGCCCAGATGATTGATGATGTCCGCCACCTGGGCGGTGCCGTTGCGCCCCAGGCTCTTGATCGCCGCATCGTCGTTCAGCTTGGCCCCGTATTCCCGGATCGACGACATCAGCTTCTTGCGGTCGTGGAAGGTCGGCATCTTGTGCTTGTCGACGACGATGGCCTTGACCTTCTTGGACCCCATCACGGCGCCGACGCCGCCGCGCGCCGAAAGGCGCACAGGGCGGTTTTCCTGGTCCGAGAACGCGATGCCGGCGATCAGGCCGCCGTATTCGGCGACCGGGCCGCAAATGCCGAGGGAAACCTTGTCGCCGTATTTTTCGTGCAGCAGGGCGGCGGCCTCGAACTGGCCCTTGCCCAGGTAGGGGGCGGCGTCATCGAAGGTGACTTCGCCTTCCTTGGTGATGCGGATGACGACCCAGTCCGGCGACGCACCCAGGAGCGTGAACCCCGCCAGTTCCAATTGCCCCAGGGCGAAGGCGAAGGTGCCGCCGCCGTTGGATTCCTTGATCCCGCCGGTGAGCGGGCTTTTGCAGCCGACGCTGATGCGGTTGGCGTTGGAGAAATTGGTCCCGGCGAACGGCCCGGCGGAGAAAATCAATTGATTTTCCGCCGACAAGGGGTCGACGGTGGCGACGCCCGCTTCCAGGAGCGTCTTGACGATAAGGTAACGGCCGGCGCGGGCAAGGACCTCGCCATTAAGTTCCTTGGAATCGATGGATTGGTTTTCGAGGTCGATATGAAGGTATTTGCGCATGTTCTGTTATCCTTTTGCCGGCGCGTGGGGCCCGGCCTTTGAAGGAAAATTGGGGTCAACGGCCCGAAAACTCAAGCGAAACTTGCCGCCGGGAAAAGACGAAGGGACGCCAGTCCGTGGGCCGTCTTGCCCCCGGCAAAGGGTTCCAACGCAAATCGCGGCGATTTATGATGTTTTAAGGGATTGCATGGCCTAATCCCCCCAGAAAATTGACGGCGGACATGACATCGAATTCAACCTCCCCCATGGACGATGCGGCGGCCCGCAAGGAACGGCGGCGGCAGCGGAGGCTGACGCGTAAATCCAAGGCCCGCGAAAGCTCTGGGGTTTCTTCTCTCGGGGCAACCAGGGCCAGTGAGACCTCTTTGGCGATCGACCCCTTCGAGCCGGTCCTCGAAAAGGGTCTTTTAAACGACGACCCGGAATACTGGGAAAAGTCCCTGCCGGGGTTCCAGGCGGCGTGGGCGCAATCCGGGAAAAACGATCCGGAAATGGCCACCAGTGTCGGTTGGGGTCTGATGCGTACCTACCAATGGATTAAGGCAGAGGAGCAATTCAGGTCGATTCTCAAATCGGCCCCGGATACGGTTGGTGCCGACCTAGGATATTTTATCTCCCTCAAGGAACTGGACCGGGAAGCAGACGCCATCAACTTCGGCCGCCAATCCTGGCACGGGAAGAAAAACCGGGGGTTTTGCTATTACATATCGGAAAGCCTGTTCAATCTCGGAAACGTTCAGCAGGCCAAGGATTTTGAAGATCAATGGTGGCACCTCGCCCCGGTCCGCAGCGAGACATGGGTGGTGCGTGGATTGATCGCCGCCAGCATGGGCGATTGGAAAGAGGCGTCGGATTGTTTCACGCTGCTTCTCAACAACGGGGTCTTGACGCCCAAGGTGGTAGTGAATTTTCTGTGGATGGTCTGCAAGGCCAACGGCGAAGCAGTGCTCGAAGAGAACGAAGTAGCCTACATTAAAAAAATTTCGAACCCTTTCGACCAGACCATTTGGACCCGATACCAACTATCCCGCTGGAGCCGCTGTCAAAACGTCGAGCAACTGTTCGAAGGCGAGCCGGAAAACCCGATGATACTTCCGGTCAATTTCGATTCCTCGACCATTACGTCCGACCGCAACCTGAACCTGCTCGGCGACGGCGACGAGGATTCCCATGACGGCGCCCTCAAGGACCCGGTGGTTGTACCTGACTCGCTCAGGGAAAACATCGCCGCCTTCATGGACATCGCGTCCGGGCTGATCGAAGATGGGGCTTTCGACCTGTGGCGGGATAACTTCGGGCAATTCCGCGACGCCTTCGCGCCCGGCGCGCAGCCGCCGGTCTTCGTCATGTCCAGCGGACGATGCGGCACCCTGGCGCTGCTCAGGCTTCTGGAACGGTCCAACAACGTGTTGGGGTTCCATACGCTTCTCATGTACGTCGCCAACATCGACCGCAACCATATCCTGTACCGGATTCTGGAAAGCCGGTTCGACAAGGAGGTGTTGAAAGAGCTCCTCGGCAATTACCTGCAAACCCGCGCCGCGGAATGGTTCTATGCCCTGCGCCAGGGCAAAACGCCGGTCGTCGTCAATCACCTGGACACGCCTTTCGCTCCCTTCAACGCGGTGTTTCACCCCGAAAGCCGGTTTCTGCACCTCCATCGCGACGACGCCCGGACCTATCAGTCCCTGTTGACGAAAAACCAGTGGGGCGGACAGTTGCAGCATTGGCGTTACGACCCGGCGTTCCCGGAGGGAAGGTTCGTCTGCCGCCCCGACGAAGGCTTATCCATCGAGGAGCACATCGCCTGGTATCTGAACGTCACCAGGGTCTTTTCGGAAGCTTTCATGGATACCATCGCGCCCGGGCGTTCCGTCAGCGTCAGGAGCGAGGACTTGTTCAAACAGGATCTGGAAGCGTTCGCCGATTTGAAAAAGGTACTGCCCATCGACGATGTTCCCGATGATGGGTACCGGGAGAACTTTGCCCGGCCCATCAACGCCAAGGAAAGCCTTGTCGACAAGGCCGTCGCCGACACCGAGGACCGCCACCAGGCCGTCCGCCGGGCCCTCGAATGCCTCAGGGAAAAAGGGGTGGTCCGGTAATGTCGGGGCCGGGCCGCACTGATCTCAAAGACAAAAACCTGAAGGCCTTTCAACGGTTACAGCCGGACCTTTACGAGGCCTTGAGGGCTTTCAAGCCGGCCTCGACCTTAAGCGTCGGCGAGAACGGCGAGGCCGACGTCATCATCAATGCCAAGCCCTTTTACGGCGGTAAGATTAGGGAATTCACCGCCGAACAAATCAAACAATTCTGGGATGTCGGCCCCAGCCGGTTCATCGTCGAACAGCCGATCCCCGAAAATAACGACATCCACACCAACCGGTTTCTCGACCGAATCATAACCCGGGCTGAAGAGGCCGGCATCGCCTTTACAACCGGGCCCAGCACCCGGCAATCCTATTTCCTGGTGATCCTGGGCACCGGCCTGGGGCAGCACATCGATGAATTAATCGAAGCTACCGATTGCCAGGTTCTGGTGATCGCCGATCACAGCCTCGAGTTTCTCTTTCACTCGCTGGAGGTCTATGACTGGCATAGGATTCTCGACACCTTTGCCAACACGAAGACTCCTGTTCTATTCATCATCGAGGGCGATCCGGCCCAGCTTTCGAAAAAAATCTGGACCGCGATCCGCAATGCTAATCCGATTTCGATAGACGGATTCACCTGTTTTATCCACGACCGCTCGCCCGCCATCATGGGCGCCATTGACGGCATCGTCCAAAACATGAGCATGATCCTGTTCGGGCTGGGGTTCTTCTACGACGAGTCCCTGATGATCCGGAACGCCTATGGGAACCTTTGCGACGGCAAGGCAAAAATCTACCGGCGGCCGGATAACCAGCGGCTCGACGTTCCAGTGTTCGTCATCGCCACCGGCCCGTCCCTGGACGAGGCGATGCCTTTCCTGAAGGAAAACGCCGACAAGGCGGTTATCGTTTCTAGCGGCTCGGCCATCCGCTCGCTAGTCGTCAACGGCATCATGCCCGATTTCCAGGTCGAGACCGAAAACATCTCTGTCTTCCCGGTGATCGTTCAGGCGGCGGAAGAATGCGACATCTCTTCCATTTGCTTGATTACCGCCTCGACCGTGGATCAAAGCATCATCCCCTATTTCGAAAACTCCGTTTATTTCTTCCGCGCCGGGCTGAGCACGTACCCTTTGTTTTGCGAATCCGAACAAAACTCCCTTCAATCCCCCGACCCGACGGTGGTCAACGCCTCGCTGTCGTTCGCCATCGAGGCCGGCTTCAAGGATATCTATCTTTTCGGCGTCGATATGGGCGGACGGGAAAGCGGGAGTCACCATTCCAAGGACAGCTACCACTACACCGACGGCGCCATCGTCGTCGAAAGCGACCTCACCTTCGACATCCCGGTGGAAGGAAATTTCGGCGGCAAGTTCGTCACCTCCAAGGGCCTTTACGCGGCACGCTACGGGCTCAGCCAAACCATGATCGAGAACCAATCCCGCCACCGGTTTTTCAACTGCTCCGACGGCGCCCGGATCGACGGCGCGGAACCCAGGCGCATGGATACGGTGTCGTTGCCGGCGATTAAGGACGGCAAGGAAAAAACCGTCTGGGACCTGATCTCGGGCTTTCCCGTCTATTCCAGGCAGCAGTTCGAGGCGGCCTGGGACGAAGACAAATTCATGGCCGCCATCGACGCATTCATCGACAAGATTCTCGCCGCTATCAACAACGCTGAAAACATCGAGGACAAGGCCTACCTGACCGAACTGATGACGTTAATGCCGATCCTTGGCACTACGTTGGGTCCTCTATCAAACCGGATCGAAAATGCCGTCATGATGATGTTCCGGGGCACGATCATCATGCTCGTCGGCGCCCTTGAGTACTACCTCAACCGGGTGACGGCGCCGGAAAAAATGCCACTCATGAAAGACATCGTACGTGAGGAACTCGTCACCGCCGTCAACGGCCTTCGCCAGGCGGCGAAAGAAATTCTGAGCAACGCGGCGGAAGTGCCGGACCCGGCCGGCACCGGCGACATCGGCGTTAAGAACCTGATTCCCGAGGTTCCCCATACCTGGGGCACGGTCGGACGAAACGAACCCTGTCCCTGCGGATCGGGTAGGAAATTCAAGCATTGTCACGGGAAAATAAAGTAACCCAGCCCGAAGCCCCGCCGTTGCTTCAAGCGGAAGAACCATCTTTTTCCGCCGCCGCCGTCAGGTTGCCGATCGCCGCGTCGGCGGCCAGGCGAAGTTCGTCCACGGTGCGTTTGAATTCGTCCTTGAAGATGGCTTCGAATTTCCTGATCTCGGCCTCGTCCTCAAGGCGGCGGAGGTAATATTCCATGACGATGAGGGTCTGAAACAACGTGCCGGTAAACAGGTTGATGATCGGTTTTTTCGGCCCCGACAGCGGTTGGCCCAGCAGCCCCATCAGTTCCGTCATGTAACCCCGGTCGTCGAAATTGTCGCGGCTGGTCACCGCCCTTTCGATATCGTCCAGGTAGGCGTGATAGGTCTCGGAAATCTTGGCGTCGTTCCAGCGGCGGTCGAAGTCCTGGCGGGAATAGGTGTGAAACCGGACCTTGACCCTGTGCATGGCTTTCGCCTTGGCGCCGTCGTCAAGGGCGGGCAGGTCGATGTCGGCCGACCTGAGCGGCCGGGCGCCTTCGATCCGGCATCCATCGGAACAATTGTAATGGGTCCGGTCCTGGCCATAGCGCCGGATGGACCGTTCGATATGCGCCAGCGCGACGGTGAACCCCTTGGACGCCATGGAAGTGCCGCCGAAGTTGGCCGGCACCGGGATGTCGAAAATCAGGTCCTCGGGCACCACGATGGGGTCGTCGGTGTAATGGTAGCTGTCCTTGGAATGGTGAAGCCCGCCTCCCTTGGAGCCCATGTCGATCCCGAACAGGTAAATTTCCTTGAATCCCATCTCCTGGGCCAGGGAGATGCCGCCGTTTGAAACGGTGATGTTGGCGTCGAGCAGGCAGTTGATGTCGGTGTCGCAGAAAATGGATTGCGGGGTCAGGGGTTCGCGGAAAAAATACAGGACCTCGTCGAAGTAAGGGACCGCCTGGGTGTCCACGGTCGTCGAGGCGACCAGCAGCACCGAACGGAAATCCTTCCGCGCCGCCGTCTCGACAAGGATCGGGGGGACATCGATATTTTCCGTTTCGATCTGGATATCGGGCGTGATGGCGTTGATCAACAGGGACCGCAACGCCGTCCCGTTGGAGATAATCACCGCCTTGTCCTGGTTTTCGCGCAAAAACGCCAGGTCCTTGTCCAGGGACGGCCCGGTGCCGACGACGAAGGCGGGCACGTCCTTGATGATGTCGTTCGTGCGCCGGTAAACTTTCTCCCGGCCCGAGAACAGATTGTGGTGGGTGTTGGCGATCATCAGGGATTCGTCATAGAAAAAGCCGGTATCGGAGAGCGCCAACGGAAGCTCCCTGATAAGCCGGTCCACCGCCCCGTCCAGCACGTCGTTCTGGTAGTGGAAGAAAAACGCCGCCCCGTCGACGGCCATGGGGCTTGTGTTGCGCAGCCAGCTCCGGAGTTCCCGGGCAATGAAGTCAATCTCGTTGCTGATCAGGACCCAGAAGGTGCCGTTT
This sequence comes from Pseudomonadota bacterium, assembly GCA_022564115.1. Classification (GTDB taxonomy): domain Bacteria; phylum Pseudomonadota; class Alphaproteobacteria; order Rhodospirillales; family Casp-alpha2; genus Casp-alpha2. Next base: position 22,858 of record JADFMB010000004.1, read on the forward strand.
CTTTCCTCCATGTTTTTGGCCAGCGCCGCCCAATCGTAGATTTCCAGCGAATGCAAAAGGAATTCCGGACTCGCATCGACGACGTGAAGGGCCTGGCAGTTCGTCTGTTTCACCAAGGCGTCGATATGCCCCGCCAAGCCGATCCCCAGAATGCACAGAAAATAGGATTCGATGGTTACCGGGGCTTCCCTGAAGGTCAGCTTTTCCTCTTCCGCCCGGGTCAACAGGCGGTGTGCGAAGGGCTTGGCATAATCGTTACAGCAAAGGGCGTTATCCGGTTGAAAGGCGGCCCGCCTGGGATGGGCCCGGAATTTTTCCAATTGATCGGCGACATAGGCGTCCATGGCGCCGCCGTAAACGCGTCCGCCGGGAAATTCGATATCCGGCTGGCCGTCGTCTCCGAAAACCAGCGTCGAGGACGGTGCGTGGGCGATGAGCATATCGTGGATATGCCTCCAGCGCTTTTTGAAGAACTTCAGATTCTTCTTTTTCAGCGCCGTGCGCGCTTTCGGGTCGGACCGGTCGGGGGTCTTTCGCAGCGCCTGTTTGCCCGGGTCATCCATGCCGGTTTCCCGTTGGAAGAGTTGGTCTTCGGTCATATTAATACCGTCCGCAAGGGGCCGGGAAACTTCCTATTGGCCGATGCCGTGGCATTTCTTGAACCTTTTGCCCGAACCGCAGGGACAGGGCGCGTTTCGGGCCACATTGGTGAAGGTGAACGGCAGTCGGTTTTTTCAACCAGCTCGTCGATATGGAGGCCGAGGCCGATTCCGAAAATGGCGAGAAAATACGATTCCGGCGTCGTCGGGGCATCGGCGAATTCGATCTTTTCGGCGGCGGCCCGTTTCAGCAGGCCGTCCAGGAACTGGTTGGTCATCTTGTCGAACTGGCCCGGCTTCAGGGGCGGGATCAGGAACCGTTTCGGCGCCCGCCAAAACCGTTGCAGTTGCCCGGCGACGACCTCGCCCAGCCGGCCCTGATAGACGAGCCCGCCTGGGGTCTGGATATCGGGTTCTCCGGTGTCGGTGACGATCAACTGGGACGAGGGCGAATGACGGCTGACAAGGCGATGCAGATCGGGCATGAAACGGCGGAAAAATTCCAGGTTCCGCTCGCGCCTTTTTATCGCTTCCTGGCCGTTCATGACGAGTGGTTTTCCGGCACGAATCCCTTCGACAGGATCTTGTTCTTGGTTTCGTCGGCGCCGGGGTCCTTGTTGGGAGTGATTCGGAATTCACAATCCTCGACCTTGCCCAACGCCACCTCATCGGTGCCCGGGTCATCGCGGTGATTGGCAAGCGAATCCCGCAAGGTCCATTTACCTTTGGAGTCTTTCGACCATGCCCTGGGGTCGCGGAATTCATCGATGCAGGCGTCGAAATCCTTGTCCTTCATGCCCACCCATTCCAGGAACCGGCCGCGGTCGGGTGGGGCGACGTCCTGATATTGGCTGATCTTTTCGATGGCTTCCTCGCGGGTCATGCGCCTGAGCCGGATTTCTCGGGCCGCATGGTCCAGCACCTTGCCGTACCCCCATTTAAGGAACTTGATGTGGTCGTGCAGGCCCGAATAATGCTGGCAGTCGACGTCGTTATAGGTGTCGAAGGTCCGCGCCTGTTCCGCCGTCTCGTATCCATAGAGGTCCAGCATCGCCTCGTGCTGGGCCTTTGAGTCCCAGCGGATGTAGTTGCCGAGGTAAATCCCCCGGACCCCGACCTCGGAAATTTCTCGGTTATGGGGATAGGCTAAGGGGAGCATCTCGTCCTCTGTCAGTCCTTCCGGACCGCCTACAAGGTCTACAGCCTCCAGCCCCAACAGGTCATGCTCAAAGCGGTATTTGCGGGTCATATCCACCTCGTCGGTGTGCGAGAACATGCCGACCTGGTCGGTCCCCTGATGAACGCCCCAGACGATGAGGGGAATCTTGTAGCGGACCGCGGTCTGAACCGGGAAAACCGTCTGTCCCGCCAATACGTGCCAATAGATGCTTGCCAACCGGCGGATGGTCTCGCGGGTGATCCGCTTGACCGTTTCCGGGCTGATCACCATCTGGATGTGGTCGCAGTTCAAAAGGGTGCGAAGGTACGCCAAGTTGCGGATGCCGCGCTCGGTGTTGAAATGGCGGTTGTAGCTGACCAGAAGCGGGTTCATGCCGTAGACGTTCTTCACCGTATGGACGATGAAATACGAATCCCTGGCCCCCGACACAGGCAAGACGCAATCGTAGTTGTCGCCGGTCTCAGACCGGAAAATATCGAAAAGCGTCGCCAATTTGCCGCCCCTTTCGTCCCAATCCAGGTTGTCCTTCTCTTCATGCACGCGGCAACCGCTGCACACGCCCTGGTCATCGAAGATGATGTTCAAGGGGTGGTTTTCCGGATACCCGCATCGCAGGCAGTACCTCATATGGGTTCGTCCTCGACAAATTCGAAAGACTGTTCGATCAGTTCGCCGTCGGGAAGCTTGGCCACCCTGCCGGCGTCGTCGAAAGGAAAATTCCTGTACATGGCATGGTATTCGCCGCGCACGTCGGCATCGGCGTTGCGAAGCCAGGATTTCATCACCGAGATGCTCTGTTCGCTGTGATGAAGGAAATTGGCCGCCGCCACGGCGGATACGGAATCCAGCTTCAAGGCTTCTTCCAGGTGGGCGGGGTTTCCGGCGCCGCCGCAAACGATGACGGGAACGCTCAGTTCGGGCGCCACCATCTTGATCAAATCCATATCGTATCCGGACCGGCTGCCGTCCCGGTCAATGGAGGTCAGGAAGATTTCGCCCACCCCGGCGTCCACCAGCCCCTTGGCGTAGGCCACTGGGTCGGCGCCGCAATCCCGGCTTCCGGAATCGGCAAAAACGGAATAAGCGCCGCTTTCGGATCTGCGGACATCGACGGAACCGACGATGCACTGCGCCCCGAACAAACGCGAGGCCTCTTCGACCATGGCCAGATCCTGGCTGGCTAATTTATTGATACAGATCTTGTCGACGCCGGCTTCGAGCAGAGCCCGGATGTCTTCGGTATCACGGATTCCACCGCCGGCGGTGACCGGGGCGAAACCGGCCCGGGAAACCTTTTTCACCAAATCCGGGTCGATGACGCGATTTTCCTTTGAGGCATCGATGTCCAAAAGCACCGTTTCATCGACGCCCCATTCGTCGAAAAAGCGGGCCGCGATTTCGGGCTTGCCGACGGGAAGATAAGTCTCGAAGCCGATGCTTTGGACGACGATGCCTTGCTTGACCAGCAAACAACCGATGAACCGTTTGATCGACATCGCGTCCTACAGGTTGCCAAAACAATAATGAACGAAGTTTCTAAGCAGCTTGAGGCCGTTGCGTTGGCTCTTTTCCGGGTGAAACTGGGTGGCGAAGATGTTCCGCTGGCGGATTGCCGCCACCATCTTCTGGCCATGGTCGCAGGTAGCGGCCACCAGCTTCGGGTCGCATTCAAGATGGAACGAATGGTCGAAATAAAAGCTGCCCTGTTGTTCGATCTTCAGGAATGCCGGATCGCCGCTGTGATCGATCCCGTTCCACCCGACATGGGGGACGCGGTTCAAGGCGTCGCCCTCGATCGGCACCACGTGACCTTCGAACCAGCCCAGGCCCTTGTTGAAACCCTTTTCCTGCGAATCCTCGGCCAGCAACTGGAGTCCCAAGCAAATGCCGAATAATGGTTTGGCCTTTTCCAGAATCTCCGTTTCCAGGGTCTTGATGATCCCCAGTTTGTTCAGGTTGTGCATCGCTTCGCCGAAGGCGCCGACGCCGGGAAGGATATAGGCGTCCGCGGCTTCAATGGTGTCCGCATCCGACGCGATCCGGGCCTCGATGCCCAGGAATCGAAGGGCGTTCTGGACCGAGCCCAGGTTACCCATGCCGTAGTTGAGAATACAGATTTTCGGGACGGCATTGCCGTTGGTGCCGTTGGAAGGGGACGTGGGATCGTTCATGGTTATTCCATCGGCACTTTCAATTGCCATTCATTGCCCTGCTTCTTCCAGACATCGAGGCTGCGGAAGGATTCCGCGATTTCCCAGAATTCCTCTTCCGAGATTCCGATATAGGCGCAGAAGCTTTTGATGTAACGGGGGGCGCATTTCCCGTCCAGGCGCCGGGCCACGTCGAGGGCCTCCTCGCGGGTGATTTCACCGGCCCGGATCATGCCGCTCAACTGTTCCGACGCCTTGCCGAAGCCGAATTTGAACCGCTTGACCATCTGGTTGACGATGACGAAATCATCGTCCAGCGCGTCATAGGTGGTGACCTGGCCGATATCCTCCAGAATGGCGTCTTCGCCGGTTCGGGGCTCAAGCCCGTGTTCAAGGGCGATCCTGCCGTTATTGATGTCGTCGAAGTCCTTAATGTAATACCCGAGGTAGATCATTCTCAGGTTTGAGCGCTCAATCACCTTGTCGGACGGATAGCGGTGCCAGTACATATCCTTGGGCCTGTATCCGGCTTCGAGGAAGGCCGAGATATCGCCGCCGTCCAGGGTGTTGGAGTATTTCATCCGGTTGGCGTCGCCGTTCAGCGAGCCGCCGGAGCTGCCCCACGACAGGGCTGGGTTTTCGCCATAGATCATCAACGGGATGTGGTATTGGACCGCGACCTTGGGTGCGCAGGCGTAAAGGGCGATCTCGGTCGATTTGCACCAATTGCCGAACTTAGTGAAACCGATTTTCATCAACTGGCGCCAGATTTCGGGCGCCGGGCTGATGACGAAGCAATCGAAGCCCAAGGAGATCAGGTTTTCCAGGTTGTTGGCGCCGCGTTGGGTCAACTGTTCCGGTGGATAGGAAAGCGACACCAAAAGCACCCGCAGCCCCATTTTGTCGCGAGCGTAAAGGGCCTGGCAGTGGCTGTCCTTGCCGCCGCTGACCGGAATGATGGCGTCATAGCCCGATTGGCGGCGCTGTTTGCGGGATTTGACCCAGTCGACGAGTTCGTCCAATTCCCGGTGCCGGGCGTCCCAGTCGATTTTGTCGAAATTTTCGAAATTCCGGCACGGCAGGCAGATGCCTTCGTCGTTGAACCGGCAATCCGGACGGGTATCCGGCTCCAGGCATTTTTTGCACCAGCGCATTTCGCCGCTCCGCTATCGGGAATTGGACCCTTTATTCGTAGAACCGGACCGTTCCGACCGTTTCGAAATTTAATCAGGTATTGGTTTTCGAATGGTTAATGAATCCGGAGGCCGGGACCCGCTTTTTCCCGGGGTTTTAGGGGATTCGGCGGCGGAAACGTTCATTCTTATTAAGACACCTGGCAAACCCCCGTGAACAGGGCGGGAATCTATAATTAAGTTTCATCACCGAGACGGCAACTAAACCACAGATAAATTTTTGGATTATAATTGTATTCCTTACGCACTCTCTGAGTTGCAAACGGGTTATTTTTTAATGTAAAGTTTCCGTAAGGTTGCTCAGCTTTGGAATTCCCTGGGGGGAATGGTGTTGGCACAACAGAAAATGATGAAGGGCGAAGTCATGCGCAACGCCATGCGGCTTGTCAAAACCCGTGGCGAGGGCGCCCTTCAATACGCCAAAAGCAAGGCCGAGAGGATGCAGGACGTCGGCGAGGAAGAAGACCAAATCTACTGGGACCGGATTTCCCGCCAGATCGAACTCCTGCTTTACGAAGACGGCTAAAAACGAATCCTTCCGTTCGGCTTGAAAATGCGTTGACCTCCGGTATGGGCGTCGGGGTTTTTGCCGTGTTTGCCGCTGGCATCCAGTTAAAAAGACGCTCCCCCGATCATGGAAAAAACGGCCTGTAAAAGCCTTTTTCGGCTCCCTTTACTGTGAGCGCAGCTTCGGATCGAGAACGTCACGGAGGGCGTCGCCGAAAAGGTTGAACCCGAAAACCGCGAGGCTGATGGCGATGCCGGGCCAGATCGCCATCCACGGCGCGCTTTCGGCGTATTCCTCGGCGCCGCCCTGCAGCATCAGGCCCCAGGCCGGCGTCGGTTCCTGGACGCCGAGCCCCAGGTAGCTCAAGGACGCCTCCAGTAGGATCGCGTTCCCGACGAAGGCGGAAATCATGATCAGGAACGGCCCCATCACGTTGGGCACCATGTGGCGGAGGATGATCCGCGCATGGCCGAAGCCCAGTGCGCGCGCCGCGTCCACATAGGGAATCTCGCGGAGGGCCAGGGCGTTGGAGCGCACCACGCGGGCGCATTCCGGGATGAACGGAATGGTAATGGCGATGATGACGTTTTCCAGCCCGGGGCCGAAAATGGAAACGATGGCCAGCGCCATGATGATCAGCGGGAAAGCCAGGAACACGTCCATGACGCGCTGAAACAAAAGGTCGAACAAGCCGCCGAAATAGGCGCTGGCGACGCCCAGGACCAGGCCGGCGAAGGCGCCCATGAAGGCGGCGGAGAAACCGACGAACAGCGCCGTGCGGGCGCCATAGATGATCCGGGTCAGCACGTCGCGGCCGAACTGGTCGCTGCCCAGGAAAAACAAATCGCCGGGCGGCGTCAGCATTACCTCAAAGGCATTCAGTTCCGGATCATAGATGGTCACGAAATCGGCGAAGACCGCCATCAAAATCATGATGATGACGATGATGGCGCCGGCGGCGCCAAGCGGTTGCTTGCGGATGAGCTTGGCCAGGACCTGCGGCCAGGGTTTTTTCTCCGCCGGATCCTCTAATTCGGTTTCGACGTCGATTTCGGCGATGGTGCTCAATGTTTTTTTCCTGTCTTTTGTTTGTATTGTGCCGACGGCGGGCGCTGGAGGCCTAAATAAGGGTTGACGCCCCAACCTTCAACCCCGTCATTGTCCTTGCCCGTCTTTATCCTTGCCCGTCTTTATCCTTGATTGATTATCCCGTTTCCTCGAAACGGTCCCACATCCAACGAGCCGTCTTCAGGGCCTTCGCGTCTTCTCCCCGGCGCCCGATCACCTGGATGCCGATGGGCATGCCGTCGGCGCCTTTGAGCAACGGCACCGAAACCGAGGGCACACCCAAAAGCGTCCACATGCCGTTGAAAACATGGTTGCCGGTGAAGCCAAGACCCACGGGCGCCTGTCCGGCCGCCGACGGAGTGAGCAGGGCGTCATAGTGGTCGAACAGCCGGTCCAGCGCCTGGGCCTGCGCTTCGGCCCGGCCCAGCGCCCGGATGTAATCGGCCGACGGGATGGCGTTGCCGGCATTCACCCGTTCCATGGTTTCCTTGCGCATCTTGTCCGGCGCCTTTTCCGCCGCTTCGCCCAGGTTGGCGGCGATGTTGGCATGCATGACGGTCTTGTGGGTGGGAACGATATCGGCGAAAACGCCCTCCAGTTCGACCTCCCGGACCAGATTGCCGAGGCCGGCGATATAATCCTCCAGGGCCTTGGCCATGTCGTCCTCGGCCTCGTCCCAGGCGGGTGTGCGGACGAAGGCAAGCCGGGGGGGATCGGCCGGTTTTTTTTCCAGCGCCGCCACCAGCTCCTGGCCCGGGGACGAACGCATGTCCCAGTCCCCGGGGTCGTGGACCATCAGCGCGTCGGCCAAGAGGGCGAGGTCCTCGACCTCGCGGCCATAGACGCCGATGGTGTCCAACCGCCGGGCGAGCATGCTTATGCCGCCCCGGGGGATGGACCCGAACGTCGGCTTGTAGCCGAATACGCCGCAAAAGGACGCCGGACGGATCATCGAGCCGCCGGTCTGGGTGCCGATGGACAACGGCACCATGTTATCGGCAACCGATGCCGCCGAACCGGAGGAAGAACCGCCGGGGGTGCGTTTCGGATCATGGGGATTGGCCGTCTTTCCCGGCGCCGTAAGCGCCCATTCCGTGGTCACCGTTTTGCCCATGATCACCGCCCCGGCCCGGCGAAGGAGCGCCGCCACCGCCGAATCCTCCAGCGGCCGGCGGCCGGCGTAATATTCGGACCCGCATTCGGTCGGCATGTCCGCGGTGTCGAAGATATCCTTAACCCCGACCGGCAGGCCGTGCAGCGGCCCCAGCGTCTCGCCGGCATCTTTCTTGGCGTCCAACGCCCGGGCCTGGTCAAGGGCCAGGTTTTCGTCCAAGTACGCCCAGGCGCCGACCGCGTCTTCGCGTTCGTCGATGCGGTCCAGACAGGCCCGAGTCAGTTCCTCGGCGGTGAATTCGCCAGCCTCCATCGCATTGCGGGCGGCAGTGGCGCTGAGCGCAGAAAGTTGTCGTTCGGGTACGGAAATGGTCTGGGACTCCCCTCTTTGATCTCTATTGTATACAATCCAGCATTGAAGTCGCCAGCCTTCCTTTGTTTGGCCGAGCATCTTAGGACAGGCCCGCCCCTGGTGAAACAACGCTGGAATCGCCGATGACGACGGACACCTTTAAACAGGCGGCCCCGGAAAATCAGGGGACTTCGCTCGGTGAATTCGTGTTGGGGCGGCTTAGAGACTCCATCCGCGCTCGCCGCTATCAGCCGGGACAGCGTATCCGCGAGGCCGAGGTCGCCCAGTGGCTGGGCGTCAGCCGGACGCCGGTCCGCGAAGCCTTCCGGCGGTTGCAGGCGGACGGTCTATTGGTGCTGACCCCATGGCGCGGCGCCCAGGTGGCGGAACTAGGCCGCCAACAGGTGGTGGAACTTTATGCCTTGCGCCAGGCCCTGGAAGGCACCGCCGCCGGGCTTGCCGCCGAACACGCAAGCGAGGCCGAGGTCGACCTGTTGTTTGACCATATTGAGCAGGACCAAGCCGCCCAAGGAGAGCCGAACCGCTTGGCGGAAATCAACCGGCGTTTCCACGAAGCCGTCTACGGGGCGGCCCATAACCGGTATCTGTTGGAAGCCTTGAATGGGCTGGACGATTCGCTGGCGCTTCTCAAATCCACCACCTACGAGGTGCCGGGCCGGGCCGAGGCGGCGCGCCAGGAGCATATCGGGATTGCCGAGGCCATCAGGCGGCGCGATTCGGAGGCCGCCGAACAAGCCGCCAGGGCGCATATCTCGACCGCCGAAAAGGCGCGGCTGAAGCTTCTTTTCGGTGATGATTGACGCCAGCCGCCCGCGAGGCCGGAATCTTTACCGAAATTCAAAAAACGGTTGAAATTCAATCGTCTCTAAAATCGAGGGAGTCCGAAACGTGTTGGACTTTTCCATACCGGGACCAAATCCTTTTACCTGTCACATTATACTTGGCACGGGTCGGTCCGCGCCCAATATCTATGAGTCAAAGACGAGTTAAAGACCGCTCTACGAAGTCCTGAAAGGAAGTTTAATGCCGACCGGAACGGTTAAGTGGTTCAACCCCACGAAGCGGTTCGGGTTCATCGAACCGGAAGAAGGCGACAAGGACATTTTCGTCCATATGACCGCTGTTGAAGCGGCGGGCCTTTCCGGCCTTTCCGAAGGCCAGAAATTGCGGTTCGAACTGTCCACCGGAGAGGACGGAAGGTCCTCGGCCGTGGACCTTGTGATCCTCGACACATAGTATCCGCTTCCACCCTAGTCCGCCTTCCGCCTGCCGGGACGGTCCGGCCGGCGGGATTTGGCGCATGGGCATGTTCCATGCCCGGTCAGGAAGACATCATGCGGGTTTCAGACTTCGATTTCGACCTGCCCCCACGTTTCATCGCCCAGCGTCCCGCCGCGCCGAGGGATTCGGCGCGCCTTCTGGCCGTCGGGCGGGAATTCCGGGACCTCGGTATCGCCGATCTGCCGGGACTTCTCAACCCCGGCGACGTCATGGTCATCAACGACACCCGGGTGATCCCGGCCCGGCTCAGGGGCCGAAGACAGCCGAGCGGCGGCAAAATTGAAGTAACGTTGATTAAACCCAGCGGCGGAAACGCCTGGCAAACGCTGGTCCGCCCGTCCCGCAAACTGACCCCCGGCGACCGCATCGCCTTCGCCCCCGGTTTTGACGCCGAGGTCACGGCCAAAGGCGACGGCGGTGAAGTCACGCTCGCCTTGTCGCTTTCCGGAAACGGCCTGATGGCGGCGCTGCAAACCCACGGGGTCATGCCGCTGCCGCCCTACATCAAGCGCGGGAATAAAGGCGACCCACTGGACACTGAGGACTACCAGACGCTTTTTGCCGATAAACCGGGCGCCGTGGCGGCGCCGACGGCGGGGCTGCATTTCACGCCGGCCCTTCTGGATTCCGTCAAGGCCATCGGTGTCGGGGTGGAGCGCCTGACCCTGCATGTCGGCGCCGGCACCTTCCTGCCGGTGAAGGCCGACGATACGGACGACCACCGGATGCACGCCGAATGGGGCGAAATCACCGCCGCGACGGTTGCCGCCGTCAACGCCGCCAAGGACCAGGGCGGGCGGGTCATCGCCGTCGGCTCGACGGTGTTGAGGCTTTTGGAGGCGGCCGCCGACGGGGACGGCCGTCTCAATTCGTTTTCCGGCGAGACGGACATCTTCATTACGCCCGGTTACCGGTTTAGGATCGCCGATGGCCTGCTCACCAATTTTCACCTGCCGCGCTCGACCCTGTTCATGCTGGTCGCCGCCTTTTCCGGTTTGGAAACCATGAAGGCCGCCTACGAACACGCCAAGGCCGCTGGTTACAGGTTCTATTCCTACGGCGACGCCTGTTTCCTGGAGCGTCAACAGGTGGGGAGGACCGGAGGTCCGACAGGGAAACTACAACAGGCGGGGAGGACCGGAGGTCCGACAGGGATAAATAAAAATAAAAATGAGGTCGGGAAGGGATGAGCGCCCTCGATTTCGAAATCCTCAACACCGATGGCCAGGCCAGGACCGGCAGCCTGTTGACGGCCCACGGGGCCATCGACACGCCGGCGTTCATGCCCGTCGGCACCGCCGCCACGGTCAAGGCGATGACGCCGGGCGCGGTCGCCGAAACCGGCGCCCAGTGTATCCTCGCCAACACTTATCACCTGATGCTGCGCCCAGGACCGGAACGGATCGCCCAATTGGGTGGGCTGCATGAATTCATGAACTGGCCGGGGCCGATCCTGACCGATTCGGGCGGCTTTCAGGTGTGGTCGCTGGCCGAGCTTCGGGAAATGGACGAGGACGGAGTCGAATTCAAGTCTCACCTGGACGGCACCCTGTACCGGCTAAGCCCGGAACGGGCGGTGGAAATCCAGCGTCTTCTGGGCGCCGACATCACCATGGTCCTGGACGAATGCACGTCCCTGGACGCCGGCAAGGACGAGGTCGCGAAATCGATGCGGCTTTCCATGCGCTGGGCTGAACGTTGCAAGGCGGCCTATGAGGAGCGCCCGGGCCACGGGCTTTTCGGCATCGTCCAGGGCGGCGTCTACCGGGACCTCCGGGCCGAGTCGGCGGAGACCCTCGTCGGCATGGGCTTCGACGGCTATGCCCTGGGCGGGCTATCGGTCGGCGAGGGACAGGAAGAAATGTTTCGTGTGGTGGACGCCACCGTGGGGCTTCTGCCCGCCGCCCTACCCCGGTACCTGATGGGCGTCGGCAAGCCCGCCGATCTGTTGGGCGCCGTCAAACGCGGCATCGACATGTTCGATTGCGTGCTGCCGACGCGTTCGGGCCGCACCGGTCAGGCCTTCGTCCGCGGCGGCACCTTGAACATGCGCAACGGGCGGCACAAAGACGACGCCGGGCCCCTGGACGATGCCTGTGATTGCCCCACGTGCGGGAGTTACAGCCGCGCCTACCTGCACCACCTGGTGATGGCGAAGGAAATCCTCGGCCCCATGCTGTTGTCGTGGCACAACCTGCATTATTATCAGGACCTGATGGCGGACCTGCGCCGGGCCGTCAACGAAGGCGCCTTGGTTGCCTTCGAGGCGGCGTTCCAGGCCGAACAAAAGGCCTGGAAAGGCGAGGGGAGAGACAAGGGTTGACTTTGACTTAAATTCCATTTAGTTTGAATTTTAATCCAACTTTCAATTTAACTGGAATTTTCATGCGCCCCTGGGCAAAGCGATTAAATGACGCTTTCGAGCAATCCGGTTGGAGCAAGGCGGAATTCGCCCGCCGGTCGGGCGTCAATTACGACAGCCTGAACAAGTATCTGACGGGCAAAGTTGAACAACCCCGGGGCGATAGTCTTCCCCGGCTTGCAAAATCCCTGGGCGTCAGCGGTTTGTGGTTGCGCGAGGGAATTGGCCCCCGGGACGTGAAGAAAACCGGCGGCAAAGCCGTTCCCCGAGGATCCGGGTCAGGCCTTGAAAACCTGACCCAACTGGGCGGCGACGGGACCATTCCCGAAAGCCCCGACGACGCGGTGTTGGAAACCGTCGTCAACCCGAACCCCGGCGCCGATTACCTGGTCCGTTTCACATGCCCGGAATTCACGTCCCTTTGCCCGGTCACCGGGCAGCCCGACGACTCGCTTGATGTAAGATTTCGACGGATCGCCGGGACAGCGGAAGACTACGATGTCACCGCGAGCTGGCTCCCGGTCAGCGTAGGCGCGTGGGTCAATGTAGAGATGGTCGCCGATCATCAGCGTCGGGATCATCGCGGCAGATACAATCCGATACGGTTTCGCGATCCAGTTGTCGCGAAACCAGCCACCCGCCACGTCGATGGACATCGCGATCACGAAGAAACCGAGGCAGCCGAAGAACACAGCGCTGCGCGAGAATAGCCTTCTCCGGCTCCGGCTACTGATCTTGGCAGCGTCTACGGCTACTGCGATGTAGATCGCGAAGCCCGCAATCAAGACACTGATGAGCGCGGAGAGAGATGCGGTACGTCCGTAGAGGGCGAGAAGCGGCTGGATTCCGAAGGCGATCACGACCACGATCATCAATGCGCGCAGCAGTTCGCCAGCGTAGGCGTGTCCGAGGCCGGGTGAGACGAACGTGAGCAGCACGGCCAGCCACCGCTGTGGTTGCGGCCGTTCCAATGCGTCGTCTACCGCCTGCTCCGTCACCTGGGAATCCTCCCGGTCAGCACCTTTCGTGGCTGCACCCCACGGAAGTGGTCAGGAGATCATACCGTGCCCTACTAGGCGGTCCCCTACGTCCATTGTCCCACCAGCTACTAGATCATTGGCCAAATGGATCCGATTGCTCGTACTCAGCACCCACGACATCGCCGAATAGCGTGACTACGGCGTCGAAAATCACGCCGGGATCCAGGCATTGGGCCACCAACAACAACGAAGCTACTTTCGAAACGCACGCGCGATCGCCTCAGCCACACCAAATAAGACAAACACCAAGGAACCAAGTCCAAACATAAATCGGTCGTTCTCAACATTCGGAAGAACAGCCGAAAGCAAACTAGCTGCCACGAAGAAAAAAGTTCCTCCTAGAAGCCCTGCCATTAACGGTCTCAAATACTTACTCATAAAGTTTCTTGCTCTGGTGCCTGCGCTAACACCCGCAAGGATGGCACCAATTCGACATGCCAGACCGTTTCCTCGAAGCCTCTAGCTCCTGTCAGCCATGCCGCCTGCGCCACGATACATGTCGGCGCGGCAGTGCGACCAAATGTATGGAACGAGAATCCAGCACATATCCTCTTCGTATCCCTCGCGATCACAATAATGGGACGACCAGTCGGTACCCTCGAACGTCTCACGGTCTGGAAATTCATTGCAGAGGCCGGGTGTTCGATCTGAGTGGTAGAAGCATGACGCTGCGAAGGCTGCGACAACGGACCCTTGACACATAGATCCGGGGCATGCGTTGATACGCTTAGCGGACTCAGCCACACACGGCCGATCACCTTAGGATACGCCCAGCGCCGTTCCTTCTGCTCTGAGCCGGTTGCCCTCGGCCGCGAGGCGGTCCAGGTGCGGTGTGTGCATCTGCACCTCGACGTAGCCGTGAAGCTGCGGACGCAGGTCATCGATGGCAAAAAAAAGCACGTTCAGGCTTTCGGCCATGCCCAGCCACCTCGCCCAATAGAATGTACGGAACAGGATACCCGTTTCGTGGTGCTGCGCTACTACGGCGTCACGGCGACCGTGCTGCGCGAGCCGGCGGTGATCCAGGCCTATCTGGGCGAGGACGCCGCCGCCGGTCCGGCGGCGAGCCTCAAGACCGACCTCGCTCCGGCGTGACCCCCGCGATGACGACGCCCGCCACGCCCCTGCTCGAGATCCGCGATCTCGTCGTCCGGTACGGGGAGATCGAGGCCGTGCGCGGCTTGTCCTTCTCAGTCGGCGCCGGGGAGGTGGTGACGCTGCTGGGTTCCAACGGCGCCGGCAAGTCGACGACCCTCACGGCAATCTCCGGGCTGGTGCGGCCCGCCGCCGGCACGATCCTGCTGGAGGGGCGGCCGCTGGAGGGCCTGAAGCCCGAGACGATCGTGCGGCTCGGCGTCGCCCACGTCCCGGAAGGACGCCGGGTCTTCCCGGGGCTCACGGTGCGCGAGAACATCATGCTCGGGGCGTCCAACCGCTCCGGCCTCGGCAAGCGG
>JADFMB010000112.1 GCA_022564115.1 Pseudomonadota bacterium
TCCCCGCGCGCCGCCAAGGCCGGCGCCATCGTCATCGACAACACGTCGCATTTCCGCATGGACCCGGACGTGCCGCTGGTGGTGCCGGAGGTCAACGCGGAAGCGCTCGCCGGGTACAAGAAGCGCCGCATCATCGCCAACCCCAACTGTTCGACCATCCAACTGGTGATGGCGCTGAAGCCCCTGCACGATTTAGGCCGCATCAAGCGCGTCGTCGTCGCCACCTATCAGTCGACGTCGGGCGGCGGCAAGGCGCCCATGGACGAACTGTTCAACCAGACCCGCGGCATTTACATGAACCAACCGGAGCAGAAGTTCCGGGAAAACTTCACCAAGCAGATCGCGTTCAACGTCATTCCCCATATCGACGTCTTCATGGACGACGGCTCGACCAGGGAGGAATGGAAGATGGTCGCCGAGACCAGGAAGATCCTGGACCCGGATATCGCGCTGACCGCCACCTGCGTGCGCGTGCCGGTGTTCATCGGCCACGCCGAGGCGGTGAACGTCGAGTTCGACGGCCCCGTCAGCGTGGGCGCGGCCCGCAAGGCGCTGAAGGCGGCGCCGGGAATCACCGTCGTCGACCGGCGCGCCGACGAGGGCTATGTGACGCCGGCCGAATGCGCCGGCGAGGATCCGGTCTTCGTCAGCCGCATCCGCAAGGACCCGACCGTCGAGAACGGGATCAACATGTGGGTGGTGGCCGACAACCTGCGCAAGGGGGCGGCGCTGAATACGGTGCAGATCGCCGAGGCCCTGATCAAGACGTACATGAAAAAAGCCGCCTGAAGCCGCTTAATAGACCCTTCAAAGGGGGCCGCCCCTTTCCGGGGAGCCTATGGGGGGAATTCAACTCTCGCCGTTGGCTTCCGCCGCCGATTGCTGTTTTTCGATTCCGGCCGCTTCGCTGTCTTCTTCGTCCGGGTTGAGCATGGTGTTGATTTCGTCCTGGCTCATCTGCTGGTTGAAGTCCTCGGCGCTGACCTCTTTTTCCTTCTTCTTGGTGTCGCGGCGCTCGAAATCGACGAACACCCGCTTGCGGCGGCGGTCGGGGCCAAAATATTCGCCGGTGCGGACGAAGCGCCGGGGGTGTTCGATGACCGCGTTGAGGCGGCTGAACAGGGTCCTCGCCGAAACCGGCTTCATCACGAACTCGTTCACCCCGGAGTCCCGCGCGGTGATGATCCGGGGCCGTTCTGAATGGGCCGTGATCATGATGATGGGCAGGAACTTGTCGGGGCTGCCCTTGTCGTGGCGGACCTTTTGGACCAACTCGAGCCCGCTCATGGGCTGCATCTCCCAATCGACGATCAAAAGGTCCGGCGCGTTGTCCTGGATGAGTTCCCAGGCGGTATGGCCGTCGGCCGCGTCGGTGATCTGCTTGCAGCCGAGCACGTTGAGGATGTGGCGCAGCAACGAGCGGATGAAATCCTGATCATCGACGATCAGGACACGGACGTTTTTGAGATAGGTGTCCCACATCGCCTTGTTAAATCCTCCCTAACACTCCTGTGGCTTGGTTACAGGATTGTATCGGAACCGCAACTTTGGCGGCCCTTCAACCTTTTTAAAACCCATTTTAAATTCCGGGCCTTTTTCGCATTATATTTCCGGGCCTTTTTCGCATTATATTAATGCCGGTTCCCCACCACAAAACGGGCAGGAAGCCACTCGGCAGACCCATGAGCAGGGATAAGTGTATGATTTTCGAGAATTTGGCGCTGTATCAGATGTTACACTTGCGTCGTTTTTGCCAGCGACCGGCTTCGGATTGTAATTTTCGTCAACCCGGGATTTAAAAAAAAAACGGCAACGGAAACCTTATCAGGGAGAAACGGAATGTCGAAAAACGCGCGCCCGCGCCGTTCCGTCCTTTACATGCCCGGTTCCAACGCCCGGGCGCTGGAAAAAGGCCGCACGCTTGCCGCCGACGGGCTGATCCTCGACCTGGAGGACGCCGTCGCCCCCGACGCCAAGGAGAAAGCCCGCGACCAGATCCGCGACGCCATCAAGGAAGGGGGATACGGCAAGCGCGAATTGATCGTCCGCGTCAACGCCATGGATGCCTCGTGGGGGCACGACGACCTAGTGGCGGCCGCCACCATGGGCGCCGACGCCGTGCTGCTGCCGAAGGTCGAAAGCGCCGGCACCGTGCACCGGGCCGAGGCGATTTTGAAATCATCCGGCGCGCCGGATGATTTGGCGGTCTGGTGCATGATGGAGACGCCGCGGGGCATGCTGCACGCCGAGGAAATCTCGGAGGCCAGCCCCCGTGTCGGCGCCCTGGTCATGGGCACGTCGGACCTGGCCAAGGACCTGCAATGCGCCCACACCCGCGACCGGCTGGCGTTCATTACCTCGCTGGGGCTGTGCCTGCTGGCGGCGCGGGCGGCGGGCATCGCCATTCTCGACGGGGTGCACCTGGACCTCAACGACGACGAAGGCCTGGAACACGCCTGCCGCCAGGGCGCGGAATGGGGATTCGACGGCAAGACGCTGATCCACCCCAAGACCATCGACGCCGCCAACAGGGCCTTTGCGCCGTCGCCGGAAGAAGTCGAATGGTCGAAAAAGATCATCGCCGCCCACGCCGAGGCGGTGGAAGAGGGCAAGGGCATCGTCGTCGTCGACGGCAAGCTGATCGAGAACCTGCACGTATTGAACGCCGAACGGCTGGTGGCCATGGCCCAGGCGATCGAGGAGATGGAAAACGCCTGATACCAAGGAGCGGCAATAGACATTGCCTCGATCCGGTCAAGGCTCTGTAAAGACTCAGTACAGAATCCATTGAATCCATACAAAACATGATTTAGGTGAAAAAAATGCCTAAAACACAAAATATTGTTGTCACCTAAAAATCGTTCTGCTAAAGAAAGAGGTGTCAGGTACGTAGGTCCTGGGAAACCCACGTAACGCGCCGCCGAAACAACGCTCCTGACACCTCTTGGAGCCGGCCAGGCTCCATGCACGAAAAAACGGCTTTTCGTTCCGCGCCACCACCTCCACGGACATACCCTGGGCAGAGATCAGCCCTCGGAGGGGTGGGCGTGGTCCGCGTTCCAGGGAGTTTCGTTGCCGATTCCCCCCTTTGACGAACCGCCGAAAACAAAAGACCTCCCGCGCGTTCGAACCCTTCCGGCCAGTCCGAAGGAAGCAAGGCCTCCGACGGTACGATCCGGAAAATCAAGATTCCCCCGATCGCGAATCCGGGCTGCAGGCAGCCCAGACCCCCTGCCCTTGAGCTTTGAACCACCGCCGGCTCGCGCCGGAGGAATAGCTGTCCGCTCCACCGGACCGGCCAGCCCCCACCAGGGAGAGCGACCGACCCGCGAAAGGCCCGCCTCGCGGTCAACGAGGCTTCCGCCGGCACCCGGTGAATCCAAAACAACGGCAAAAACCGCTCAGGAAGCCTCGCCGGACGCCTACCCTCGGCGCGACGGATGGAGAACCACCCGCTTCGCCTCGGGGCAACTCCTTCTTTCGGAAAACCGCAAAATCCCGGAGGATCTATTGGTTGAACTTCAAGAATTCGTTGCAATGACGCTTTCGCATGCAAATAGCATGATGAAAATATTGCTTGTTCATTTCAATATGAAATACAACGGCAAAAGTATTATTCTGTGCATAACTAGAGTAGATTTTCACATTCCGCCCACAACTTATCCACATAACCACTCACAATTTGAATCAATTCTTAGTAAAACCAACGCATTACATTGATCCGGCCGCGGCAAGGGTCGAACCCGGGACCGTGTTGGGGGGGCCTTGGTTTCAAGCTTTCCCCGGCCCTGGTTCCGGGCCGGCGGACATTGACTTAACTCGGGCGTGCGTTTACCAATTTATCAGGCTCGACACCCCCGCAAGGCGCTTATCCGCCAGCCCCAGAGGTTCCGCCAATGGCATCCGGTAACCGGCCGCTTTCACCGCACCTCCAGGTCTATCGGCCCCAGATCACGTCCATGTTGTCTATCCTGCACCGCATGACGGGGGTCGGGCTGGTCGGCGGCGCCTTGATTTTTACTTACTGGATTACATCGGCCACCTACGGGCCGGAGGCCTTCGACCGGGCGCAGTCGATCCTCGGATCGTGGTTCGGGCGCCTCGTCCTGTTGGGAACGATTTTCGCTTTTTACTTCCATCTCGCCAACGGCATCCGGCACATAGCCTGGGACGCGGGATGGGGTTACGAAATGCCGAAGCTCAGGGCGTCCGGCGTCGTTGTCCTCGTTTTCTCCACTTCGATGACCTTCCTCACCTTCCTTGCCGGGTACTGGGCCGCCGGAGTCATTTGATGGAATTTCGTTCACCCCTCGGCCGCGCACGGGGACCCGGTTCCGCCAAGGAGGGGGGCATCGGCCAATGGAAAGCCGAAAGGCTGGCCGCCATTGCCCTGGTGCCGCTGACGTTATGGTTCATGGCCTCGGCCGTCTTCATGGTCGGCGCCGACCTGGCGACGTTCAAGGAATGGGCCGGCGCCCACGGCAATCCGGTACTTTTGATCCTCTTGACCATCGCCCTCTACCATCATGCGCAGATGGGTCTGCAGGTGGTGATCGAGGACTACGTCCACCACGAAGGCGTAGTCATCATTTCCCTGGTGCTGGTCAAGCTGGGGGCGTTTTTCTGCGCCGCCTATACCATCTTTTCCATCGTTCGGTTGACCTTCTGAGGCTGATGCGCCGTGCCCCAGGCCTATCCGATCACCGAACACAAATATGACGTCATCGTCGTCGGCGCCGGCGGTGCCGGGCTGCGGGCGACCTTGGGCTTGGCCGCGGCGGGCTTGAAAACGGCGTCCGTCACCAAGGTCTTCCCGACCCGGTCCCACACCGTCGCCGCCCAGGGCGGAATCAGCGCCTCGCTAGGCAACATGGCCGAGGACAATTGGCGATGGCATATGTACGACACCGTCAAGGGCTCGGACTGGCTGGGCGATCAGGACGCCATCGAATACATGTGCCGGGAAGCCGTCCCGGCGGTTTACGAGCTGGAACATTACGGGGTGCCGTTTTCACGCACGCCCGAGGGCAAGATCTACCAGCGGCCCTTCGGCGGCCATATGCGTAATTACGGCGAGGCCCCCGTGCAGCGCGCCTGCGCCGCCGCCGACAGGACCGGCCACGCCATGCTCCACGTCCTCTACCAGCAGAGCCTGAAACATAACGTCGAATTCTTCGTCGAATACTTCGCCATCGACCTGATCATGGACGGTGACGGGGAATGCCAGGGCGTCGTCGCCTGGAACCTGGACGACGGCACCATTCACCGTTTCCACGCCCATCTGGTGGTGCTGGCGACAGGCGGTTACGGGCGCACCTATTTTTCCTGCACTTCGGCCCACACCTGCACCGGCGACGGCAACGGCATGATCGCCCGCGCCGGGCTGCCCCTGCAGGACCACGAATTCGTCCAGTTCCACCCCACCGGCATCTATGGCTCCGGCTGCCTGATTACCGAAGGGGCGCGCGGCGAAGGCGGTTACCTGACCAATTCGGAAGGCGAGCGTTTCATGGAGCGCTATGCGCCGACGGCCAAGGACTTGGCCAGCCGCGACGTGGTCAGCCGTTCCATGACCGTCGAAATCCGCGAAGGCCGGGGCGTCGGCCCGGACAAGGACCACATTTTCCTGCACCTGGAACACCTGGGCGCCGATCTTCTGCATGAACGGCTGCCGGGAATTACCGAATCGTCGAAGATCTTTTCCGGCGTCGATGCGACCAAGGAACCGATCCCGGTCATTCCAACCGTGCATTACAACATGGGCGGCATCCCGACCAACTATCACGGTCAGGTCCTGCGGCCGACGGAAAAGGACGCCGACGCCCTGGCGCCCGGGTTGATGGCCATCGGCGAGTGCGCCTCGGCATCCGTCCACGGCGCCAACCGGCTGGGCACCAATTCGCTGCTCGACCTGGTGGTGTTCGGCCGCGCGGCATCGATCAAGGCCGCCGAATTGATCAAGCCGGGGGCCCCCCTGAAAACGTTGGCCGCCGATTCCGCCGATTCCGCCATCGACCGGCTGGACCGGCTGCGCAACGCCAAGGGCGGCTCCAAAACCAGCGAAATCCGCGGCGCCATGCAGCGCGCCATGCAGGACAACGCCGCCGTCTTCCGGACCTCGGAGATTCTGGCCGAAGGAGTGAAAAAGATCGACGACATCGCGGGCAGGCTTCCCGATATCCAGCTTTCGGACCGCTCGATGATCTGGAACACGGACCTTGTCGAGGCCCTGGAACTGGGAAACCTGATGGCATGCGCCCGGGCGACCCTGCATTCGGCGGAGGCCCGCCATGAAAGCCGCGGCGCCCACGCCCACGAAGACTATCCCGAGCGCGACGACGAAAACTGGATGAAGCACACCCTGGCCTGGTTTGCCGAGGATGGGTCGATCAATCTGACCTACCGGCCGGTCCATACCTGGACATTGACCGGGGAAGTTGATTACATCGAACCCAAGGCCAGGGTTTACTGACGGGAAACTTGAACGATGGTTGAATTCACCCTGCCGGCCAATTCCAAGGTCAAAAAAGGCAAGACCTTCCCCGTCCCCGCCGGTGCCACCCGGGTCAGAAAGTTCAAGGTTTACCGCTGGGATCCCGACAGCGGCGAAAACCCGCGCCTCGACACCTTCGAGGTCGACCTGGACACGTGCGGGCCGATGGTCCTGGACGCGCTGATCAAGATCAAGGACGAGATCGATTCGACCCTGACCTTCCGCCGGTCGTGCCGCGAAGGGGTTTGCGGGTCATGCGCCTTCAACGTCGACGGCACCAACACCCTCGCCTGTATCAAGCCCATCGATGACATCAAGGGCGACGTCAAGATCTACCCCCTGCCCCACATGCCGGTGGTCAAGGACCTGGTCGCCGACCTCAGCGTCCCTTACGCCCAGTACCGGTCCATCGAACCGTGGCTGCAGGCCGACACCCCGCCGCCGACGGGCGAGCGCCTGCAAAGCCCCGAAGAACGCGCCAAGCTGGACGGTCTTTGGGAATGCGTCCTGTGTTTCTGCTGTCAGACCAGCTGCCCCAGCTACTGGTGGAACGGCGATCGCTACCTGGGCCCGGCGATCCTCTTGCAGGCCTACCGGTGGATCGTTGATTCCCGGGATGAAGCGACGGGCGAGCGGCTCGACAAGCTGGACGACCCGTTCAAGCTGTTCCGGTGCCACACGATCATGAACTGCACCAGCACGTGCCCCAAGGGCCTCAACCCTGGACAGGCGATCGGCGAAATCAAGGCGGCGTTGATCAAACGCGGATAGGCGCCGGCCCGAACCGGCGGCTTGTTTTCCAATACCCGGAAAAACTTGTGCCGGTCAGACCAGTTGGATATCGCCGTCGATTTCGGTGTTGAGGCCAAGGGCTTCGATGCTTAACGTGACCTTGGCCTTGACCGTCTCATCCCCCTTCAGGGTCCCGGCCTCCAGCGCCGCGCGCACGGCGCTTTCGATTTCCCGTTGCGAGGTGACGCCGACGTTCTTCAGGAATTTCCTGAGCTGCATGTTGAATACTTCTTCGTCCATGGATGTCTCCCGACCTCTTTATAAAATCCTGCCCATCATATAAGAGGATCGCGCGGCCCCGGCAATGGAGAACGGAAAAATGTACAGGCCCCGGCATTTCGACGTCGACGACCCCTCGGTCCTTGCGCGCTTCATGCGCGAGCATGCCTTCGTGCTGCTGGTGACGGCGGCCGATGGCGTTCCCGTCGCCAGCCACATCCCGTTGATCCTGGATACGGGCGAGGACGACGGCGGCGGCCAACGGCTGCTCGGGCACACGGCCAAGGCCAACCCCCAATGGCGGGCCTTCGACGGCAAGACCGAGGCGATGGCGATGTTCTGGGGGCCCCACGCCTACATCTCGCCCTCCTGGTACGAGTCCGAGATCATGGTCCCGACCTGGAATTACGTCACCGTCCACGCCTATGGGAAGCCGAAAGTCCTTTCCGACCCGGCGGCGGCGCGCGACGTGCTGGAGCGCCTGACCTCGGAATACGAAAGCGAGGCCACCGGCAACTGGTCCATGGACCGGCTGCCGGAATCCTACATCGAGAAAATGCTCGACGGTATCGTCGCCTTCGAAATGCCCATCGACCGGCTGGAGGGAAAATTCAAGCTCAGCCAGAACAATTCGCTGGCCGACCGCGAAGGCGCGATCAAGGGCCTCCGGGCCACCGGCGACCCGGAATCCCTGGAAGTGGCGCGGCTGATGGCGGAAATCCTGGCCGACGGTTAATCGCCGCCGGCGGGCTCCGGTTCGTCGGCGAACGGCTGCGCCATCATTCGGTGCAATTTCAACCATCCGGGATCGCGGAAGATCGGCAGCCCGATGGTCATGCCGTCGTGGCCGGCCTGGGGCTGGTCATTGTAGGTGCCGAAAATCCGGTCCCACCATGGCAGGTTAAAGCCGAAATTGCTGTCGGTTTCGGTCTTGATGACGGAATGATGGACGCGGTGCATGTCCGGCGTCACCACCACCCACCGGAGCACCCTGTCGAGACCGGCGGGCAGCTTCACGTTGGCGTGGTTGAACATCGACGTGGCGTTAAGCACGACCTCGAAAATCAGCACCGCCGCCGCCGGCGCCCCCAGGACCGCCACCGCCGCCATCTTGATGAGGATCGAGAAGATGATTTCCAGCGGGTGGAACCG
Source organism: Pseudomonadota bacterium (assembly GCA_022564115.1). GTDB lineage: Bacteria > Pseudomonadota > Alphaproteobacteria > Rhodospirillales > Casp-alpha2 > Casp-alpha2. The sequence continues at coordinate 8,657 of JADFMB010000112.1, forward strand.
GGCTCCCGTGGTGACGTCGATATCCAGGTCGGCATGGTGCATGCGGTGCAACCGCCAAAGGACGGGAACAAAGTGGACCAAAACGTGCTGGCCATAGATCAGCAGGTCCAGCAAAACCACCGACAGGACGACGGCGAGCCAAGTCGGCGCATCGACGATATTGAACAGGCCCCAACCCCTGTCATCGGCGATCAGGGCCAAGGCGACGGGAAGGACGGGGAAAAGAAGCCGCACCAGCAGCGTATTCACCACCACGATGCCGAGGTTGGAAGTCCAGCGCAGCGCCCGGGTCTGGGTCCTCTCCCGGCGCGGGGTGGCCGCTTCCCACGCCGCCATCAGCACCAGGACGCCGAAGAAAAATCCGAGCCTGACCGCGGCTTC
>JADFMB010000113.1 GCA_022564115.1 Pseudomonadota bacterium
ACGTCCGATCCCCGGATCGTCGCCAAGGCGCGGAAACTGGAGAAAATCACTTACGAGGAAATGCTGGAAATGGCGTCCCTCGGCGCCAAGGTCCTGCAGACCCGGGCGGTCGAATTGGCGATGAAAAGCGGCCAGCGCCTGCATGTCCGGTCCAGCTATTCCGATGCCCCCGGAACCCTTGTTGTCGATGAGGATGAAATCGTGGAAAAGGAAATAGTCAGCGGAATTGCCTACAGCCGGGACGAGGCCAAGATTACCCTCGTCCAGGTTGCCGATAAACCGGGCGTCGCGGCGGCCATCTTCGGGCCGCTGGCGGACGCCAGCATCAACGTCGATATGATCGTCCAGAACGTCTCCGCCGACGGCAAGACGACGGACTTGACGTTCACCGTCGCCAAGGGCGATCTGGAGCGCGCCGTCGAAACCGTTGCCGCCAACAAGAAGAAACTGGAATACAAGGACCTGATTTCCGATTCCGACGTGGTCAAGGTTTCGGTCATCGGCGTCGGCATGCGCTCTCATGCCGGGGTCGCCCAGCGCATGTTCAAGGCCCTGGCCGATAAAGGCATCAACATCCAGGTCATCTCGACGTCCGAGATCAAGGTCAGCGTGCTGATCGCCGAGGAATACACCGAACTGGCCCTGCGCGCGCTGCACAGCGCCTATGGGCTCGATGCCGAATAACCGGCCCATCGCGGCGTTTCCGGCCGGCATAACCTGACCATGGCGAAAAGCCCCGAAAGACACGGCCATCCCCGGGCGGCGCCCCGGCGCCTGCTGGCGCGGGTCCGCGACGTCATGGCCGGGGCCGGGGCGGCCCAGGAACGGCTCGACCGAATCACCGAAATCATCGCCGCCGACATGGTCGCCGAGGTGTGCTCGGTCTACGTCCGCCGTCCCGGCGAGGTGCTGGAGCTGTTCGCCACCCAGGGGCTGAACCCCGATGCGGTTCACCGGACGCGGCTTAAGTTCGGCGAGGGCCTGATCGGCGAAATCGCCGCCCAGGCCCGTCCCTTCGCCCTGGCCGACGCCCAGGAGCATCCCAATTTCGCCTACCGCCCGGAAACCGGCGAGGAAATCTATCACTCCCTGATGGGGGTGCCGGTCCTACGCGGCGGCCGCGTCACCGGCGTCATCGCGGTGCAGAACCGGACCCGGCGCCACTACACCGAGGAAGAGGTCGAGACGCTGCAGACGGTGGCCATGGTGCTGGCCGAACTGATCGCCGGCGGCGAGTTGTTGAAAGCCGGCGACAGGGTTGCCGACGACGACATCCCCTTGACGGCGCTGACCCTGGAGGGCCTCAAACTCAACGGCGGGCTGGGGATGGGCCGCGCCGTCCTGCACCAGCCCCATTTCGTGATCGACAAGCTGGTCGCCGAGGACCCCGCCGCCGAACGCCGGCGCCTGGAGGAAGCCTTTACCGGCATGCACGGGGCGCTTGATGACATGCTGGGCGCGGAGGCGCTCGAAGACGGCGGCGAACACCGGGACGTGCTGGAAAGCTACCGCATGATCGCCGAGGACGCGGGCTGGACGGCCCGCATCGAGGAAGCCATCGACGGCGGGCTGACGGCGGAAGCCGCCGTGCAGAAAGTGCAGGAAGACATCCGCGCCCGCATGAGCCATGTGGCGGATCCCTACCTGCGCGAAAGGGTGTTCGATTTCGACGACTTGGCGGGCCGGCTGCTGCGCCATCTCCTCGGCGGCGGAGCGCGCCTGGACGACAAGGAAATCCCTGAAAACGCCATCCTCATCGCCCGCGCCATGGGGCCGGCGGAGCTGCTGGATTACGATGCCGCCCGGCTCAAGGGACTGGTGCTGGAGGAAGGCTCGCCGACCGCCCATGTGGCGATCATCGCCCGGGCGCTGCAAATCCCCGTCGTCGGGCACGCCCGGAACGCCACCGACAGGATCGAGGAAGGCGAACAGATCATCGTCGACGGCGACAACGCCCAGGTCTTCGTCCGCCCCGGGCCGGACATCAGGCGCGCCTATCAGGTCAGCCTGCTGGCCCTGGACGAACAGAAGGCCCGTTATCAGGCGCTGAAGGGCAAGCCGTCCGAAACCAAGGATGGCGAGCGCATCTCGCTGAACATCAACGCCGGGCTGATGATCGACCTGGCGCACCTGGACGAATACGGCGCCGACGGTATCGGCCTGTTCCGTACCGAGATTCCGTTCATGACGCAGTCCGACTTTCCCGACCTCGATGCCCAGCGGCAGGTCTACGCCCGGGTCTTCGAAGAAGCGGCCGGCAAGCCCGTCGTCTTCCGCACCCTCGATGTCGGCGGCGACAAGGCGCTGCCCTATTGGCGCAACGGCAACGAGGAAAACCCGGCCCTCGGCTGGCGGGCGATCCGGGTGTCCCTGGATCATCCGGCGTTACTGGAACGCCAGCTCCGGGCCCTGATCGAGGCCGCCCAGGGGCGCCCGCTTCGGATCATGTTTCCGATGATCGCCGAGGTGGCGGAGTTCAACGCCGCTCGCGAGGTGCTGGACAGGGAACTGGCGCGGCAAAAAAAGGAAGGTCAACCGGCGCCCGAAACCGTCGATGTCGGCGCCATGATGGAGGTGCCGGGGCTGCTGTTTCAGCTTCCGGCGCTTCTGAAAAGGGTCGATTTCCTTTCCATTGGCTCCAACGATCTGGCGCAGTTCCTGTTCGCCAGCGACCGCGCCAACCCCAAGCTCGCCGATCGCTACGACGAGCTTTCCCCGGCGTTTATCGCGGTCCTCCGCCAGGTGGTCGGGGAATGCCGCCAAGCGCAAGTGCCGCTGAGCCTGTGCGGGGAGATGGCGGGCCGCCCCATCGACGCCATGGCCCTGGTGGGGCTGGGGTTCCGTAGCATTTCCATGGCCACCCCGTGCATCGGCCCGGTCAAGGAAATGATCCGCAGCCTGCCCCTGGCGGCGCTGGAGGTTTTCCTGGAATCGCTTTCCGACGACAACGGGCACTCGCTGCGCGGCAGGTTCGAAGCCTTCGCCCTTGAGCACGGCGTCGCCGTTTAGGGCGGCCATATGAGATTCCCCGGGGGCGGAGCGTTCCCGCTTGAAGTCCTTTGGCGAGATATGAGACACTTCCCCCAGACGTCGGGAAATTTGCCGGCGGCCGCCGGAAAATAGCGTTTTCACCCTTGGGACAAGCCGAAAAAAATGAACCGGGCGGCGGACAGAGCCCTGGGCGACTTGGGTCCGGATCGGCATCGGCTCCCAGGGATTGGATGAACAGGAACATGTCTTCTCCGCAACAGGCCGAAAATACCCGACAACCCGACGACAGCGGCGTCGGCGCCCTGCTCAAGGCGTCCCGGCTGCGGATCGGCGAAGACCTGCGCGAGGTCTCCGCCATCCTCCGCATCCGCCACGTCTACCTGGAAGCCATCGAGGACGGCCGCTACGACGAACTGCCCGGCACCACCTACGCCATCGGCTTCATCCGCGCCTATGCCGATCACCTGGGGCTCGACAGCGACGAGGTCATCCGCCGCTTCAAGGGCCGGACCAGCGGCGGGGAACCGGCGCCCGAACTGGTGTTCCCCGAGCCGATCTCCCAAGCCGGCATCCCCGGCGGCGCCATCGTCTTCGTCGGCGCCCTGGTGGCGGTTCTGGCCTACGGCGTCTGGTACGTGAAAACGTCGGAAAATGACTTCCTCGCCGAATTGATTTCGCCGGTACCGGACCGGCTGGCCAAGCTCGCCGGCGAGGAAAACAAGCCGGAACAAGCCGCGCCGGCGCCCGAGCCGGTTCAAAAAACGGAGCCGGAGACTCAACCGGCGGGGCCCGCCGAACCCGAAAAGACACCCCGGGCGGCCGAACCCCCAACTCCGGCCCTGGCTTCCAGGACACCCGATCAGGCGGTGCCAGAATCCGAAAAAATACCGGTGAAGGTGGCCGAAAAAGTGCCGCAAGCGACACCCGTTCCCGAACCGAAACCGGAAGCCCAAAAGCCCGCCGAAACGGAGGAGAAACCAGTGGCGGAAGACTCCCCCGATCAACAGGCTGAGGCTTGGCAACCGCCCCCCGGCGTCGTCAAACCGCCGCCGCCGGAGGCCGCACCCAGCGCTCCGATCCATGCCGAGGCCCAGCCCGCGCCCGCGACGGCGCCCGTGACGGCAAGGGTGACCGGCCCGGTGACTACCGGCGGAAGTTCCCCGTCGGCCCCGGAATCCCGGACAACATTGACAACCCGGGCGCCCGAACCGATCAACGCCCCGACCGTGGTGCCCATGGACATGATCCCGCCGGTCCCGGCGTCGCCGCGGCCGGAAGTTCAGGCCGAAGCCCCGGCCGGCGAAGAAACGCCGGAAGCCCGATCCGCCGCCGCCGAAACCCCGGCCCGCGAAGCCGCGGTTCCTGATTCCCCAGTTCCCGAATTCCAGGGGGCTGAAACGGCGTCCGTGCCCGCCCGCGGGGCCTCTCCGGCCACGGCGGCCGGCGGTGCCGGGCGCATCGTGGTCAAGGCCAAGGCCAACAGTTGGATCCAGGTGCGCGACGATGCCGCCGGTGAGCTGGTGCTGACGCGCATGTTGATGTCCGGCGACAGCTATATCGTCCCTGACCGTTCCGGGTTGATCCTTTCCACCGGCAACGCCGGCGCCCTGGAAATCCTGGTCGACGGCAAACCGGTGCCGGCCGTCGGCGGGGAAGGAACCGTGCGGCGCAAAATCGTGCTCGACCCCGAAAGGCTGAAATCGGGCACCGCGGTGCGCGAATAAGCCCCGACCCTGGTGGATGGAATCCACTAGTCAGCCGCAAAGCCGGGTTAACCTTGACCTTGGGCTCGCCGATGCGGCAAATAACGTCTTAAGCCAAAAGGATTTAAAGGTCTGATGTCCAACGGACTCACATTGACGGAAAGACGCAACAGCGTCCCGGTCGACGTCGGCGGCGTCATCCTGGGCGGCGATGCGCCGGTGGTGGTGCAGTCGATGACCAACACCGACACCGCCGACGTGGCGGCGACGGTGGATCAGGTCGCCCAACTGGCCCGCGCCGGGTCGGAACTGGTGCGCATCACCGTCAACAACGAAGACGCGGCCAAGGCGGTCCCCCATATCCGCGACGAGCTCGACAAACGCGCCTGTGCCGTGCCCCTGGTCGGCGATTTCCACTACATCGGCCACAAGCTGCTGAGCGCTTATCCGGCCTGCGCCGAGGCCCTGGCCAAGTACCGGATCAACCCCGGCAACGTCGGCTTCAGGGAAAAGCGCGACAAGCAGTTCTCGACCATGATCGAGACGGCGCTCGAATACGGCCGCCCGGTGCGCATCGGCGTCAACTGGGGCAGCCTGGACCAGGAACTGGTGACCCGGCTGATGGACGAAAACGCTAAATCGCCCAACCCGAAGGACGCCGCCGAGGTGACCCGCGAGGCGCTGGTGGTCTCGGCCCTGGAAAACGCCGCCCGGGCCGAGGAACTGGGCCTGAGCCGCGACCGGATCGTGCTGTCGTGCAAGGTCTCCGACGTGCAGAACCTGATCGCCGTCTACGCCGACCTGGCCGGGCGCTCGGATTACACGCTGCACCTGGGGCTGACCGAGGCCGGCATGGGCTCGAAAGGCATCGTCGCCTCGACGGCGGCGCTGGCGGTGTTGTTGCAGAACGGCATCGGCGACACCATCCGCGTGTCGCTGACGCCGGAGCCCGGCGGCGACCGGACCCGCGAGGTCGTCGTCGCCCAGGAAATCCTGCAGACCATGGGACTGCGGTCGTTCGCGCCGCTGGTCATCGCGTGCCCCGGCTGCGGGCGAACGACCTCGACCGTGTTCCAGGAGCTGGCGGAAAAAATCCAGGCCCATGTCCGTGAGCGCATGCCCGAATGGAAAAAGACCTATCAAGGGGTCGAGGACATGAGCCTGGCCGTCATGGGATGCATCGTCAACGGCCCCGGCGAAAGCAAGCACGCCGATATCGGCATCAGCCTTCCCGGCACCGGCGAGGAACCGGCGGCACCGGTGTTTATCGACGGCGAGAAAACGCTGACCCTGCGCGGGTCCGGTATCGCCGAGGAATTCCAGAAGATCGTCGATGACTACGTCGACAGCCATTACAAGCGCCGTGGGGGCAAGGACAAGGATGCCGATGACGCCCCGTCCGCCGCCGCCCAGTAGCGGGGTTCGTTTCCATGTCCGATCTGCAGCCGCCTCGCGGCACCCACGATCTCCTGCCTGAAGACCAGCGCCGCCACCGCCACATAACGGAAACAGTGCTTCGCATTGCCGGGCTTTACGGTTACGAGGAAATCTCGACGCCGATCTTTGAAGCGACCGATGTTTTCCGGCGCACCCTGGGCGAGACGTCCGACATCGTGACCAAGGAAATGTACGTGTTCGAGGACAAGAAGGGCAGAAGCCTTGCCCTGCGTCCGGAAGGCACGGCGGGGGTGGCCCGCGCCTTTGTCTCACACCTGCGCTCAAAACCGTTGCCGCTCAAGCTTTTTTACCAAGGCCCGATGTTCCGCTACGAGCGCATGCAGAAAGGCCGCCAGCGGCAGTTTCACCAGTTCGGCATCGAATTGCTCGGTGTGCCGGAACCCTTGGGCGATGTCGAAGTCATTACCATGGCCGCGCATATTTTGGAGGCGCTCGGGGTCGCCGATAAGGTGACGTTGGAGATCAACACCCTCGGAGATCCTGATACCCGCCAGGCCTACCGGGACATTCTGGTGGCCTTTCTCAAGGGTCACCGGGACGGGCTGTCGAAAGACAGCCAAGACCGCTTGGACCGCAATCCACTGAGGATTTTTGATTCCAAGGATGCCGGCGATCAGGAAATTCTCAAAGATGCGCCCAAGCTGACCGGCCATCTTACCCCGGCCTCGCAGGATTTTTTCGACACCGTGAAGGGCGGTCTCCTCGCCGCCGGGGTGAACTATACGCTTAACCCCGGACTGGTGCGGGGGCTCGATTACTATTGCCACACGGCGTTCGAGTTCACCACCGAGACGCTCGGCGCCCAGGGCGCTGTCCTGGCCGGCGGCCGTTACGACGGCCTGATCGAGGCCATGGGTGGCCCATCCACCCCGGGCACCGGTTGGGCGGCGGGCGTGGAAAGGCTGGCGTTGATGATCGCCGAACCGCCGGGCCCGGCCCGGCCCGTCGCCGTCGTCCCCATCGGCGAGGCGGCGGAGGCGGAGGCGCTTTCGCTAGTCCAAAGGCTCCGCCAGGCCGGGTTCCCGGTCGATCTGGGGTTTGCGGGCAACCTCAAGAAACGCCTGGACAAGGCTAACAAGGCCAATGCCGTCGCCGCCGTCATCCTCGGCCAGGACGAATTGGAGAAGCAGGCGGCCACGGTCCGGGACATGGAAACGGGCGAGCAGACGGAAATTAAGCTTTCGGCGCTTGAAGACCACCTCGCCCGTTATCGTTAGCGGGCGCCATGGCCGAAGAGCAAACGAAAACCCCGAGGCCGGTGCCCAGGCCGGTTGTCGTCGGCGCCAACCACCGTTCAAGCTCCATGAGCCTGCGCGACCGCCTGTTCGTCGAGGAAGACCACGTTCCCGGTTTTCTGGAGAAAATGCGCCACGCCGGGCTGGACCAGGCGATGCTGCTGTCGACCTGCGACCGGGTCGAGATCCAGGCCGTCCACGACGACCCCGAGGCGGCCGCCGAAAGCGCCCGGGAACTCCTGGCCGCCCACGCCGGGGTCGAGGCCGCCGAGTTGGAGGACCAGACCTATGTGCTCACCGACGACGAGGCGGTGCGGCAGATTTTTACCGTCGCCGCGTCGCTGGACAGCCTGATCGTCGGTGAGCCGCAGATCCTGGGCCAGATCAAGGCCGCGCACCGGATGGCCCGGGAAGCGGGCATGGCCGGCAATGGATTGGAGGCCATCCTGCAAGGCGCCTACGCCGCCGCCAAGCGGGTGCGTTCGGAAACCAAGATCGGCGAACGCCCGGTCTCCATCGCCGCCGCCGCGGCGCGGCTGGCGCAGGACCTGCACGGCGATCTTTCGCGCTCCCAGGGATTGTTGGTCGGCACCGGCGAGATGGGCGAAATGGTGGCCGAGGCGCTGCTTCAGGAAGGCCTCGGCGACCTGACGGTGGTGCACCCCAACCCGACCCGGTCGGAAGCCCTGGCGCGGGCGCTTAACGGCCATTTCGCCGACTTCGACGAGCTCGACCGGATACTGGACGAGGCCGACATCGTGCTTACGGCGCTGGGCTCGCGCCGCCACGCCATCACCGCCGACATGATGCAGGTGGCCTTGCACCGGCGCCGCAAACGGCCGGTGTTTTTGGTCGATACTTCGGTCCCCGGCGACGTCGATCCCGCCGTCGATCGCATCGAGGAAGCCTTTCTCTATGACCTGGGCGATCTGGAAAGGGTCGTCATGGCCGGGCGGGCGACCCGCGAATCCGAAGCCGAAATCGCGGCCAGGATCGTCGCCGGGGAAGTGGACGCTTTCCTGCGCGGACGCGCCGAACGGGCGGCGGTGCCGGCCCTGAACGAGCTTCGCAGCCATTTCGAGGACGTCCGCGAACAGGTCCTGGCCGAGGCCGGCGGCGACGCCGACAAGGCGACGCGGTTGCTGATCAACCGGCTTTTACATGAGCCGTCCGAGGCCATGCGCGGCGAAGCCGCCGAAGGTGGCGGCTGGCAGGCGGCCGAGGACGTGATCCGGCGGCTGTTCGGGCTGGTCCGGGGCGGCGCCCGGGACAAGGAGTCGGACAAATGAGCCTCGAGGAAAACCTGGACCGGGTGCTGGCCCGCCACCAGGAGCTTCAAGACCTGATGGCCAGCGCCGAGCCCCCGTCGCCGGAGGAATTCGCCCGCCTGTCGAAGGAATTCTCCGACCTGACGCCGGTGGTCGAAGCCATCAGCGAGCTTCGCCGGGTCAAGGACGAGACGGCGGATTTGGCGTCGTTGATCGCCGAGCCCGAGACGGAAGCCGAGATGAAGGACATGGCGGAAGAGGAATTCGCCCAACTGAAGGAAAAAATCCCGGAATTGGAAGAGAAACTCCAGGTGATGCTGC
>JADFMB010000114.1 GCA_022564115.1 Pseudomonadota bacterium
CTCCCCCTTCCCCGGCCCCGGGCGATAAACCAGCGCCAGGTCCTTTTCCGGGGCCTTCTTGCCGATGATTTTCGCCAAATGGGGAACAAACCCCGGGGTCCATGAGCCGCCGACGGAATCACCGGGATAGATCCAGCGGACGGTGCCGTCGGTCCGGTCGGTGACCAGATTCACCAGTCCTGTCTTCATCCCCTCGGTAAAGCGGGTCAGGTATTCCTTTTGCGGTTTCGTCAGGCCCTCGGCCTTGCCGGCCGAGGCGACGACCACCGGCACGGAAAGGGTCAGGAGCTTCTGGCGCAGGGCGTTGTCCTTGGCCGGCTCGGTCGGCTGGTCGAACAGGATGTCGATGCCGATGGCCTTGGGCTTGGCGGCTTCCAGCGCCGTCAGGAGGCGGACCAGAAACCCCCTGTCCAAGGGTGAACGGTAGGGCAGCGTCGCCAGCGTGTCCTCGGTGATGGCAATAACGACGACATCTTCGTTCTGCGGCTCGGGCGCCGCCAGGGTGGCGAAACGGAAATCCATGAGCCAGTTCTCGCCGGCCTTAAACGTCGGCAGCACGCGGGGCAACAGCGCCCCCACCGCCGTCGCCAGCACGACGATGGCGAAAACGGATAACAGCTCCCTGGGCGAAATTTTCCTCAGCATGGGCTCCCTATTCTATCAGGATTCTGGAAAGCCGTAAGCGGACGCCGCTGTTTCCCTCGCGTCTCCCCCCACCCGCATCCCTGGGGGCAGGGTTTTTATTTACCCCGAAATCACTTAGAATTGCCGTCCCCTTTCCCAGCATGAGGGGGTTCGGATGACCGTTTCGAGACCCTGTAATTTGGCCATGACGCTTGCCGCCACTTTTGTGGTCTTCCTATGCATGGCCTTTATCGTCGTCCCGTTCCCCACCGCCGCCGAAACCGTGACCCTGCCGCCGGCCGAATACAAGCCGCTGCCCATCGGCACCAAGGTCAAATTCGACAACAGAAGCTTCGAAGTCACCGAAACGGATGGCTTCCTGACGGTCTTCAAGGCCCGGTCCGAAGGCGCGAATTCATGGCTTGGCAAATCCAAAAGGAGTGAAGGGTGGATGCGGGCCTACGGCCTGTTCGGCGAATTCACCCCAAACATGCATGTCTTCGACACCCGGGGCGACCTCATTACTTACGAGATCGACGGCGACGAACGCGATAAGCTCAAGTCCCTCTGGCCCCTGGAGGTCGGCAAAAAACCTCCTTCGGGCTCAAGGAGGGAGGCGGCGAATGCACCGACCCGGACGAATGGAAAATTACCCTCGAGGTGACGAAATAGGAGGTCATTGCCGTCAAGGGCATCGATTATCCGGTGTACGTGATCGAGGAACGGGGCAAATCCACCTCAGGCAAAATCTACAAGGGCCGGCGCTGGTATCAGCCTGACGCCGGCATCGTCATCAAGGCCGAAAGGGATTGGGTGAAATCGTTCCAGGTCCGGCCCATGATGGCGGATGCGGGCGGTTTCGGTGGTCCCCCCCTGGGCGGCCTCGGTGGCGGATTCGGCGGTGGCTTCGGCGGCTTTGGCCCCAGCTCAATGTGCATGGGGACGGAATACGTCAAGGAGCCGCTTTTCGGCGAAGGCGAGGAAGACAACTATTCCCTGGTCCGTGTCACCTACCCCGAAGGCACCACCACCCACGCCTTAAAGGGCACCAAGGAAGGCGGCCAGGCCGAAGCCCTGCTGGCCCAGGTCCGGGGCCTGAAAAAGGAGATCGAGGTCGTCAGCAGGGGCCTGACGGGGAAACCCGTGATCGACATCAAGGGGATCGAGTTCGGCGATTATCATGCCCTTATCATCGGCATCGACAAATACAAGTATCTGCCGAAGCTCGGGACCGCGGTCCGCGACGCCAAGGCCGTGGCGCAAGTGCTGGAAAAGGATTACGGCTTCAAGGTCAGGCTGCTGGTCAACCCGGACCGCGTCGCCATCATCGACGCCTTGGACGAGTACCGCGAATCGCTCGGCGGCAAGGACAACCTGCTGATTTATTACGCCGGCCACGGGTGGCTGGACAAGGACGCCGACCGGGGGTATTGGCTGCCGGCCGACGCCCAAACGAACCGGCGCAGCCGTTGGGTATCCAACGCCACCATTACCGACACCCTGATGACGCTTCAGGCCAAGCATGTGATGGTGGTCGCCGACAGTTGTTATTCGGGAACCCTGACCCGTTCCGCCAACATTGGGTTGCGGGCTGGCGATTATTACAAGCGGATGGCCGAGAAATGGACCCGGGTGGCGCTGGTTTCCGGCGGCCTGGAACCGGTGGCGGACAAGGGAGGCGGCGGCCATTCGCCGTTCGCCAAGGCCTTCCTCGACGTGCTTAGGGGCAACGACTCGATCATCGACGGTACCGAGCTGTTCACAAAGATGCGGTGTCCGGTGATGGTTTCGACCGACCAGACGCCGGAATACTCGGACGTCCGGAACGCCGGTCACGACGGTGGAGATTTCTTGTTCGTGAAAAAGAAATAAGGTTTCCTTTCATTGATTGCGCCCGGGGAATACGAAGGAACCCGGGGGGGTAAGCCGCATGAACGAAAAAGATCAAGGAAAATTCACCCGTCGGGTCTTCCCCCAGGGCACGGTGATCCTCAAGGAAGGCGAAGGGAGACTCCGTCTTCGTCATCGTCGAAGGAAAGGTGGAGATCCGCATGGGCGGGGAAGATAGCCCCAAGACGTTGGCGACCCGGTCCCGGGGCGACGTGATCGGGGAACTGGCGCTTTTCGACAACCACCCCCACATGGCCAGCGCCGTCGCCGTCGAGGAAACCGTGGTCACCGCGATGACAAAAAAAGAATTCCAGCGCCGGGTCGAGGAAATGGACCCGGCGATGCGGGGAATCGTCATGTTGCTGGTCAAGCGGACGCGGGAGATGGCCAACGACCTGTTGAAGACCGACCGCGATATCAACTGGGCCAATTGGCGGCCGATAAAATAAGCCCCGGCCTGGGTTTAGGCGGGTTCAGGCGCGCTCTTCCTCGCCGCCGTCCGGGTCGAGGGGTTCCGGGTCATCGTTGGAATTTAACCGCTCGCCCGGTTCCCGGCCGTCTTCATCGGGGGTCTCGATCAATTCCAACTGGGCGCCGCCCCCTTCGGAGTCTTCATCCCCGTCGCCGCCATTCGAGTTCGAAGCCCGGGACTGATAGATGCTGATCGCCGGTCCCGAGTCCAAAAGCCCGGCCGCCTTCAATTCGTCCATGCCGGGCAGGTCGCGGATATCCTCGATGCCGAAATGGTCCAGGAACCCATCGGTGGTTCCCCATGTGGTCGGCCGGCCGGGCGTCCGCCGCCGGCCCTTTGGCCTGATCCAGCCGGCTTCCAGGAGCACGTCCAGGGTTCCCCGGCTCAGGCCCACGCCCCGGATTTCCTCGACCTCGGCCCGGGTCACCGGCTGGTGATAGGCGATGATGGCCAACGTCTCGACCGCCGCCCGGCTGAGCTTGCGCGGCACGTCGATTTCCATGTTCAATTGCTGGGCCAGGCCGGGCGCGGTTCGAAAGGCCCAGGAGGAGCCCGCGCGCACCAGGTTGACTCCGTGATCGGCGTACATTTCCCGCAACTCGCCCAGCAAGGCCTCCAGGTCCACGCCCTCGGGCAGCCTGTGGGACAAGGCGCGCTCGGACAGCGGCTCGGCGGAAGCGAACAGGATCGCCTCGAGAAGCTTCAGGTGCCGGGGGTCGTTTCCGTTTTCAGGCGCGTTCATTCCTCAACCGGCTCCAAATTATCCCCTGTCCTCGGACCGTCGCGGCCGGTGGATTTCAAGTAAATAGGCCCGAAGGCGTCATGCTGGCGCAGCTTGACCTTGCCTTCGCGGGCCAGTTCCAGGCTGGCGGCGAAGGTAGAGGCAATCGCCGAGCGCGCCACAAGACCTTCCAGCGCCCCTTCCGGCAGGAACCGCCAAAGGCTTTCCCAGTCCGGGGTCGAGCCCAGAAGCCTGCCGAGGCGCTTGAGCGCGTCCTCGACGGTATAAATGTCAAACGGCTCGATATGAAGCGGCCCCCCGGGGCCCCGGCGCTTTTGATCGCCATAGGCCTTCAACAGGTCGTACAGCGTTACCTCGAGGATCGGGTTGACCAGGGCACGGAAGGTTTCAGGGGCGCCGCGGGGAAAGAAATCTTGCCGCAGCCGGGACCGCGCCATCAACCGCTGACCGGCGTTCTGCATGGCCTCCAGCCTTTGCAGTTGAAACGCCAGGGCCGCCGCCATTTCCTCGCCGGTCGGTTCGTCCTCGCCGCCGAGGTCGGGAAGCAACAACCGGGATTTCAGATAAGCCAGCCACGCCGCCATGACCAGATAATCGGCGGCCAGTTCCAGGTTCGTGCGCCGGATTTTGGCGACGAATTCGAGGTATTGATCGGCCAGCGCCAGGATCGAGATCCGCGTCAGGTCGAGTTTATGTTCGCGGGCCAACGACAACAAAACGTCGATGGGGCCCTCGAAACCGTCGAGGTCGACGACAAAGGACTCGCCGATGGGAAGGCCGCCGGGGTCGATACCGTCTTCGAATGTGTCGAGATCGTCCATGAGGTTTCTTTAATCTTGCCGCCCTAAATCCCTGGGGGGCCTTAGCCATGTCCGGTGATCAAGAAGACGGCCTCCATAAGATACTCCGTCGGTATCCCGACAAGCCACCAGAACACGTTCAAATCCACCCCTATTTTGCCACCGATCCAGGGCAGGATAAACACGGCCGCGAGAATTATCGCGATCCCCGCCCTCTCAAGCCTTGCAAGCCGCCGTGACAGTGGTTTCGGGAGAAGTCCCACGGCCACCCGGCCGCCGTCCAAGGGCGGCATGGGAAGCATGTTAAAGACGCAAAGCAGAAGGTTGATTCGCACCGAATTGATCAGGTTATGGCCGGCCCATTGGTAAACGTCGCCGGAAAGCATCGGCAATAGGTGGATCAAGGCGGCCGAAATCACCGCCAACAGCAGGTTCGACCCCGGCCCGGCGAGGGCCACCAGCACCATGTCGCGCCGGGGACGCCCGAGAGCGGCGAAATTGACCGGCACCGGCTTGGCGAAACCGAACATCATCCGCCCGCCGGACGCGAACAACATCAGCGCCGGCAGCAGAATGGTGCCGAACAGGTCGATGTGACTAAGGGGGTTGAAGGTAACCCGTCCGAGCCGATAGGCGGTGTCGTCGCCCAGCCGCCAGGCGACCCACCCATGCGACGCTTCGTGGATGGTGACGGCGATCAGCACCGGCAGAACCCACACCGAGACGGTGAAAGCCAGGTTTTCCATGTCCATCATGGGCCGTCCTCCGCATTCATGATTTCGTCCAGCCGCGCCTGGACCCTCGGCGTGTCGATATCCCCGCCCATATCCCCGGGGGCCTTTAACATCGACTCACCGCTTTGAAGCCGCGCCAGCCCTTCGTCGGTGACCGGCCCGGCCCCGGCCGCCGCCGCCTCCATCTCGGCCGTGTCCCCCGAACAATGAAGCACCAAGTCGCAGCCGGCGGCCAATACCGCCGCCGCCCGTTCCTCGAACGGGCCGCCGAGCGCCTTCATGCCGATGTCGTCGGAAACCAGCACGCCCTTGAAGCCGATGTCGCCGCGGATGGTCCGGGAAATAACCTCGGCCGACGTGGTCGCCGGGTTTTCCCCGTCAAGGGCCGTATAGACCACATGCGCCGTCATCGCCCAAGGCAGGCGGTTGAGGGCCCTGAACGGTGAAAAATCGGTTTCCGTCAGCTCTTCCGCTCCGGCGTCCACCACCGGCAATTCCTCGTGGCTGTCGGCCTTGGCCCGCCCGTGGCCGGGAATATGCTTGATCACCGGGATTACCCCGCCCTGGAATAATCCCGCCGCCGCCGCCATGCCAAGCGCCGCCACGATTTCGGGGTCGTTGCCGAAAGCGCGGTCGCCGATGATCGCGTGAGAGTCGGGCCCGGGGATATCGAGGACCGGGGCGCAGTTGACGGTAATCCCGAGACCGGAAAGTTCGGCCGCGATCAGTTGCCCGTTCAGGCGCACTGCTTCTTCGGCCCGGCTTAAGCTCCGCCCGGCCAAGGCGGCGAAGGCACCGGGCGGCGGGGCATCGCGCCAATGGGGCGGCTTCAGGCGCTGCACCCGGCCGCCTTCCTGATCGATCAGCACCGGCGCATCGGGGCGATTGACGGTTTCCCTGAGCTCCCCGACCAGGCCGCGCACCTGATCGGGGTCCTGGCAGTTGCGCTCGAACAGGATAAAACCCAGTGGCTTCGCTTGTTCGAAGAAACGCCTTTCCCCGTCCGTCAATGCCGGGCCTGAGCAGCCGAATATCACCGCCTTCGAAGGGTCGCCATTTCCCACGTCGAGCCCCGCCTACCTGACGGGCTTGATGATCAGGCAGCCGACCTGCCGCTTGGCCAGTTGCTGGCACAACCGCCGAGCCGCTTTTTCGTCGGCCAAGGGACCGGCGCGAAGCCGGTAATAAATCCCCTTGGCCGCCCCCAGATCGGCCTTGGTCACCGCCAGCCCCAGTTTGCCTAAAAGGTCCCGGTGTTTTTTTCTCAGCCGTTCCCACTCGCTTCGCGCGCCTTGCGGCGAACGGGCGGCGGCAAGCTGCACCAAGTACGCGCGGCGGCTGGGAATGGGGGCGGGAGCGGACGATGCAGGTTCGGGGGCCGCTTTGGGGGCCGGTTGGGGGGCCGGCTTCGGCGCGGCGGCTTGCCTCGGTTCGGGTTTGGGCGCCGGTTCGGCGGCCGGTTTCGGGCTTTCCGCCAGCGGGTTAAGTTTTTCCGCTTTCGGTTCCGATTCCCGTTTCGCCTTGACCGGCGCCGGAGCGGTGGTCCGGGTTTCCCTGGACGCCGCCGTCGAGGATGCCTGGGGCGCCTGGGGCGGCGGCGGGGGGGGCGGACGTTTTGCCGCCGCCACGTCCTTGACCGTCGGCACTTCGGGCACCGGCTTCGTTTTCGGGGTCTCCTTGGCCACTTCTTTTTTGGGCGCCGGCCTGGGAAGCGGCTGTTCGGGCGGCGGCAACAGCCGCTCCGCCCCGCCGCTGGCGTCCCCGGCGTCTCCCGGTCCGGCGGATTGGCCCTGCATGCGGTCGTAAACCAGCTTGTCCCGGTACGGCACCCGAAGCCCGCCCGGATTCTCGGGCCGCACCTTTATCGGGCCCGGGTCGGCCTTGATCAAGGGGATGCCGCCCTGGCCGCCCCCCCAAAGCCGTATCAGTTGATCGCCGTAATAGGACCAGGACCCGGCGACGGCGGCCACGGCCAGGAACACGAACACCTTCCACCCCAAACGCCGTTTCGGCGGCTCGGGCACAACCGGTTCGAATTCCAGCGCATCCGACGCCGTCACCTTGATCTCTTTACCGCCGGGCAGGGCCATCAGGGAGTCTCCGTCATCGGCCTATTATATTGGATCATGGCGAAAGGCGTCATGGGGTTATTGCCTCGCCACCGCAATGGCGGCGGTGTTCGTCGATGGCGAAGCGGTCGGTCATCCCGGCGATGTAGTCGGCCACCACCTGGGCCGCCGGTTCCGGGCCGGCGCCTTCGAGCTTGCGACGCCAGTCGGAAGGCAGGGTTTCCGGCTGTTCGCGGAAAAAAACAAACAGGTCGCGGACGGTATTGCGGGCCTTGCCGGTCATGACCTTGAGCTTCTCATGGCGGTACATGTTCCCGAACAGGAACGTCTTCACCGCCTTTTCCTGCGCTTCCATGGCCTCGGAAAACCCCACCACCGGGCGGCCTAGGGCGCGGACCTCTTCCGCCGAGGACACCTTGGCGTCTTCGATTCGGCGCCGGCTTTCGGCGAGAACGTCCTCGACCATGGCGCCGATCAGGCGGCGCACCGCTTCATGGATTTTCCGGGATTCCTCCAGATTCGGGTAATCCTTGTCCACGGAATCGAAGATGGGACCCACCAGCGGCACCCCGGCCAGGTCCCGGACCGTGAAAAGGCCGGCCCTGAGCCCGTCGTCGATGTCATGGTTGTTGTAGGCGATGTCGTCGGACAACGCCGCCACCTGGGCTTCGGCGCCGGCGAAGGTATCGAGTTCCAGATCATGTTCCTGGGCGTACCCGGCGATGACGCGGGGCAAGGGCTTGTCCTTTTCGCCGCCGACAAGCGGGCCCCCCAGGAGCGGACCATTGTGCTTGACCACTCCTTCCAGGGTTTCCCAGGTTAAATTCAGGCCGTCGAAATTCGCATAGCGCTGTTCCAGCTTGGTGATGACGTTCAGCGATTGGGCGTTGTGGTCGAAGCCGCCAAAAGGCTCCATCATCTCCCGGAGCGCGTCCTCGCCGGCGTGCCCGAAAGGCGGATGGCCAAGGTCATGGGCCAGCGCCAACGCCTCGCCCAGGTCTTCGTTGAGCTCCAAGGACCGGCACAAAGAGCGGGTGATCTGCGACACCTCCAAGGTGTGGGTCAACCGGGTGCGGTAGTTGTCGCCCTCGTGGTTGACGAACACCTGGGTCTTGTATTCGAGCCGGCGGAAGGCGGCGGAATGGATGATGCGGTCGCGGTCGCGGTGGAAACAACGCCGGGTGGCGCTTTCCGCCTCGTCGTGCAGGCGCCCGCGGCTGGCCTCTTCGTGACAGGCATAAGGGGCCAGGCCGGGCGCCGATTTCGGCGCTTCGGTCATGGCCCGAAATTACGCCACGGCCGGGGGCGGGGCAACGGTCCTATGGGCGCTTGCGGCGGGCCCCGTCCTCCCCCCTATACCCATTTTCGAAAAATGCTGGTATTTCAAGGCTGAACTCGGGAAGGCACGAAAGGAGCCCCAGCGTGTTCAACATTAAACGCCTCGGCGTCGCCGACGCCCGGAAACTGATCAAAGGGCGAAACGCAAGGCCAAAAGAATCGGCGTGCCCATGGAACAGGACATGGAACGCACCGAAACGGCGGTAAAGGATTTCCTTAAAGGCTAAAGGCGTTTGACAAACGGTGTCGG
>JADFMB010000115.1 GCA_022564115.1 Pseudomonadota bacterium
CCCGGCCGCCGTTTGCCGGGCGGCGGTGCTTTACGTCTTCCGCACCCTGGTCGATGACGACATTCCGCTCAACGGCGGCTGCCTGAAGCCCTTGGACATCGCCATCCCCAAGGGTTCGATGCTCAACCCGCGTTTTCCGGCGGCCGTCGTCGCCGGCAACGTCGAAACCTCGCAGTGCGTGACCGACGCCCTTTTCGGCGCCTTGGGGGTGATGGCGGCGGCCCAGGGGACGATGAACAATTTCACCTTCGGCGACGAGGATTATCAATATTACGAAACCGTTTGCGGCGGTTCGGGCGCCGGCCCCGACTTCGACGGCACCGATGCGGTGCAGACCCATATGACAAATTCCAGGCTCACCGACCCGGAGGTTCTGGAATGGCGGTTCCCGGTGATCCTGGAAAGTTTCTCCATCCGCCGCGGTTCGGGCGGCCGAGGCCGGCACCGGGGCGGCGACGGAACGGTGCGGCGGATCCGTTTCCTGGAACCGATGACGGCGGCGATCCTTTCGGAGCACCGCAAGGTGCCCCCCCACGGCCTCGACGGGGGCGAGCCGGGCGCCGTCGGCCGCAATTGGGTCGAGCGCGCCGATGGTTCCATCGAGGAATTGGAGTCCACCGGCAGCATCGCCATGAATCCCGGCGACGTTTTCATCATCGAGACCCCCGGCGGGGGTGGGTTCGGGAAACCTTAAGACGGGGGGGTTCGGGAAACTTTAAACCGGGGGTGGGTTCGGAAAAGCCAGCGCTTGAAAAGGCCCGGACCGGAGGCGAATCGGAACCCTGATCCGTCTTATTCCACCCCTACATTTCGTGGTTTTATGCCGGAAATTCGCCTCCATATAGTAGGCCCAATCCCTGAAATTTCCCCGAATTCTCCCAAAAACCCTTGTTTTCCGCGACTTTTAGGCCCTCATGCGTTTGACCGCCGATTCCGTTGCCGTTAGACTTAGCCGATTCTGTGTTCAGACGGGTTCGGTTTCGGGATTTTACGTGGCGGTTTTAAGTTTCAAACGCATGGTGCCGGTGCTGGTGCCCTGGCTAGTATCGGGGGCCTTGAGTTTCGCCACCGCGGGGCCGGTTTTCGCCTCCTCTCTCGAAGAGGTGCTGGCGGCCCTGATTCTCGACCATCCGAATATCCGCGCCGCCTATAAGACGGTCGAATCATCACGTGAAGAGATCAAGCGCACGGCGTCCGGTTTCTATCCCCAAATTTCCGTGACCGGCGATATCACCCAGGAAGTCATCGACAGCCCCGCCGAACGCCAGCAAGGCGACGGCCAGCTAGGCAAGCCTTCGACCCGGACCGCGGAGAGGGGCAGCGTCAGCGTTATCCAGAACCTGTTCGCCGGCTTTTTGACCACGTCCAGCGTACGAACGGCGCAATTGAACAAGGAACTGGCGCAGATGACCCTGGAGGGGACGCGCCAGAACATCGTGTTCGAAGGCATCAACGCCTATGTCAACGTGTTGAGGCAGAAGCGGCTGATCGAACTGTCGCGCGAGAACGAAGCCACCATCCAGCGACAGCTCAATCTGGAGGATGAACGCGTGCAGCGCGGCTCGGGCGTCGCCGTCGATGTCTTGCAGGCCAAGTCCCGCTTGCAGGTGGCCAAGGAGCGCCTGGTCACTCTCGAAGGCGCCCTGGAGGATTCCATCAGCCGCTACACCCAGACCTTCAACCACGTGCCGGACATCAACGCGATGACGGACCCGGTGGCCCCGGTGGAAATGGTGCCGAGCCAATTGGACCGGGCCATCGATCAGGCCTTGGTCGGCAATCCCGCCCTCGGCAACACCAGCGTCGGCATCGAGGTGGCGCGGGAACGCAAGCGGGCGGTCCGGGCCGAGCTGTACCCGACCATCGATCTGGAAAGCGCCTGGAGTTTCGAAAAGAACGCCGGGGCCACGCTCGGTGTCAGGCGCGATTATTCGGTCACCCTGCGCGCCACGTGGGACGTGTTTACCGGTTTTTCGACGCGCAACCTCATGGCCCAGGCGTCCTTCGATCTGGGCGCCCGCAAGGACACACACGATTTCACTTCGCGCAAGGTGATCGAGCAGACCAAGCTCGCCTGGCAGGCGCTGGTGACGTCCCGGAAACGCCTGGAACTTCTGGAAAACGCCGTCAACATCGCCTCCGAGGTGTTCTCGTCCCGGCAAAAGCTGCGCGAAGCCGGCAAGGAAACGGTGGTCAGCGTGCTGGACGCCGAGAACGAGGTCAACAACGCCCAGATCAACTTCACGTCCGCCTCTTATGACGAACGGCTGGCGGTTTACCAGTTGCTTCTGTCCATGGGCCTACTCAACCCGGTGGGCCTCAACCTTTATTGACGGCCTTTCCCAGCCTCAAAAAATGGGAAAGGCGGGCTAATATCAAGGATCAATGATAAAGGGAAATAGGGCCGTTCAGGAGTCGCTGGCGGGGATGGCCATGGCGTTCAGGGCTTTTTCCACCCTCGACGAGAGACTGGACATCAACATCACCATGTGCCTCGAAACCTCGATGCCGTCCTCGGTCACCAGCGTCGTTAGCCTGTCGTTGGCGAAGAAATGGGGGACCACGACCCGGGGATGACCGTGGGCCTTCACCATCAGGTGCGATTTCCTGCGGGAAAACGTCGCCCGCCGGAGGGGATACCCGGCCGGCAGAATGGCCATGGTGCCACGAACGGGGGCCAGGACGGTCACCAAACCGAGCGAATGGGAAGGCAAGTCCAGGGGACCGAAATGAATGTTGGGTTCCGTGTTCTCCATCGATTTCCATACCTCCGGCGCGTCGTTAAATCGGGTCTTCGTTTGCCGCCATGGGTTTAATTTTTAAAGCACGGCTGTTGCGCTTGAATGAACGAGATATAAAAGCTATGTGAACGGATGTAACAATCCGAGGTGAACGGGCCGAGACCGATATAAACGCCCTGTTACCATCGCTTTCTCCTTGTATTTCGTGAATTTTCCGTCGGCCAATCATTAAAGGGAGAGGGGAGAGCCACCGAACCATGGACAAACATTTGCTGATCGTCGAAGACGACGAATTGGTCCAGTCCCTGTTGGCGGCCTACATGCGGAACGAGGGCTTCAAGGTCAGCCTCGCCGGCAACGGCAAGGAAATGCTCGCCTGCATCGATTCCGAGTCCATCGACCTGATACTGCTCGACCTGGGTCTTCCCGACGAAGACGGTTTGGTGCTGGCGCGCCAGGTCCGGGCCCGGTCGTCGTTGCCGATCATCGTGCTGACGGCGAGGAAAGAGCAGAAAGACCGCCTCGCCGCCCTGGAGATCGGCGCCGACGATTACCTGACCAAACCCTTCGACCCCGAAGAGCTGGTCCTGCGGGTGCGCAACATGCTCGGCCGCACCGATACCGGGACCGCCGAGGCGGCCCTGCGGGAACGGACGGAGGTTTTCCGGTTCGAAGGCTGGACCCTGGACTCGGGCGGCCACAGCCTCATCGACGGCAAGGGTAAAAAGGTGTCCCTGACCCGGGCCGAGTTCAACCTTCTCGCCGCCCTGGTCAAGGCGCCCAACCGGGTGCTCAGCCGTGACTATCTGCTCGACGCCGTCAGCCAGGACGCCGACGCGCCGACGGACCGTTTGATCGACGTTCTCGTCAGCCGGGTCAGGAAGAAAATCGAAAACGACCCGAAGACGCCGGAAATCATCACCACCGTCGTCGGCTGCGGCTACAAGTTCAGCGCCCAATTGAAATAGGCCGGCCGAGGGGAACAAGGGGGCCACCGATGTTGAAGATCCTGGGGCGATCGTCGTCCATCAACGTGCAAAAGGTCATGTGGTGCGCGGCCGAGCTGGGCGCCGAGGTCGAGCGCATCGACATCGGCGGCAAGTTCGGCGGCAACGACACGCCCGAATACCTGGGCCTTAACCCCAACGGCCTGGTGCCGACAATGGAGGACGGCGAGGTGGTGCTGTGGGAATCCAACACCATCGTCCGCTACCTGGCCGAAACCCGCGCCACCCCGCCCTGGTTTGCGGCCGATGCCGCCGGGCGGGGACTGGCCAGCCAGTGGATGGACTGGTACCTGACCCGCCTGCACCCGCCGATGACGGTGATCTTCATGGGCCAGGTCCGCGCCGCGCCCGAGGACCGCGACCACGAGGCAGAAGACAAGGCCGCCGGGCAGGCGGGCC
The DNA here is from genome assembly GCA_022564115.1 of Pseudomonadota bacterium. GTDB lineage: Bacteria > Pseudomonadota > Alphaproteobacteria > Rhodospirillales > Casp-alpha2 > Casp-alpha2. The sequence continues at coordinate 4,148 of JADFMB010000115.1, forward strand.
GGATGTGGCGGCTGGTCGAGGCGCAACTGGAAAAACACGATTTCATCACCGGCGGCGAGCCGACCATCGGCGACATCCCCATCGGCTGTTCGGTCAACCGCTGGCACCTTCTGGACGTCGACCGCCCGGCGCTGCCGCGGCTGGAAGCCTATTGGGAACGGCTCAAGGAGCGCCCGGCCTACCTGGAACACGTCGCCTCCATCACCATGGAATGACCGCGCCATGAACGATGCTCCCGTTTATCTGGACTACGGCCAAGAGGCCCTCGACGCCCAATACAACAACCGCGCCCGGGTGCCCGAACACCAGGACATCCACGCCGCCTTTCAGGCCCGGGCCGGGGCGGTGGTGGAGGAATTCGAGACCCGCCTCGACGTTTCCTACGGCCCCGGCGCCGAGGAGACCCTCGACGTCTACCTGCCGGAACACGCCGCCGAAACCGCCGCCGAAACCGCCCCCGAAAACGCCCAGGGCGCCCCCATCAACGTCTTCCTGCACGGCGGCTACTGGTTCAGCCGCCACAAGAACGACTTCCGCTTCCTGGCCCAGGGCCTGACGCGGGCCGGCGCTGTTCTGGTGGTCGTCAACTACGCCCTGGTGCCGTCGGTGGACCTGGACGAGCTGGTCCGCCAATGCCGCGCCGCCGTCGCCTGGACCTATGGCAACGCCGATACCTTCGGCGGCGATCATGAGCGGATTTTCGTCTCCGGGCATTCGGCCGGCGGCCAACTGACGGCGATGATGATGGCCACCGACTGGCCCGCCTTCGCAAATGACTTGCCGGCGGACCTGATCAAGGGCGGATGCGCGATCAGCGGCATCTACGACCTGGAGCCGATCCGCCTCGGCTTCATGCAGGAAACCCTCGGCTTCACCGCCGAACAGGTGGCGAGGAATTCCCCCATCGGGCTGGCCCCGGCCACCGGCGCGCCCCTGATCGTCGTCGTCGGCGGCGACGAAAGCGAGGAATTCCTGCGCCAGGGCGAGACCTTCGCCGGCCATTGGGCCAGGCAGGGTGTCCCCTGCGAGATGATGGTCAGGCCCGGCATCAATCATTTCACCATCCTCGGCGAATTCGCCGATCCGGAAAGCGGCCTGACCAAGGCGGTGCGAACGCAGATGGGGCTCGGCTGACTTGGCCTTGACCTTCGACCTTTTCTGGTCCTTCCGCAGCCCTTATTGCTACCTGGCGCTCGACCGCATCCTCTGCCTCCACCGCGACCGCGGCGTCGATGTCGTGGTCCGCCCGGTCTATCCGATGGCCGTGCGCCGGCCAGATTTCTTCAACAAAACCAACCCGCTCTACCGCCCCTATCACACCCTCGACAGCCGCCGCGTCGCCGAAAGCCTGGGCGTCCCCTTCCGCCGGCCGTTGCCGGACCCGATCCGGATGGATAGGGAAACCGGCGAAATCGCGCCTAAGCAGCCCACTATCCACCGATTGACAAGGCTCGGCATGGCGGCGGCGATGGAAGGCCGGGGGCTCGAATTCCTCGACCAGGTATCGCGCATCATCTGGGACGGCACCGTCGACGGCTGGGATAAGGGAACCCACCTCGCCGACGCCATGACCCGGGCCGGGCTCGATGCCGGAAAACTGGAGGCCGCCGTCGCCGCCGAGCGGCGAAAGTTCGACGCCGCCATCGAGGAAAACCAAACCGCCCACCAGGCGGCCGGCCATTGGGGGGTGCCGCTGATGGTGTTCGAGGGCGAACCGTTTTACGGCCAGGACCGGATCGATTTGTTGGTCTGGCGGATGCGCCAGAAGGGGCTCGCCCGGCGCTAAAGCCGCCCGGCCTACTCCGCGGACGACTAAAGGCGACCGGAGGCTGGCGAGGGGGCGACTTTGGCCTACCCCCCTGCCGACCCCAGGCCGACCCCCATGCCTACCTGAGACCCCCGGAATGGCGACCTTTGGCGACCTTTGGCGACCTTTTCGGGTATCACGCCGCGCCCCCATTATCGGTTCCGCCCCCATTGTCCCTTCCGGCATCGGCGTCGACGCGGCGGAGCGACGCCTCGGCGCCGGCGATCAGGGCCTCCAGGTCCGGCTCTTCTTCGGTTGGCCCCGGGGTGGCTGGCGGGACGGCCAAGCGGCGGCCGAGGCGGGCCTGCAACTCGACGGCGCGGGCGGCGGCATGGAAGGCGCGGCCCTCGAGCGCTTGCCGGTACACGGCCTCGAGCTTGGCGATCAGCGCCCGCGTATCACCGGCGGCGGCCTCGGAGTCCCGGGTGGCCTCGGAGTCCAGGGCCGCCGCGATGGCCTCGACGCGGGCGCCGACCGGGGCGGTCATGAGCAGCTTGTGGCCGCGCTGCTTGGCGAACCCGGACGCGTAACCGGCCTCGCGGGCGGCGCGGGCGGCGTTGCCGTGGCGCGCATAGGCCTGGCAGAACCGCTCGCGGCGCAAGGACAAGGCGGCGGGGCCGGGCTCGGGTATGCCGGAGCCGGGACCGAGGTTGCCGGACCCGGGCTCCGGGGGTTCCGAAGGCCCGGATTCCTGGGATTTCATGGGCTTTTTCCTTATTCCGTTCCTGATAACGGAATAAAAGCATAACTAACAGGCGAAGTCAAGAACAAATAAGGAATATAAAAACCGGTAGTGGGTCGGTTTGTTGAATGTCCGCCTTACCCCACAGCGCGGAAAATTTTTGGGGCTGGCATTCAGGTCCGCTTGTGACCCGGGTTGTGTAAAAACTAATTTCGAGGTTCAGCGGCGCAAGATTGATTCATGGAACTCCCATTCTCGGCAACATCATTATCAAATCACCATCACGTGGATTCGATTGTTCCGCCAACTCGCCGACTTGACGGGTTTTTACACAGACTGGACCCTTAGCGGACGTTTCGGTCAGCCTACTTTCCCCACGCGTCGAAGAGTTCGTCGAACGAGAAAAAGCGCTTACTCAGCCAACCTTTGCCTTCTTGGAGGCGTTCCTTGCGGACAGGTGGATTGAACGCGAGTCGCGGCGTACCGAGGAGAAGGAAAGAGCGTTGGTCATCCTTACTCCAAGTCCATTTCCGCCGAAGGTCTTGTAACAATGATTTGTGGCGATTCCACCATGCTCTTCCGCGCTGCTCCACCATAAGGTCCCGGAATTCCTGCCAAGTCGTGGCGTAGCCCACCGACTCGATTCGCGCGACGTGACTGATGCCGGTGTTGATGCCCGGATGTTGTTTGGTAATGCGTTTCCCGAAATGCGGCGCAAAATAGAGAGCCTCGGCGAGCCGACTACCAGCCTGATAATCGCAGCCGTAGACCTGCGCTTTCAGGAACAGCGCGAGTGTTACTGGTTCATTGATTTCCCGGGCGTAGATTTCGATAGAATTGCGGTTCTGGATCATGTGGTGCATCTCCATATAGCTGAGTAAATCCTTGCTTAGCATTTGCAACCGTGAAAAGCGGCCAGACCGGCTCAAATCCTCCAGCAACTCGGCAAGCTGCCGCCAACTCACGTAACGGGCCTGACCGATACTCGCCTTTCTCGGGACCCGGAAAGTCAGCAAGGCGACCCACCGTGCCGGATATCGGCGGGATTGCTCCAACGGATCGGTGGCGTCGACTTTTGCTTCGATGATTCCCGTTCCCCGGCTGGTTTCAACGAGAATATCGGAACGGCCTTGATCATGGGCTGTTTCGAGACAGACACGCTGTGGCACACCGTTGAAGCCGAAGAGTGAGAGGAAGGGCTCGGGGTGCAGCGCAATCAAATAGCCCAACACGGCAGTGATCCGAGTTTCCCGGAGGGATTGACCGAACGCACCGGTCAACGTCGAAACGAGATCCCCGCCTCGCATGAGTTCGATTTCCTCGCCTGCCGCGTGCCGCCCAGAATTGTCCATGCGAAAATCGTGGTCCCCAATTACCTGCCAATGCAAATCCCGTTGCTCGTCGCGCCTCTTTTTGTTACCCCACTCAACGGACCATTTTCGGGCTAACGTTTAAGACCGCTCCTGACCCAGGGCCGACATTCAAAACGCACGTATATAAGACGACAGGGTGCTGCAAACGCGAGATAAGTTTGCTGCAATGTGAGCGCACTGGTGATGTTATCTTACGCACAAATTGCAGATTAATCGAAGTAGGCTACATTTTAGCACTCTCAGAACAGACAGAAATCTGTGTTACTGCTTTGCTGTACCTAACTTCCGCCAGACCTCGCGAATCGGTTCAAATATCATCATGATCTCGCAATCAAGCTCAATAGTATCCCCAATTTGATGGCATCTTCCTTTCGTAGAATTTGTGCCGTAAGGCTGAAACTCTCGCCACTCTCCGCGCAAACATCGAGTACAAGATGTTCAGTCCGATCTGGCATTTCAGAAGGATAGAGAAACGGCTGCTTCGAATCTGCCTTTGTAGCCCATTGCTCACCCACGAGCATGACAGCGTTCGCATTGCACCGTTCGACTTCATCCGCAACGAGCCGCATCAAAAGGTACTTGGCACTTCGATCTTCGAAAGGCACCTCTAAATGTTTGATAGGCTGATAATCCCGGACCATGAACGCGATGGACGAATGGTAACCATCCTTCAAAAAAATCCGTCTTGCCATCGTAAAATGCCAACGAGCGAGCGCACGTAACGACTTAATTTCTTCGACAGGCCGAATTTCATCTACTGGTCCATACCGCTTTTCTGCCTTTTCAAATTCCTCCTTGGTCATAACCCTAGTGCGCGTATCAAAACCAACCACTTCGCCGGATTTGAGCGCGTAGCTGGGGTCAGGTCTTGCGCGTAGCTGGGGTCAGGTCTTGCAATTCCACATAAT
>JADFMB010000116.1 GCA_022564115.1 Pseudomonadota bacterium
GAGGCGGCGCGGAGGCGGCTGGGGCGCCTCGCGCGCTCGGAGAGCGTCGTGCTCGACCTCAACGCGATTCTCGACCAGGCGGGCGCGGAGCTCGCGGGCGGCTACGGCCATGTCGAGCTCGTCTACGACTTTACCGACGGCGGCGAGGCCGACGGCTGGCTCCACGGGCTCTTCCGTTACCAGGACAAGCGAAGCGGCCACACCGCGGAAACCAGCTTCGGCGCCCATATCTACAACATTCCTCTCACTTACAAGGGCGAGCCCCAATCCTACGCCGGGGGGCCCCCGGGCTTGAGCACCCGGCTCTTCCTGCGTTTAGGAAGGGCGCCGCTGGAGACGCTCATCCATCTGATTTATCCGGCCTCCGCGTCCTGGCACCCTTTATCCTCGACCGAGCTGGCGCTTCACGACTCGTCGGGCGAGGAGCTCGCCTGCGAGCGGATCGACATCCCTTGCGGCGGATCGCGGCTTCTCCGCTATACGGAACTCTTCGATCGAGCGTTGCGCGAGCGCGCCGGCAAGGGCGCCTACCTCGTGGTGCGCGACCCGACTTGCCGCCTGTTCGGCTACGCAGGCCTTCTCAACGGCGAGGGCGCGTTCAGCTTCGACCACCTGTTCGGGTTCTGACCAGACCGCGCGTCCCGTTGCGCACCGCACCAGCCGTCCCTATCTTAGGACCAGTCCTCGAAGGTTAAAAAAACCGATATGGCCCGAGAGCATCACACCAAGGTCCTGATTCTGGGTACGGGTGCGGCCGGCTTGACGGCCGCGATTTACGCCGCGCGTGCGAATCTCGAGCCCATCGTGATCGACGGCCTCGAGCCCGGAGGCCAGATGACCATCACCACCGACGTCGAGAACTATCCGGGCTTCGCCGATGTCGTCCAGGGGCCGTGGCTGATGGAGCAGATGATCGAGCAGGCGGGCAAGGTGGGCACCCGCTTCTTCAGCGACATCGTCATGTCGGTGGACCTGTCGCGGCGCCCGTTCGAGGCCACCGGCGACGGCGGCGATATCTATAGCGGCGATGCCCTGGTCATCGCCACTGGCGCCCAGGCGCGCTGGCTGGGGCTCGAGTCCGAGCAGCGGCTGCGCGGCTTTGGGGTCTCGGCCTGCGCCACTTGCGACGGCTTCTTCTATCGCGGCCGCGAGGTGGCGGTGATCGGCGGCGGCAACACGGCGGTCGAGGAGGCGCTGTTCCTGACCAATTTCGCCACCAAGGTGTCGCTGATCCATCGCCGCGACGAACTCAGGGCCGAGAAGATCCTCCAGGACCGTCTGTTCGCGAACGGCAAGATCGAACCGGTCTGGGACAGCGTGCTCGAAGAAGTCCTAGGCACCGACGACCCACCCGGCGTCACCGGGGCCCGGGTCAGGAACGTCAAGTCCGGCGAGGTTTCGGAGTTGAACGTCGAAGGGATCTTCATCGCCATCGGCCACGACCCCAATACGGAACTGTTCAAGGGCCAGTTGGACATGGACGAAGACGGCTACATCGTCACCGCGCCCGACAGCACCACGACCAGCGTCCCCGGGGTGTTCGCCACCGGCGATGTCCAGGACAAGGTCTACCGCCAGGCGGTAACCGCCGCCGGCACCGGCTGCATGGGGGCGCTTGATGCCGAACACTTCCTGGCCGAGAACCCGGCCGAGGCCGAGGCGGCCGAGTAGGGGGCAATGGACACGAAAGTCAAAACGATCAGGCGTTTTGACTTGAGAAGCCCGCGACCATGGGGTTTGGGGGGCACCCCCATCCCCGGGGGGCCGCCGCTAATGCGGCGAGCCAAGGGTGCGGACGCACCCGCCAAGGGGAACCAGGGGCCGTTTGAGGGGCGTTAATATGGATTGGGACAAGCTGCGCATCTTTCACGCCGTCGCCGATGCCGGAAGCTTCACCCGCGCCGGCGAGGCGCTGAACCTCAGCCAGTCGGCCGTCAGCCGCCAGATTTCGACCCTGGAAGAAAGCCTTCAGGTAAAGCTGTTCCACCGTCACGCCCGCGGCCTGAAGCTGACCGAACAGGGCGATCGGCTATTCCGTACCGCGCACGAGGTGTACGCCAAGCTGGCCATGGCCGAGGCCCGCATCGCCGAAAGCCGGGAACGGCCCCAGGGGCCGCTGAAGATCACCACCACGGTCGCCTTCGGGTCGATATGGCTGACGTCGCGGATCAAGGAATTCGTCGGCCTTTATCCGGATATCGAGGTGTCCCTGGTGCTGGCCGACAACGAACTCGACCTTTCCATGCGCGAGGCTGACGCCGCCATCCGCATGACCCCGCCGCGCCAGCCGGACCTGGTGCAGCGGCACTTGATGACCATGCACTATCACGTCTATGCGGCGCCCGGATACCTGAAGGAAAAAGGGATGCCAAAGACGGCCGAGGACCTGGACAACCATCAGCTCGTCGTCTACGGCGAGGACGCGACGCCGCCGGTCGACAACCTCAACTGGCTCCTGGATGTGGGGGTCAAGGACGGCGGGTCGTCCCGCAAGCCGGTCCTCAGGGTCAACAGCATCTACGGTATTTTCCGGGCCGTGCAAAGCGGGCTCGGCATCGCCGCCCTGCCCGATTACATGAGCCGCGAGGCCGGCAACCTGGTGGAGGTGCTGCCGGAAATCAAGGGCCCCAGCATCGACGTCTATTTCGTCTATCCCGAGGAACTCCGGAAGAACAAGCGGATCGGCGTGCTTAGGGACTTCCTGGTCGACAAACTGGCCGGCGGGACCCTGTAAACGGCCTTGAAAAAACGCCTTTTGCCCCTGAACTTCCGGATCATGCCGATTCTGGGATGGGCGAGGGCGGCGAAAATCTCTTTAATTTTAATATGTTAACAGCTATGCAGTTTTTGCATGGCTGAAATGCGCCATTGAGGGTGGCGAACCGGGGGGCGGATTCCTATATTGTATGCAAGTGATGTTGCATTGCAGCATCAGAGTCCGGGTCTATGATCCGGGAAATTCCGGGCGCAAAGCCTGGAATAAAGAGGGACCGCCCATCCCCCCGGGCGAGCCCTCGCGTCTCCCAGACGTGAAGCCTCCCTGTTTAAACTCGCCGGGTTCTTCGGAGCCCGGCTTTTTTTGCGATTCCGTTTTTGGGGTTAACCCTCGGCCAGCGCCGCCTTGCGCTTGGAAACCACATCGTCGGCTTCCTTGCCGGACAGTTCCTGCAGGTGGCCGAACTTCCATTCGAAGGAGCCGACACCCTGCGTCATCGAGCGAAGCTCGATAATCAGGTCGTGCATTTCCGACTGCGGCAGTTGCACCGACACCTCGTCCCAGCCTTCCCAGGCCGGCTTGGCGTCGAAGCCGAGGATCTGTCCCCGCCGGCCCGAGACCAGGCGTTGGATCTTCGACGTGAATTCGTTGGGCAGGAAGATTTCGACCTGGAAGATGGGTTCCAGAAGTACCGGCTTGCCATTGGGCAGGCCTTCGCGCATGGCCTGTCCGGCGGCTTTCCTGAACGCCATTTCGGAGCTGTCGACGGCGTGGAACTGGCCGTCCGTCAGCGTCACCGAGATATCGACGACGGGAAAGCCCAAGGGCCCCCGGACCATGAACTCCTTGACCCCGTTTTCCACCGCCGGGATGTACTGCTTGGGCACGACGCCGCCGGTGATGGTGTTGGCGAACTCGAAGCCCGAACCCCGGGGCAGGGGCTTGATGTCCAAATGCACGTCCCCGAATTCGCCGTGGCCGCCCGATTGCTTCTTGTGCCGGGCGTGCTGGGATATGGGCTTGCGGATGGTTTCCTTGTAAGGCACCTGCGGCCGGCCGGAAGTCACGGCCAGGTTATATTTGTTCTTCAGCCGGTCGATGGAAACCAACAAATGCATTTCGCCCTGGCCCCAAAGCAGCAGTTCATGGGTTTCCCGGTTGGGTTCGTAGGAAAACGATGGGTCTTCCTCGGCCAGCTTGGCCAGGGCGCCGGTAAGCTTGACCTCGTCTTCGCGGTGTTCGGCATGAACGGAAAGTGAGAACAGGGGTTTGCGGGGTTCAGGCCAATCGGCGGCGGTGTCGTTGCCGGATTCCGACAACGCGACGCCGGTGGCGACCTTTTCCATCCGCCCCAGGGCGGCGACCTGGCCGGTGCCGACCTGGGACAGCTTGTCGTGCTTCTGGCCCAGGGCGCTGTGCAGGCCGCTGACCCGCTCGCCATTCAGGGTCATGCCGTCCTTGACCTCGCCGCGCCAAACGCGGGCGAAACTGAGCTTTCCGGCGTGACCGGCGTGGACGGTCTTGAATACCTGCGCCAGGGTGCCGCCGGTGCCGTTGATGCCGAGCCTCTCGGCGGTGGCGGCGACCTCGGGGCATTCGTGGCGCAACGCCTTCAACAGCCGGCGCACGCCGTTGTCGTTTTCGGCCGAGCCGAAGAAAACCGGCACGATCAGGTTCTGGCGCAGGTCTTCGGTCAGGCTGGCGTAGATTTCCTCGGTCGTCGGGATGACGTCTTCGAGAAGGTTCTCCAGCAGTTCATCGTCGAAGTCGGCCAGGCTTTCCAAAAGCTCCGTCCGCGCCTCCTGCTCCCGATCCTTGACCTCGCCCGGAATCTCGATCAAATCCGACGGCTTGCCGGGGGTCCACTTGAACGCCCGTTCGCTGACCAGGTCCACGTGGCCGACGATCTTGTCATCTTCGCGGATCGGTATTTCGCGCAGCATCAGCGGCCGGTCGGAAAAGGCCTGAAGCGCTTCCAGCGTTTCCTTGATGCTGGAGATGGCGGTGTCCATCTTGTTGATGAACAGGATATGCGGGATTCCCTTCTCGCTCAGGAATTTCAGCAACCGCGCCACCGTCAACGCCCGCGACGCGTCGGGTTCGCAGACGACGACCGCCGTATCCGCCACCATCAGGGCATTGATCGATTCCTGAATCATTTCGATGGAACCGGGGCAATCCAGGAACGTCCAGGGATCGCCCAGGTATTCGGTTGACGCGATGTTGACCTCGGTGCTCATCTGGCGGGCCCGCGCCTCGGGCGACCCGTCGCCGACGGCATAGCCGTCCTTGGACGATCCCTTGCGCCCGACGGCGCCGGTCATGACTAGGATGCTTTCAAAAAGCGCCGTTTTACCGCTAAGGTATGGCCCGACAATCGCCGCGACGCGCGGCCCGGATAGATCCTTGGTTGCCATTCAATCCTCCCCAGGATGTTTTTTTGCTCGGCCGGGCGGGTTTGTCCCGTTATCGGCCATACCCCAAAAAGGGTAATGTTCCGCGCTGGGGATGCAAGAAAAAAGGGAGTCTTCTTGCCGTCAGCTAAGTTGGGCGCAGGCCCGTTGGATGCGCTGGCAGGCGTCTTCCAGAAGCTCCGTCGAGGTCGCGTAACTGACCCGGAAATAGGGGCTGAGCCCAAAGGCCGCCCCCTGGACCACGGCCACACCCTCGGATTCCAGCACATAGGTGATGAAGTCCTCGTCCGTCTCGATGGTTTTGCCGTCCGCGGTCTTCTTGCCGATGGTGCCGGCGCACGACGGATAAACGTAAAAAGCGCCTTCCGGCGTCGGGCAGCTCAGGCCCGAGGCCTGGTTGAGCATGCTGACGACCAGGTCACGGCGCTCCTTGAACACCCGGTTGTTGTCCTGGATGAAGTCATGGGGGCCGTTCAGGCCCGCCACCGAGGCCACCTGGCTGATCGACGACGTATGGGTCGTCGATTGCGACTGCACCTTGGTCATAGGCCCGATCAACTCCTTCGGCCCGCCGGCGTAACCGACCCGCCATCCGGTCATGCAGTACGCCTTGGACATGCCGTTCAGGGTCAGGGTGCGGCCTTTAAGCCCCGGTTCGACCTGGGCTATGGTCGAAAACTCGAAATCGTCATAGATGATGTGTTCGTATATGTCGTCGGTCAGAATCCACACCTGATCGTGGCGCATCAGCACATCGGTCAACGCCTTCAGGTCTTCGCGCGTATAGGCGGCGCCGGACGGGTTGGACGGTGAATTCATGATCAGCCACTTGGTTTTGGGCGTGATCGCGGCTTCCAGGTCTTCCGGCGTAATCCGGAAGCCGTTTTCCGCCGTGCACTCGACGAATACCGGCTTGCCTTCGAACAGCAACGCGATGTCCGGGTATGAAACCCAGTAAGGGGCCGGGATGATGACCTCGTCGCCGGCGTTCAGCGTCGCCATGAAGGCATTGAAGATGATCTGTTTGCCGCCGCAGCCGACGGCGATCTCGTCGACGGAATAATCGAGCCCGTTGTCGCGCTTGAACTTGGCCGAGATCGCTTCCCGGAGTTCCGGGATGGCGTTGATGGGCGTATAGCGCGTCAGGCCGTCGTCCATGGCTTTTTTCCCCGCCTCGATGATGTGGGCGGGGGTGTCGAAGTCCGGCTCGCCGGCGCCGAGGCCGATGACGTCGCGGCCGGCCGCCTTCAGGTCGCGGGCCTTCTGGGTGACGGCGATGGTCGGCGAAGGCTTGATCAGGCTCAAGCGAGAAGCGACGAAAGACATTGCCGTGACCTCGGGCAAAATTTTTAAACAAAAAGAAATATTAGAGTATCGTAGTTCCCGACCCGGACATTACGCCCGCCGCCCGGACCTGGCAACAATGAAACAAAGCCCCTTTCGAAAACAGGCAAGGTGGAACATCTAATATTGACTTCTTTTTTGACTAAATAGGGTTATCTCATTGCACTCAATAGTGAATAAAATCGGACCAACGGAATCATGAACGAAAACGTCTCCATCCCCGAAGACAAAATCGCCGACTTCTGCCGCCGCCATCACATCCGGCGGCTGGCCCTGTTCGGCTCGGTTCTGCGCGACGACTTCGGGCCCGAAAGCGACGTCGACGTGCTGGTGGAGTTCGAGGAAGGTCACGTGCCGGGGTTCGCATTCTTCGCCATGGAAGCCGAACTGTCGGCGATCATCGGCCGCAAGGTCGATCTCAACACGCCCGGATTTCTCAGCCGCTATTTCCGCGACCGGGTGCTCGCCGAGGCCGAGGTCCAGTATGCCGCGTTATGATGATTCGGACCGTCTCCGCCACATGTTCGATTGCGCGCGCACGGCCGTGGAATTCTGTGCCGGCAAAACACGGGGCGACCTCGACGGGGACAATATGCTTGTCCTGGCGCTAGCGCGTCTTCTCGAAATCATCGGCGAGGCCGCAACCCGCGTCTCACCGGAATTCCGCGATCAACACCTTGCCATCGAATGGCAACCAATTATCGCGGCGCGAACCGCCTGATCCACGGTTACGCCGACGTGGACCTCGACATCGTCTGGAACATCGTCACCGAGGATCTGCCAAGGCTGATTGCGGAACTGGAAAAACACGTCCCCCCGGAAGGCAGCTGACGGAAACGGGCACCCCCCGCCCGGACTCGCCTTCGGCCCTCTCCCCGGCCTATATAAGCGGTTATGGAACCCGCCAAAGTCTTCACGCCACCGAAGCGCCCGCCCGTCACCGGCGGCAAGCCGTTCGAGCTGGTATCCGGTTTCGAGCCCGCCGGCGACCAGCCCGAGGCCATCGCCGAACTGACCGCGGGCCTCAAGAACGGCGAGCGCGACCAGGTGCTCTTGGGGGTCACCGGGTCGGGCAAGACCTTCACCATCGCCCACGCGATCCAGAACCTGCAGCGCCCGACGCTGGTGCTGGCCCCCAACAAGACCCTGGCGGCGCAGCTTTACGGGGAGATGAAGGAGTTCTTTCCCGGCAACGCGGTCGAGTATTTCGTTTCCTATTACGACTATTACCAGCCCGAGGCCTACGTGCCGCGCACCGACACCTATATCGAAAAGGACGCTTCCATCAACGAACAGATCGACCGCATGCGCCACGCCGCCACAAGGGCGCTGATGGAACGGTCCGACACCATCATCGTCGCCTCCGTTTCCTGCATCTACGGCATCGGCGCGGTGGAGACCTACGCCGAAATGGCGGTCAAGCTCCGGGCCGGCACCCGGGTCGAGCGCTCGGAACTCCTGAAGCGCCTGGTCGATCTGCAATACCGGCGCAACGACGCCAATTTCTACCGTGGCGCCTTTCGGGTCCGGGGCGACGTCGTCGAAATCTTCCCCAGCCACCTGGAAGACCGGGCCTGGCGGTTGTCGTTGTTCGGCGACGAGCTGGAACAGGTGTGGGAAATCGACCCCCTGACTGGCGAAAAGATCGGCGCCCTCGAAGAAATCATCATCTATCCCAACAGCCACTACGTCACCCCGCGCCCGACGCTGTTGCAGGCCATCCCCCGGATCAGGGAAGAGTTGAAGGAGCGGCTGGAGGAGCTCAACGCCGAAGGCAAGCTTCTGGAGGCGCAGCGGCTGCGGGAACGCACCACGTTCGATCTGGAAATGCTGGAAACCACCGGGTTTTGTTCCGGCATCGAGAACTATTCGCGCTATCTGACCGGCCGCGAGCCCGGCGAGCCGCCGCCGACTCTGTTCGAGTACCTGCCCGAGAACGCGCTTCTGGTGGTCGACGAAAGCCACGTCACGGTGCCGCAACTGGGCGGCATGTACCGGGGCGATTTCAACCGCAAATCGACGCTGGCGGAATACGGCTTCCGGCTGCCCAGTTGCGTCGACAACCGGCCCTTGAAGTTCGAGGAATGGGAGTCCATGCGCCCCGATACGGTGTTTGTCTCCGCCACCCCGGGCCCGTGGGAGATGGAGAGGACCGGCGGCGTCTTTACCGAACAGGTGGTGCGCCCGACGGGGCTGATCGACCCGTTGTGCATCGTCCGCCCGGTGGAGACCCAGGTCGACGACCTGTTGGCCGAGGTCAAGGACGTGGCGGCGAAGGGCATGCGCACGCTGGTGACGACGCTGACCAAGCGCATGGCCGAGGAATTGACCGAATACCTGCACGAAGCGGGGGTGCGGGTGCGCTACATGCATTCCGACATCGAGACCCT
>JADFMB010000117.1 GCA_022564115.1 Pseudomonadota bacterium
GGATAATCGGAAGCTATCTCCAGCGCTATCTCTCTCCACAGCCGGGACGATTCCAGTATGTTGGCCTTGTCCACCGAGGTCAGCTTCTTCCGACGCCCTTGCGCCAGCTCGAAACCCACCCGGATGATCCGCTCGATCTCCGCCTCCGAGATCAACCGGTTCCTGACCGGTCCCGCTTGTCGCGGTTCGGGAATTCTCGGTTCGGGAATGCGCGGTTCGGGAATTCGCTGATTGAGGAACTGTGGTTCGGGAAATCGCGGTTTGGGAATTCGCTGGTTGAGGAACTGTGGTTTGGGGAACTGTGGTCCGGAAATTCCCGATTCGGAGATTTGCGGTTTAGGGAACTGTGGTTTGGGAATTCGCGGCCCTTCGATTGGCGGTTGTTGAAGGATCAAACCTTCGCCCTGCCGTGGTTGCTGGCCGGCGGGCTGACGGCGGAAAATCTGGAAGAAGCCGTGAAAGCCAGCGGCGCCGTGGCCGTCGACGTGTCGTCCGGGGTCGAAGACGCGCCGGGGGTCAAGAACGCCGACAAAATCCGCGCTTTCCTGGCCGCCGCGGCGGCGCTGTAGCGGTTCCCCAGGCCACCGAATATCCAACAAAACGCTGTTTTTGCGCGGATTTTGTGGTTTATTTCAGCCCTTAAGCCCAGGGAACCAACATGACCAAGTTGAACACCTATCGCGCCGGCCCCGACGAAGCTGGGCACTTCGGCATCTATGGCGGGCGTTTCGTCGCCGAAACCCTGATGCCGCTGATCCTGGAGGTCGAAAAGGCCTACACCGAAGCCAAGGACGATCCCGCCTTCTGGGACGAGTTCCATTCCCAGATGAAGCATTACGTCGGCCGGCCGAGCCCGCTTTATTTCGCCCGCCGCCTGACCGAGCATTTCGGCGGCGCCAAGGTCTATTTCAAGCGCGACGAGCTCAACCACACAGGGGCGCATAAGATCAACAACACCATCGGCCAGATCCTGCTCGCCCGGCGCATGGGCAAGACCCGGGTGATCGCCGAAACCGGGGCCGGGCAGCACGGGGTGGCGGCGGCGACCGTGTGCGCCCTGTTCGACATCCCGTGCGTCATCTATATGGGCGAGACGGATATCGAGCGTCAGTCCCCCAACGTCTTTCGGATGAAGCTGCTGGGCGCCGAGGTCATGCCGGTGACGGCCGGCACCGGCACCCTGAAGGACGCCATGAACGAGGCGCTGCGCGACTGGGTCGCCAATGTGGACGATACCTTCTACATCATCGGCACCGTCGCCGGCCCGCACCCCTATCCATCCATGGTCCGCGACTTCCAGGCCGTCATCGGCAACGAGGTGCGCGAACAGATGCAGGAAGCCGAAGGCCGCAAGCCGGATTCCCTCGTCGCCTGCATCGGCGGCGGGTCGAACGCCATGGGGCTGTTCCATCCGTTCCTCGACGACGAGGACGTGCGCATCATCGGCGTCGAGGCCGCCGGCCACGGCATCGAGACCGGCGAACACTGCGCGTCCCTGACCGGCGGCAAGCCGGGCGTGCTGCACGGCAACCGGACGTATCTGCTGCAGACCGAGGACGGCCAGATCATCGACGGCCATTCGATCTCCGCCGGGCTCGACTACCCGGGCATCGGACCGGAACATTCGTGGCTGTTCGACAACGGCCGTGTCGAATATGTCTCGGTCACCGATAAAGAAGCCCTCGATGCGTTTCAATTGTGCACGAAAATGGAAGGCATCATCCCGGCGCTGGAGCCGGCCCACGCGCTCGCCCACGTCGCCAAGATCGCCGGCGGCCTGCCCAAGGACCACCTGATGGTGATGAACATGTGCGGGCGCGGCGACAAGGACGTGTTTACCGTCGCCCGCCTCCTCGGCATCGAGGTTTCCGAATGACGAACCCGGCAACCCGCATCGGAAAACGCTTTGCCGCGCTCAAGGCCGAGGGCCGCGCGGGCCTGGTGACCTTCGTCACCGCCGGCGACCCGGACCTGGAAACGTCCCGGGAAATCCTTTTCGGCCTGCCCGGGGCCGGCGCCGACGTGATCGAGATCGGCATGCCGTTCTCGGACCCGATGGCCGACGGCCCGGCCATCCAGGCGAGTTCGCTGCGCGCGCTCAAAGACGGCATGACGCTGAAAAAGACCCTGGAATTGGTCACCGGGTTCCGCGACACCGACGACGACACCCCGGTGGTGCTGATGGGCTATTACAACCCCATTTATATTTACGGGGTTGATGATTTTGTTGCCGACGCCAGGAAAGCCGGCGTCGACGGACTGATCATCGTCGACCTGCCGCCGGAAGAAGTGGACGAGCTTTGGAAACCGGCGCGCGCCGCCGGCATCGATTTCATCTTCCTGACCGCGCCGACGTCCGACGACGCCCGCCTGCCGGTCATCGTCGAGCGTGCCTCGGGTTTCGTCTATTACGTTTCCATTACCGGCATCACCGGCACGCGCTCGGCCGACATCGCCGACGTCGGCGCGGCGCTCAGGCGCATCCGCAAGCACACCGAGCTTCCCATCGCCGTCGGCTTCGGCATCAGGACCCCCGAACAGGCGGCCGAGATCGCGTCCGTCGCCGACGCCGCCGTGGTCGGCTCGGCCCTGGTCGATATCATCGCCGCCAACCTGGACCCCGGCGGTAGACCTAAGGAAGGCGTGGCGGAAAAACTGCTGGCCCTGGTGTCCGACCTGGCGGCGGGGATCGGCGGCGCCGGGGAAAAGGTGGCATAGGATCTAGCCATGAACTGGCTCAAGAATTTCGTCAAGCCGAAGCTCCGCAAGCTCGTCGGCGGCGGCAAGGACATCCCCGACAACCTGTGGCACAAGTGCCGGGAATGCTCGCAGATGATCTTTCACCGGGATTTGGAGAAACACCTCCACGTCTGTCAGCATTGCGGCCATCACATGCGGCTGCCGGCCCGGCTCAGGCTTCAAATGCTGTTCGACGGCGGCGAATACAAGACCGCCGAAGTGGCGCCGACGGCGGACGATCCCTTGAAGTTCCGCGACCGCCGCAAGTATACGGACCGCCTAAAGGAAGCCCGCGGCGCCACCGGCGCCGACGACGCGCTGAGGGTCGCCCACGGCAAGATGGGCGGCATCGGCGTCGTCATCGCGGCGCTCGATTTCGGTTTCATGGGCGGCTCCATGGGCCTCGCCGTCGGCGAGGGAATTTTGACGGCGGCGCGCCTCGCCGTGGTCCAGGGCTCGGCCCTGATCGTCATCTCGTCGTCGGGCGGCGCGCGCATGCAGGAAGGCATCCAATCGCTGATGCAGATGCCCCGCACCACCATCGCCATCAACGAGGTCCGCGAAGCCGGCCTGCCCTATATCGTCGTGCTTTCCGATCCGACGACCGGCGGCGTGTCGGCGTCGTTCGCCATGCTCGGCGACATCGCCATCGCCGAGCCGGGCGCGGTGATCGGTTTCGCCGGTGCCCGCGTCATTGAGCAGACCATCCGCGAGACCCTGCCCGAAGGCTTCCAACGGGCCGAATACCTGCTGGATCACGGCATGGTCGACATGGTCGTGCACCGCCACGAGATGCGCGACACATTGATCCGCGTCCTGTCGCTGCTCAAGAACCAGGGGCCGCCGGGCAAGGTGCTGGCGATGCCGGATGCCGGGAGCGGTGCGCCGGCGGACCCGGAAAAAGGCGGCGCTCCCTCTTCAGGTTAGCGGACCATGGCCGACCCGCAACCCATCCTTGAGCGTCTTCAGGGCCTGTACCCGAAACTGATCGACCTTGAACTCGACCGGACAAAGAAGCTGTTGGGCGAACTGGGCGCGCCGCATATGCAAATGCCGCCCGTCGTCCACGTTTCGGGCACCAACGGCAAGGGTTCGGTGATCGCGCTGATGCGAAGCGCCCTGGAAGCCGCCGGCGCCAAGGTCCATGTCTATACCTCGCCCCATCTGGTGCGCTTCAACGAACGCATCCGGGTCGCCGGCCAGGTCATCGACGACGAAAGCCTGAGCGAGATCCTGGAAGTCTGCGAAGAGGCCAACAAGGGCCGCCCGATCACTTTTTTCGAGATCACCACCGTCGCCGCGTTCCTGGCCTTTTCCCGCACCCCCGCCGACGTCGTGCTGTTGGAAACCGGGCTCGGCGGCCGCTTCGACGCCACCAACACCATCCGCGAGGCGGCGCTCACGGTCATCATGCCGGTGTCCCTGGACCATCAGCATTACCTGGGCGATACGCTGGCCGAGATCGCCGCCGAGAAGGCCGGGATTCTCAAGCCCGGGGTTTCCTGTATCGTCGCCCGCCAGCCCGGCGAGGCCATGGACGCCATCGCCGAAAAGGCGGACGAGGTGGGGGCGCCGCTGATCGTCGGGGACATGGACTGGACCATCCGCTTCGGTTTGGAGGAAATGACCGTCAACCTGGGCGGCCATATCCGCCACCTGTCCCGGCCCGGCCTGGAAGGCCCCCATCAGGTCCATAACGCCGGCGTCGCGGTGGCGGCCCTGGACCGCCTCGAAGGGTTCACCCTCTCCGACGACGCCATTTCCGAAGGCTTCAGGAATGTCGAATGGCCGGCGCGGCTGCAACGGATCCGGCGCGGGGGGCTGTGCGCCCAGTTGAGCCATGAATTCGCCCTGTGGCTGGACGGCGGCCACAACAAAGGCGCCGCCGACGCCCTGGCGTCGTGGCTAGCGGAGCGCGAGCGGATGCCGCTCCACCTGATCCTCGGCATGTTGAACACCAAGGACCCGGCGGCCTTTCTGGAGCCGCTCAGGCCGTATCTTTTTTCCCTGCGGACGGTCGACATCCCCGGCACCGAGGCCGCCTTCGGCGCCGATGAACTAGCCGCGATCGTCAAAAGTTCGGGGTTCGACGCCACCCCGGCCCCCAGCCTCGAAGAGGCGCTCCGCGAAATCGCCCGGATCGAACCCGGCCCGGCCCGGGTGCTGATCGCCGGCTCGCTCTATCTGGCCGGGTTGGTGCTGGCGGACAGCGGTGAGAACCCGTAGATTCGGAGCCGTCCAACAAGGAGAACGCCCATGATCGTCGAGCAAATCTGGACCGGAAACGCGTACCGGAACTTCAACTACCTTATCGCCTGTCCGGAAACCGGCGACGCCCTGGCCATCGATCCGCTGGACCATAAAAAATGCCTTGGCCTGGCCAAGGAAAAGGGCTGGTCCATCACCCAGGTGCTGAACACCCACGAACACGGCGATCACACCGGCGGCAACGAGGCGGTGATTAAGGCGACCGGCGCCAAGCTGCTGGCCCACGCGGGCGCCAAGGGGAGCATCCCGGGCATCGACCGGGGGCTCGGCGCCGGCGACGTGATCAAGGTCGGCAAGACGGTGGAGCTGGAATGCCTGGACACCCCCGGCCACACCATGAGCCACGTCTGCCTGCTGTCGCGCACCGACCAGCCGTCGCTTTTTTGCGGCGACACGCTGTTCAACGCCGGCGCCGGCAACTGCCACGGCGGCGGCCACCCGGAAGAGCTTTACCAAACCTTCGCCACGCAACTGTCGAAACTGCCGGACGAGACGCTGATCTACCCCGGCCACGACTACATCACCAACAACCTTGAATTCACTCTCGACCGCGAGCCCGACAACGGGCGCGCAAAAACGCTTTTGGCCGAGGTCGGGGACCAGAACCCGGACAGCGCCATGATCACGACGCTCGGCCAGGAAAAGGAGGTCAACACCTTCTTCCGCCTGCACAGCCCGTCGGTGATCGCGGCGCTCCGGGAAATCTTCGACGACATCTCCGAAGACCCCGACCCGAAGACGGTGTTCGTGAAGCTCCGGATGCTCCGCAACGATTGGTAGGCGCTCTTTTCCCGACCCGGCCCCCGACCCGGTCATCGTTCTCGCCGGTTCTCTCCATGGCCTAGACAAATAAATGAATATATGTTCAATTGTATGTGATCTTACAGGGAGGCTTGCGTGGTCGAGGACCAAACCGTCGAAATCGCCGAAATCTTTCACCTGCTCGGTGATCCGACGCGGCTCGGGATCGTCACCTGTTGCCTGGACAAACCCCGCAACGTGGGCGAAATCGCCGCAACCGTGGGCGTCTCCGCCTCTCTCGTCAGTCACCACCTGCGGCTGTTGAAGGCGGCGCGGCTGGTCCGCGCCGAGCGCCGCGGCAAGCAGGTCTATTACGCCACCGCCGACGAGCACGTGGATCGCATTCTTAAGGATATGATCGAACACGTCGCCGAACCGCACCGGGAGGACGCATAACATGTCCACGTGTTGCGGAACGCCCGCCGACGATACACCTGTTCTCAAGGTATACCGCCGCGTGTTGTGGGCGGTGCTGGCCGTCAACGTCACTATGTTCGCGATCGAAATGTTAGCGGGCGTGTGGGGGAAATCGGTGGCCTTGCAGGCCGACGCGCTGGATTTCCTTGGCGATTCCGCGACCTATGCCATGACCTTGATGGTGCTCGGCATGAGCATCCGCTGGCGGGCCGGGGCGGCGATGATCAAGGGCCTGGCGATGGGCGGTTTCGGGTTCTGGGTCATCGGGACCATGGTTTATCACCTGGCCTTGGGAACGCTGCCGGATTTCGCCATCATGGGCGGTATCGGGATGTTAGCGCTGTTGGCCAACACCGCCTCGGCGGGGCTGCTCTACCGTTACCGCAAGGGCGACAGCAACATGCGCTCGGTGTGGCTGTGCACCCGCAACGACGTCATCGCCAACCTCGCCGTGATCGCGGCGGCGAGCGGCGTCTGGGCGTCCGGCACCGGGTGGCCGGATTTGGCCGTCGGCGCCGTCATCGCCGCCCTGGCGCTTTCAAGCTCGGTCACCGTCCTGCGCCTGGCCCGGGGTGAGTTGCGGGGGAAATTACAGGAACAAGCGCAGGCTTAACACCAACGAAGAACCCCGCCACCGGGACGGGGTCCGAAATCAGTTAAATCACAAACCGTCAGAGGACGGATTCGAGCCAGCTGGTCAGTTGGCTTTTCGGCACGGCGCCGACCTTGGTCGCCGCCACCTCGCCGTCCTTGAACAGGATCAGGGTCGGGATTCCCCGGACCCCGTATTTGGACGGCGTTGACGGGTTTTCGTCGATATTGAGCTTGGCTACCGTCATCCGGTCGCCCATCTCGGTGTCCAGTTCCTCGAGCGCCGGCGCGATCTGCAGGCAGGGCCCGCACCATTCGGCCCAGAAATCGACAAGGACCGGACTTTCCGAATTCAGGACGTCTTCGGCAAAGGAATCGTCGGTGACGTGTTTTGGCATTAATTCAATCCTATCAATCCTCAGAACAAAATTTCCGCAGAACAAAATTTCCACCCCAGGATTGCGGATTTTATTTGTTTTTCATTACCGTTGAATCTAAGCAGCGCCCGCCCAGGCGTCAAGGTGCCGAAGCGTCCAAAATGGCGTCGCTCAATTCCATCAGCCGAGGGCCCAGGGTCCACAACAGAACGGCGCGGACCGGGCGGCCGGGATAGATTTCCCGAAGCGCGTTCCGGTAGGCCGCCATCTGGCGAAGGTAGCGGGGATCGACTTGCGCTTCGGTTTCCGGCGGCGGCCGGTTGGTCTTGAAATCAATGATCCATACGGCCTCATCGGTGACCCACAGCCGGTCCACTTGGCCCGACAAAACATGGACGCCGTCCTTGCCCTCAACGATGCCGGTGATCGGCACTTCGGCCAGGCTTCCGGGGCCGAACAGACCGGCGTGGTCCGGGTGGGTCAGGACGCCCAGGGTCTCGGCCAGGATTTCGTCCTGCTCCCCGGGGTCCAAATCATGCACAGGCCGTGACAGATAGGCCCGGCCCTGGGCCTGGCGCTCGCCGGGGGCAAGGTCCGGCAGGCTTTGCAGCAGCCGGTGGATCAAATTCCCGCGCTTGAACCGCGTCCCGTCGTCGTCGCCTAAAGGCGAGATCACGCTCGGGTCCTCTTCCGACGGCCTGGACGGCGCCAGCGGGCGGGACGGTTGCGGCTCGGGCCGGGGCGGGGCGAGCGCCCAATCGGGCGGCGCTTCGGTGTCGGCGGCCAAGGCGGGCGTCTTGCCGCCGTCGGGCTTGGCCTTTTGCGGGCTTTGGTGGCGCCAGACGGTTTCGCCGGTTTCGAGGGTCACTTCCTCGCCTTTTTTCCGCACCGCCGGTTCCACCAGGTCGTACCAGCATCCGTCCTTGCGGTTTTGCCCGGTGTGCCAGCCGCAGACATAAAGCCGGTCGCGGGCCCGGGTCATGGCGACGTAAAGAAGGCGGCGGTATTCCTGTTCGATCTTCCGGCGCGCCCGCTCGTGCAGGTCGGCGGAAATTTTTTCCTCGTCCCTCTTGGACGGGCGCCACAGCAGGAATTCCCCGGCCCCGTCCTCGCCGCCGTTACTTTCCCCTGGCCCGGCCCAGTGGATATGGGGGTCCATCCTTTCGCCGGGCAGAGAGCAGGTATCGGGCAGGAACACGATCGGCGCCTCCAGGCCCTTGGCGCCGTGAACGGTCAGCACCCGGACCTCGTCACGGCCGCTTTCCATCTCGCGCTTGACCTCGGTCTCGCCGGATTCCAGCCAGTGCAGGAATCCTTCCAGCGACGGCTGATGGTCGCGTTCGAAATCCAGCGCCAGGCTCAGGAACGCGTCGATGGGCTCGCCCGCCTCGGGTCCAAGGTGGGCGATAAGGTCGCGCCGCCCGCCGCCGGAGCCCAGCAGGCTTGCATAGAATTCATATGGGGGCGTCCGGTCGGCGGCGGCCAAGAGGTGGCCGAGGGTTTCCCGGGCGGCGGCGAATTCCGGTTTTTCGTCCCGGCGTTTTTGCAACGTCCGCCAGAGGGACTCCTTGCGGCCGTGGGCGAGTTGAAACAATGCCTCGTCGTCGAATTCGACGAACGGCCCCGTGAGCACGGTCGCGGTGGTCA
>JADFMB010000118.1 GCA_022564115.1 Pseudomonadota bacterium
ATTAAAAAGCGGGAATTCAGTCGTCTTTATGGGGTAAACTTCGTAAGCAGAACCGATAATGTCGCCTGCAATCGCTCCGACCATTTAGTCACCATCGCCTTTCTACGCAAGATAATTAAATCAGCTAACGCTTATGCGTCATTACACCGGGCGGAAATGTATTGACTTTGATACTCGTCTATAGGATACCCTATCGGTGTAGAAATTTCCAATGACTACTGGGTTTATCGGAGAGAGCGTCCACGCGCAGATTCCCCGAATTTATTGGACGATGAATGAACTGCTTCAAGTAGAGCGGGCTGCTAGCCCGTTTGCGGTTGCCTCGTCTATACATGATGCCGAACCGCGTTGCTATCAACCGAGCATACCTGCATGTTGCGATGGAACACGGACTTGATGTAGCAGTGCTCGATCCGACGATTGACTACGGCATGAAGGCACCGGGCAAAGGGATCTCGGGCATTATCAATGAGCTCGCCGAAAACGACGGTTCGGACATGATGAAGGGGGTTGATATTTTTGAACAGGTTGCTGAGTATAGCCGAAAGTATGGAAAACGTTAAGCATTTCAGGGGGAACTTAATGAGAAGTAATTGGGAAATTGCACGGTCAGCATACAAGGAACCAATCGCCAACATCGCTCGCGGAATGGGGCTGATAGGGGATGAGATCGAGACTTATGGAAACGACAAGGCGAAAATTTCGCTCGATGTCCTACCTCGACTCGCGGACGACCCATCCGGCAAGTATATCCTTGTCACCGCCATGACACCGACGCCGCTGGGAGAAGGAAAAACCGTGACGACGATTGGGCTGAGCATGGCGTTGAATCGAATCGGGAAGCGAGCGATTGCCTGTATTCGTCAACCGTCAATGGGACCTGTCTTCGGAATAAAAGGCAGCGGGGCCGGCGGGGGCTATGCCCAAGTCATTCCGGCGGATGATCTGAATCTTCACTTTACCGGCGACATGCACGCCGTTTCAACCGCTCACAATCTCCTTGCCGCGTTCTTGGATGCCCATCTACACCACGGAAACAAACTCAATATCGATCCGTCGAAGGTGATTCTTAGGCGGGTGATAGATCTCAGCGATCTGGTGCTGCGTCAGATTGTCGTCGGACTCGGCGGGAAACGAAATGAGCCGATACGCGAGACAGGTTTTGATCTAACGCCAGCTTCTGAAGTCATGGCAATCCTTGCACTTGCCTCAGATCTGGGTGATTTGCGAATCCGGCTCGGCAGAATGGTTGTCGCAACCGATCGAGATGGGGGGCTGGTCACGGCGGAAGATCTGAAATGTGCTGGCGCGATGACCGTGTTACTCAAAGACGCGATTAAGCCGAATCTCATTCAGACACTCGAAAACACACCGTGCATTGTCCACGCGGGCCCATTTGGCAACATTGCTCATGGAAACAGCTCAATCATTGCCGATAAGATAGCCATCAAACTGGCAGATTATGTGGTGACCGAGGCCGGATTCGGGGCAGATATGGGGGCGGAAAAATTCTTCAACATCAAATGCCGCCTGGCCGGGCTGAACCCCAGCGCCGCCGTCATCGTCGCCACCGTCCGCGCGCTGAAGATGCACGGCGGCGTCGGCAAGGACGATATCGGGACCGAGAACGCCGATGCCGTCAACAAAGGATGCGACAACCTCGCGCGCCACGTTCACAACGTCAAATCCTTCGGCGTTCCGACGGTGGTCGCCGTCAACCGGTTTTCCGCCGATACCGATACCGAAGTCGCCGCCATCGGCGAAGGCCTCGAGGGCCTCGGCGTCGAGGTCATCGAATGCACCCATTGGGCCGACGGCTCGGCCGGCACCCAGGACCTGGCCCGCCATGTGGCCGACTTGGCCGACAAGAACACGCATCAGTTCGCGCCCCTCTACGACGACAAGATGGCGCTCTGGGACAAGGTCAAGACGATCGCCACCAAGCTCTACGGGGCCGACGACATCATCGCCGACAAGAAGGTCCGCAACCAGTTCGCGGATTTACAGGAGGATTACGGCACCCTGCCCGTGTGCATGGCCAAGACCCAGTACAGCTTCTCCACCGACCCCAACCTGAAGGGCGCGCCCTCGGGGCACGTGGTGCCGATCCGCGAGGTCCGGCTGTCGGCCGGCGCCGGGTTCGTCGTCGTCGTCTGCGGTGATATCATGACCATGCCGGGTTTGCCCCGGGTGCCGGCGGCCAATGCCATCCATCTCAATAAAGAGGGGATGATCGAGGGCCTGTTTTAGGCCGCGCCCCCAAAGCAAGCGCCTAATAGCCGAGGGCTTGGCCGTCCTTGCGTGGTTCCGAGGCCCCGGTCAGCACGCCTTCGTCCCAATCGATCCGGATCGCCTGGGCGCCGCCGATGGGCTTTGCCGTGGCCTGGGTCTTGTGGCCCATGGCCTGAAGGCCCTTGACGGTTTCGGCGGGCATGGCGCTTTCGATCTCGACGGGACCGTCGAGCGCCGGAAACAGCCTCGGCAGGTCCATGGCTTCCTGAAGGTCGAGGCCGTGCTCGAACAGGTTGGTCAGGAAATACATGTGGCCGAAGGCTTGATACTGGCCGCCCATGACCCCGAACGGCATCACCGTCTTGCCGTCCTTGACCACCATCCCCGGCATGATCGTGTTCATGGGCCTTTTGTTGGCGGCGATGCAGTTGGCATGGCCCGGATCCAGGTTGAAGCTAACGCCCCGGTTTTGCAAAAGGACGCCCGATTCCGGCCCGACCAGCCCGGAGCCGAAGTTGTCGAATAGCGAATTGATGAAGCTGACGGCGTTGCGGTCCTTGTCGACGACACAAAGGTAGACGGTGCTGGCGGCGGCAAGGGCGGCCGGCGGCGGCGCGTCCATGGCCTGTGTCGGTATGATTTTATCCCTCAGTTCGGTGGCGAATTCGGCCGACAGAAGTTTCTCCACCGGCACGTCCACCTGGTCCGGGTCGGAGACCACGGCGTCGCGTTCCGCGTACGCCAACCGGGACGCCTCGATGCACAGGTGCAGGCGATCCGGCGACAGGGGGTCGAGCTTGTCCAGGCCCATGGGGCCGAGGATGTTCAACAGCAACAGCGCGATCACCCCCTGGCCGTTGGGCGGGCATTGGTAAACGTCATAACCGCGATAGGAGGTCTTGATGGGGTCCACGTATTCCCCGGCGGCGGCGGCGAAATCGTCGAGCGTATGGGCGCCGCCCCGGCTTTGCAGGTGGCCGACGATGTCCTCGGCGACGGCCCCGGTATAGAAAGCGTCGCGCCCGTCGGCGGCGATTTTTTCCAGCGTCGCCGCCAATTGCGGCTGCAAATGCAGGCTTCCGGCCTTGGGCGCCTCGCCGCCCGGCAGGTAGATACGCGCCGCCCCCGGGTCCTTGTTCAGCAACTCCGTGAACCGCCGCCAATCGAAGGCCACCCGGTCGTGGACGGGATGCCCGTGGCGGGCGTATCTAATTGCCGGCTGGAGAAGTTCGCCGAGGCTCATCGTGCCGTGGTCTTCGATCAGCCGGCACCAGGCGTCGACGGCGCCGGGCACGGTGACCGCGTGGGCTGAGTGTTCGCCGATTTCCTCGATGCCGTTCTCGGCGAACCATTCCGGCGTCGCCGCCGCCGGCGCCCGGCCGGAGCCGT
Organism: Pseudomonadota bacterium; assembly: GCA_022564115.1. Lineage (GTDB taxonomy): Bacteria > Pseudomonadota > Alphaproteobacteria > Rhodospirillales > Casp-alpha2 > Casp-alpha2. Next base: position 3,622 of record JADFMB010000118.1, read on the forward strand.
TATAGGCGATGATGCCGTCGCCGCCCTTGGGCGAATAGAGCACGAAGCAATCGCCGCCGATGCCCGTGGACTGGGGCTCGACCACGCACTGCACGGCACACGCCGCCACCGCCGCGTCCATGGCGTTGCCGCCGGACTGCAAGACGTTGAGGGCGGCCGCCGTCGCCAGCGGGTGCGATGTTGCCGCCATGCCCTCCGTTCCCAGGACGGCGGACCGGCCGGGCAGTTCAAGGTTTCTCATCCCCGGGTTCCTTGTCGTTTCGCCTTAATTCAGCGACGGTTGATATATCTTAAGAAAATATCTTACCGCCTTTGAAAAAAGCCGTCCAGCGGCGGAAATTTTGGCCTTAACGTTGGGCTGGCCTTGCAATTTGGATTGGTTTACTCTTGTCCGCGATTACCAGGGGATGGGGGAGATGCGGTCAAAATAACGCATCGTTCTTTGGGCGCATTTACCGCCATTCCCTTGAAAACAAGCTGATTTCCTTAGGGAGGAACCCAATGAAAAAGGGACTATTCCACAGTCTTATCGCCGGCGTCGCCATCGGTGCGGCGGCCCTGGCGTTTGCCCCCGGGGCCGCGGAAGCGGGCCCGATGGCGCCGAAATGCTCCACCGCCAAGCTGATCGTGCCGTGGAAGGCCGGCGGCGGCACCCACGTCCTCTTCTCGATTTTCGAGAAGACCATCCAGAAGCTCGACGTCAAATCCAAGATCAAGGTGGTGACCATCCCCGGGCAAAGCGGCAACAAGGGCGCCAAGGCGGCGGCCAAGTCGAAGCCCGACGGCTGCACCCTGTTCGCCATCCACCAGAGCGCCATCACCAACTATCTCAACGGCCGCATCAAGTTCCACTTCGGGGAGTTCGAGACGGTGGCGCTGTTGACCTCGACGCCCGATATCGTCGGCGCGTCGGGCCAGGCGCCCTGGAACACGTTCGCCGAGCTCAAGAAGGCGGCGCTGGCCGCGCCCGGCACCATCCTCACCGGCGCCACCTTCGGTTCCACCAGCCAGTTCATGTGGCTGATCATGGAGGACCTGACCGGCATGAAGTTCAAGTACGTGCCGTTCGACGGCACCCGGCAGCGGATGACGGCGCTGCTGTCGAACGCCATCCAGCTCGGCGTGCTCAACGTGGCCTCGGGCCGCAAGTACCTGGAGAACGGCGACCTCAAGGGCTATGCCATCGCCGCCGAAAAACGCTCCAAGCACCTGCCGAACATGCCGACCATGAGGGAATTGGGCGTCGACATGGTGTTCGCCCTGAAACGGGGCATCGTCGCGCCCAAGGGCACCGACAAGGACATCCTCGAATACTGGTCGGGCGTCTTCAAGCAGGCCGCCGAGGACTCCGACCTGTTGAAACAGATGGACGCCAAGGGCACCGACATCAATTGGGTCGGGCCCAAGGGCTACCGCGAGTGGGTGGCAAAGACCTACAAGGACTATGAAAAGGTGGCCATCAAGATCGGCATGTACAAAAAATAAAAACACGTCGTAAAACCGCTGCAAAGCGGCCCGGACTGTAACGCCGGTCCGGGCCGTTTTCGGTTCCCACCCGACACGAGGCCGCCATGGACCGTCTTAACCGCGATGCCGTCATTGCCATCGTGCTGCTCGTTTTCTGTGGCGTCTTCTTCTGGGCCACCTTCGACATCCGCCAGCCCGATTACGGGGTGTTGATGCCGTCCACCTGGCCCCGGGTGGTCCTCGGCGTTTTGTCGTTTCTGTCGGTGATTTATCTCGTTCAGTCCTTGCGCCAGGGCTCGGAAGAAACGGAACCCGAAGACACCGCCCGCGAGCCCGGAATCCGGGGCTGGGTCCTTTATTGGCGCAATCCGCTTTGGTGTTTCGGGCTGTTTTTCGTCTACCTGGCGACGCTCCCCGTGCTCGGCATGTTGATCGGCGGCGTTTCCTTCGTTTTCGTGTTGTTGAACGTATTGGGCGGCTGGGACCGGAAAAACCTGATGCTCCACGCCGCCGTCGCGCTGGTGGCCATCGGCGGCATGTGGAGCCTTTTCACCTTCGGCCTCGGCGTCCTGCTGCCGCCGGGCATGATCCTCGGCTACTTCTAAGGGAAAGCCGAAGTGATCATCGAAAACATCCTGGCGGCTTTTGTCGAGCTTGGAAACATCAAGACCATCACCCTGATGATGGTCGGCGTTGCCGGCGGCCTGATCGCCGGCGCCATCCCCGGCTTCACCATCGCCATGGCGGTGGTGTTGACGCTGCCGTTCACCTTCGGCATGCCGGCGCCGCAGGGGCTGGCGACCATGGTCAGCGTGCTGGTCGGCGGCCTTTCGGGCGGACTGATGGCCGGCATCCTGACCGGCATCCCGGGCACGCCCTCCTCGGTGGCCACGACCTTCGACGGCTTCCCCATGGCGCGCCAGGGCCGGCCCGGACTGGCGCTGGGGATCGGCGTGTGGTCGTCGTTCTCCGGCGGCATGATCAGCGCCGTGCTCCTGGTCACCCTGGCGCCGCAGTTGGCGCGCATCGGGCTCGAGTTCAACCCTTGGGACTACTTCATGCTGGTCATGTTCGCGTTGACCATCACCGCCAGCCTGTCGGGACGCAGCCTGGTAAAGGGCTTGATCGCCGGCGCCGTCGGCTTGCTGGCCAGGACCGTCGGCGAGGACGAGGCCGTCGGCATGGCGCGCTTCAATTTCGGCAACGATGCGCTGCTTCAGGGATTCGATTTCATCGCCGTGCTGATCGGCCTGTTCGCCTTCAGCCAGCTTCTGCGCGACGTGCGGGACCCGGAGGCGGCGAAAAAATCGCTGACCGAAAAAGGAACCGTTCACGCCAAGATCGAGCATCTTGCCGCAATACGCGTGCTCGCAAAACACTGGGCCGTGGTCGTCCGTTCGTCGCTGATCGGCGTGTTCACCGGCATCCTGCCCGGCGCCGGCGGCTCGGTCGCCAACATCCTGGCCTACGACCAGGCCAAGAAGGCCTCCAAGACGCCCGAGAAATTCGGCACCGGCACGCCCGAGGGCATCATCGCGCCGGAAAGCTCCAACAACGCGGTCGAGGGCGGCGCGCTGATCGTGCTGATGGCGCTGGGCATCCCCGGCGACGTGACCGCGGCGATGATGCTGGGCGCGCTCCTGATCCACGACGTGGTGCCCAGCCCGACCTTCATCGCCGAAGAGCCGGTGCTCGCCTATTCCATCTTCATCGCCTTCTTCGTGGCCACCTTCATGATGCTCGGGCTGCAGTCGTTCATGCTCCGGGTCTTCGTTCTGGTCACCAAGATCCGCATGTACATGCTGGCGGCGGTCATATTGGGCTTCTGCGGCATCGGCGTTTTCGCCATCAACAATGTCGAGTTCGACCTCTGGACCTTGCTGTGGTTCGGCATCCTCGGTTTCGTCATGCGACAGTTCGGGTTCCCGCTGGCGCCGATGATCCTGGGCGTGGTGCTTGGCAACATCGCCGAATTGAACCTTGCCCGGGCGATGGCGATCACCACCGATATAAGCCCCTTCTTCACCCGGCCGTGGTCGCTGTTTTTCTTGATCGTCGCGATCTTCTCCGCCGCCTATCCACTGTTCCAGGCGCACCGGGCCAAGCGCAAATGGACGCTTTTTTATATGCCGGCTGCGTGCTTCGCGGTATCCGTGCCGCTGTTCATGATGGGGGGAATTCCGCGCCCGATATTGGCGACCGTGGTTGTCGCCCTCGGTGCTTACGAATTGTGGCGCCGAGCCCGGAACGGCTGGCAGCTTGCCGAAACGCAAGGGGACGAAATCGTCGAGGACGGTTGAGGAGACATTGCCGCGAATGGACCGGTCCCGTCCTACGGTATTTCCCATGGTAGCCCGCGCGGGTCCGCGGCTTGATCATCCTCCTCGTTGGCATCGCCAACGTTAACGCGTTTGCGCCGTTGGCCACGGGCGTTACCCCCAAGCTCGGCGACACCTTCAAGGATTGCGATTACTGTCCCGAAATGGTGGTCGTCCCGCCGGGAAGTTTCCGCATGGGTGATCTGCAGGGGGTCGGCTATTTTTCCGAGAAGTCGATCCGTACCGTTCGCATAGACTATGCGTTCGCAATCGGGAAATTCGAGGTCACGTTCGACGAGTGGACTACTTGCGTGTCGGACGGTGGTTGCAACGGCTATCGGCCCGATGATCTGGGCTGGGGCCGCCGCGACCGCCCGGTGGTCCACGTTTCGTGGCAGGATGCCAAGACTTATGTGAAGTGGTTGAGCCGCAAGACGGGTAAGACGTACCGGCTGTTGAGCGAAGCCGAGTGGGAATACGCGGCGCGCGCCAGGACGCGGACGATGTTTCCGTGGGGCGATTCGGTCGGCTCCGGTTATGCCAACTGTGACGGTTGCGGGAGCGTATGGGATGACGATTTGACGGCGCCCGTCGGAAGTTTTACGCCGAACGCCTTCGGCCTTCACGATATGAATGGCAACGTCTACGAATGGGTCGAGGATTGCTGGCATTCCAATTACGTGGGCGCGCCGAGCGACGGGAGCGCTTGGACGCGTGGTGGAGTTTGCCAGATTCGAATATTGCGCGGGGGTTCCTACGACGATACGCCAATCCTCGTTCGATCGGCAAATCGGGACGGCAATCTCGCCAGTGACCGGTACAACCTCTTTAGCGGAATTCGAGTTTCCAGGACGTTGTCGCACCGGTGATGAGATGACAGAACTGGAAAGATTTATCGGTGACGGGCGTCGTTCGATTTCAATACGGCATCAGCCGGAACTGGATGACGCAGAGTCAGATTCCCGCCCAGCCGAGTAGCGCAAATGTGCCACGCGCATTCCTTGAATATGTTGGTGTCCATGGTCCGTTTGCGGATCCAAAGCGGCTGTTCGCCCAACGCGCCTCACAATGCTGCTTCTTATGCAGTGGACAGCTCCCATCCGAAGGTATCTCGATACCAAAATTCTGGACTGATTAATTGCCAAGTAGAGTCCGGTTTTGGCCGAGGCTGTTGAAGAAGTCGGAGCCGACGGATTTTGTGCAACTGTCGTTCCTGTAGGCTGAGCTTGAAGCAACATTGATACACCATCGCCCCGGACTTTGAATCATTGTTTCAAAAATTCTGGCCGTCGGGACTTCTTCAACACCCTCAGCCAAGACCCGACATTCGACGTCGTGTCCGTTCTTAGCCTTTAGTACGGGCG
>JADFMB010000119.1 GCA_022564115.1 Pseudomonadota bacterium
GGGTAACCGGCCTCTGCGTCACCAAACTCGACGGCACCGCGCGCGGCGGCGTGCTGGTGGCCCTGGCCCAGCGTTTCGGCCTGCCGGTCCACGCCGTCGGCGTCGGCGAGGGCGTCGACGACCTGCGCCCCTTCGAGGCAACGCCTTCGCCCGCGCCCTCATGGGGCTGGAGGGTTAGACCCGCGCGCCGACGATCCAGACGGCGGAGTCCATTTTCAGGGTTTCGCCGGTGTGGTAGGGGGCGACCGCGTCGCGGACCGCCGCGGCCGCCGCCGCGATGGTCTGGTCGCTGGCCTCGCGCAACAGGCGCGAGACCGGACCGAGCTTGAGGATGCCCTGGACGCAGGCGTCGAGGTCGCCCTCGCCCACGCCCAAGGCCGACTGGTGGGGCTCGAGGGTCACGTCGCTGAAGCCCGCCGCCGTGAGAATGCCCTCGACCCGCTCGCCGTCGGCGAAGGCGAAGGGGCCCGGGGCCTCGGGATCGGGCGGCTCGAAGTCGGGCACCAGGGGACGCACCGCCGCGAGGGGAACGGAAACCCAGGGGTTGAGCGCGACCGCCTGCCAGCACACGAACGCCAGGCGGCCGCCGGGCCGGAGCGCGCGGGCGATGTTGGCGAAGGCGGCCTCGGGATCGCCATCATCCGGGCGGTCGCCGACGAGGTCATGCGGGTGTCCGGGACCGGCAGATACATTGCCGTCGGGGCCGATTACGCGCCGGGGGGCCGGACCCCGGATGGCCTGACCACTTTTCAATCCACCGAAGAAATCCTGGACCTGTTCGAAGGCCATGTCGGAACCGTCTTTTTCCGCCATGACGTGCATCCGTCGTTGCGCTCCAAGCCCGGCGATTTGATGGTCATCTTCAGGACCTAGTTAAATTCAGCCCCGCGATGACCGAAAACCCGAACCCGCCGAAAAACGAATGGGAGTTTTTCCCCGACGAGTTGGAAAGCGTCCTCGATGAAATCAGGGCTAGGCCTGAGTTGTTGATGGAAATTCCGTGGGCCCGGATATTCCTCGCCACCGCCCGGCTTGAGGAATTGAAAAACGAGGACATCCGGACCTTCCGCGGCCACCGCGAGACGGTGGCCAAGGACGTCGTCGATTACAACATCGAAAGCATGCGGCAAAACCTGGGCCTGGACCGGGTTGACCGGCTGATCGGACCGCTGTTGAGCATCGACACCATACGCCAAAACATTTCCGACCTGGACATCCTGACCGTCGGACCGCGCACCGAGGCCGAGCTTTTCACCCTCCTGGGGCTGGGGTTCGCCGCCGACCGGATCCGGGGTCTCGACCTGATTTCCTACAATCCCCTCGTCGACCTGGGGGACATGCACGACATGCCTTATGACGCGGACCGTTTCGATGTCATCGTCGTCGGCTGGACCCTCACCTACAGCAAGGACGTCAGGCGCGTCTGCGATGAAATCGTCCGTGTCGCCCGGCCCGGCGCCACTATCGCCATCGGCATAAACATGAACCAATATACCCTTGAGGAAAGAAAAAAACGCGAGGGTGACTCCTTCCTGGATGCCACCTACTACAAGACCACGAAGGAAATCCTCGATCATTTCGAGGGTAAAATCGCCGCCATGATTTTCCACCACGACGTCGATCCCGCGGTCCAACCCACCGGGGAACTGATTGTCATTTTCCGGCTTGTTTGACGGGCCTCAAGCGTTGAAATCCAAGCCCAGGTCCCGGTAGCGCTCGGGGTCGTCGCCCCAGTTGTCCCGGACCTTGACGAACAGGAACAGGTGCACCCGGCGCTCGAAGATTTCCTCCAGCTCCTTCCTGGCCGCTTCGCCGATGGATTTGATGCGGCTTCCTTTCTTGCCCAGCACGATGGCCTTCTGCGAGCCGCGCTCCACATACACCACCTGTTCGATGCGCACGCTGCCGTCGTCCTGGTCCTTCCAGCTTTCGGTCTCAACCGCGGCGGCGTAGGGAAGTTCCTTGTGCAGTTGCAGGTAAAGCTGCTCGCGGGTGATCTCGGCCGCCATCAGGCGGCCGGGCATGTCGGAAATCTGGTCTTCGGGAAAAAGCCACGGGCCGGCGGGGACGCGCCCGGCCAGGAACGCCATCAGGTCCGTCACCCCGTCCCCGGTTTCGGCCGAGATCATGAAGGTATCGGTGAACACCCCGGTTTCGGCCAGTTCGGCGGCCAGCGCCAGCAGGTCCGGCTTTTTCACCAGATCGACCTTGTTGATGGCGAGGATGACCTTGCGTTCGGCCCGCTTCAGTTTTTTTGCGATGGCGGCGCTGTTCCTGTCGAGGCCGCGGTTTGCGTCTACTAGTAGAAGAACGTCGTCGGCGTCGGCGGAGCCCCTCCAGGCGGCGGCGACCATGGCCCTGTCGAGACGCCGGCGGGGCTGGAAGATTCCCGGCGTGTCGATGAAGATGACCTGGGCGGGGCCTTCGATGCAGATACCGAGCACCCGGGTCCGGGTCGTTTGCACCTTGGGCGAAACGATCGACACCTTGGACCCGACGAGGCGGTTCAAAAGCGTCGATTTGCCGACATTGGGGGCGCCGAGGATGGCCACGAAACCGGCCCGTTGTCCGGGGTCGGCGGTCATTTCTCGTTCTCTTGTCTTTTCCCTGTCAGGCCTCCGGCCTTCCCCGCCTCTTGTAACATTTCCATCAGGGCGTCGGCCGCCGCCTGTTCGGCCGCCTGTTTGGAAGGCCCCTGCCCCGAGGCCGGTTTCATTTCGTGCAGGGCCACCCGGACCGTGAACCGGGGCGCGTGGGCCGGGCCGTCCTCGGCCGTGACCCGGTATTCCGGCAGCGGCAGCCCCTGGCCCTGTGCCCATTCCTGAAGCTTCGTCTTGGCGTCCTTTGGCGGCACCGGATCCTCGGCCATCAACGGCCGCCATTGGCCTTCGATGAAAGCCGCCGCCGCCGCAAGGCCGCCGTCGAGATAAAGGGCGGCGATCACCGCCTCCATGGCGTCGGACAGGATGCCGGGGTTGTCCCGCCCGCCGCCGTCCTTCTCGCCCTCGGAGAGGATGAGATAAGGCGCCAGGCCGATGTTTTCGGCCACCCGGGCCAGGGATTCGGCCCGCGCCAGGGCGGAAAAGCGGTAACCGAGCTTGCCTTCGTCCTCGCCGGGAAAGGATTCGATCAGAAGCCTGGCCAACGATAGTCCCAGCACCCTGTCGCCCAGGAATTCGAGCCGTTCGTTGGATTGCAGCCGGTCAGGCGTGGCGCTGGAATGGGTCAGGGCCTGGGTCAGGAGGTCCGGGTCGTTGAAATCGTGGCCCAGCGCCCGTTCAAGCTCGCCCAAATCGGCGGGCGATGGAGTTTGCTTCGGGCCGTTACCACTTCTCTTCATGCTGTTCCCTGTCGGGCCTCTTGATGGTTTCCCTGTTTTTGTTTTTTAACCACAAAGACTCAAAGAGAAAGGAAAAGACGGATTAATTCTTTTTCTCTTCTTTGTGCCTTAGTGGTTCATCTTCATTCCTCGTCTCTTGGTCATTCAATGGCCTCGAAAAAACGCTCGAAGCGTAGCGTTTTCAACCATTTCCAGAACTCCCAGACGGTGCCGTCGACGGAAAAGAACAGAAACTCCGCCCGGCCGATAAGGTTCTGGCGGGGAATATACCCGACATCGTCCAGAAACCGGCTGTCCCGGGAACGGTCCCGGTTGTCGCCCATGGCGAAATAGTGACCTTCGGGAACCTTGTAGACGGGCGTGTTGTCGAAGAAGGTGTTTTCGGTGACTTCGAGGATGTAATGCTTGCGGCCATTGGGCAGGGTTTCCATATAGCGCGCCGTCCGGGTGTAGGTGTTGGGTCCGGAGCGGTCGATGAAATCATCCACCTTTTCACGCTCGATGGGCTTTCCGTTGATGTAGAGGATGCTCTGGCGCAATTGCACGGTGTCGCCCGGCAGGCCGATGATGCGCTTGATATAGTCGGTGCTGTTGTCCGTCGGCAGCTTGAACACCATGACGTCGCCGCGTTCCGGCTCGGTGAAGAAGATGCGTCCCGGTATCAGCGGCAGGCTGAAGGGCAGCGAATAGCGGCTATAGCCGTAGGAGAACTTGGATACGAAAAGGTAATCGCCGATCAACAGCGTCGGAATCATCGACCCGGACGGGATGTTGAAGGGCTCATACGCCACGGTGCGGATGCCGAGCGCGATCAGGATCGCAAAGATGACGGTCTTGATCGTTTCCTTGGTGCCGCTCGATTTACGGTGGTCCATGAAATCAGCCGGTTAATGAATTGATTTTGAAAAGATTGCCGGTTCTTGGCCTGGAAATTAGCCGGCCGATCAAGCCAGCCCGCCCTGCGGCTGTCAAGACGCATCGTCCTGGGGAACGCCCTGGGGCAAAGCGGAGATCACCACCACCGCCTGGGCCATTGGGTATTCGTCGGTCTGGGAAACGTCGATGCGGGCCTCCATCCCCGGGGGCACCAGGCTTTGCAGGCGCCTTTGGGCACCCCCGGAAAGCATCATGTAGGGCTGTCCTGATGCGTGGTTGGCGACCACCATGTCGCGCCAGAAAACGCCTTGGCGGAAACCCGTCCCCAACGCCTTGGCGCAGGCCTCCTTGGCCGCGAAGCCCTGGGCATAGGACGCCGCCGGCCGGGAGCGGCGCTCGGCCTTGGATTGTTCGGATTCGGCGTAAAGCCGTTCGATGAAGCGCCCCCCAAACCGTTGCAGGGCCTTTTCAATGCGCCGGATGTCGCAGAGGTCGGTTCCGATGCCGATGATCAATGTAGGTCTCCTTAGGCAAACTTTTTTTTATGTCCCAATCAGGGATGCGCCCGTCGCCGCCTCTTGATTTTTTCACCACAAAGACTCGAAGAAAAAAGAAAAGACGGGTTAATTCTTTTTCGCGTCTCTTGGGTCACGCCGAGCGCTCGCCGCTGGCTTCGGCGCGCGCCTTGTCCATCAGCGCCCGCATGCGCTTGATGGCGCTTTCCAGGCCGCCGAAGATGGCCTCGCCGATCAGGAAATGGCCGATGTTGAGCTCGACGATGGTCGGGATGGCGGCCACCGCGCCGACGGTATCGAAGGTCAGTCCATGCCCGGCATGGCACTCCAGTCTCAATTCCTCCGCCGTCCGGGCGGCCTCGTCGAGGCGCCGGAATTGCCTTTCGCGCTCTTCGCCCCTGGCCTCGCAATAGGCCCCGGTATGCAGTTCGACCACCGGCGCCCCCAACTTGACGGCGGCTTCCAGTTGCGCCCGATCGGGTTCGATAAACAGCGACACCCTGATTCCGGCCTCCTTCAACGCCGTCACGTAGGGCGCCAGTTGGTCGACGCCGCCGGCCGCGTCGAGCCCGCCCTCGGTGGTCCTTTCCTGGCGTTTTTCCGGCACGATGCAGGCGGCGTGGGGCTTGTGGCGGAGCGCGATGCCGAGCATTTCCTCGGTCGCCGCCATTTCCAGGTTCAGGGGCACCCTGATCGCGGCCATCAGGTTGCTGATATCGTCGTCGGAAATATGACGCCGGTCCTCGCGCAAATGCGCCGTGATGCCGTCGGCGCCGGCGGCTTCGGCCGCCTTGGCCGCATGGACGGGGTCCGGATGGCCGCCGCCCCGCGCATTGCGGATGGTCGCCACGTGGTCGATATTCACACCAAGGCGAAGATCGCGTTTCATGACTTAAGATTCCTCATTTCCCGCCGGGGTCCGGCTACGTTTACGGAAACGGCGATCCTGGTAGCCTTGAATCGTATATTTTAACGGCAAATAGAAAACCCACCATACGACAAAAGCCGTCGGCAGGCTCGAGACAAACATCGGCCAGAACACCGGCGCCGACGTTTCGAGAAGATAGGGGATGTCCCAACTCACCAGGGCCTGCAGAATATGGCCGAAAATTTTGCTGAATTCCGGCTTCGCCGCGGTTTCCAGCCGTTCGCCGGAAACCATCCAGGTGCCGGTCTGGTAAAGCCACGTCCAGATGAAGGGAAACGTCCACGGATTGCCGACCGCGGTGCCGATGATCGAGGCGATGATGTTGGCGCGGAAGGCCCATGCCAGGATTCCCGCCACCACGAAGTGCAGGCCGACGAACGGCGTAAACGACATCGCCGCCCCGCAGGCGAAGCCGCCGGCGATGGAATAGGCCGAGCCGGGAAGCCGGGCCAGCCGGTGCATGGTATAGGAACACGCCCGCCGCCAGCCGATGGCGGGCCACAAGAAGCCCTGGATCTTGTCGCCCAGGGTTTTCCGGTTTCGGCGCTTGAACATTCTTGGCCGTTCAGCCGCGCGCGCGCTCGACCGAATTGATGGCCGGGTTGGCGCGAAGGGCGGCGATAACGTTGGTCAAATGCTTGACGTCGCGGACCTCGATATCGATCAGCATGTCGAAGAACTGCGGCGAGCGGCCGGTGATCTTCAGGTTCGATATATTGCCGTCGTTCCTGGCGATCACCGTCGACAGTTCGCCGAGGCTGCCGGGCACGTTGAGAACCGTCAGGTGGACGCGGCCGACGTGGATGTCGGGCGCCTTGTTGCCGACGTCCCACGAGACGTCGAGCCAGCGTTCCGGCGCGTCGACGAATTCCTCCAGGGTCTCGCAGTCGATGGTGTGGATGGTGACGCCCTCGCCGGTGGTGACGATGCCGACGATACGGTCCCCCGGCAGCGGATGGCAGCAGTCGGCGAAATGAACGGCCATGCCGGGGATCAGGCCCTTGATGGAAACGCCGCCCTGGCCGTCGTCCTTGCCCTGCTTGCCCCGCGCCCGGGCCAGCGGCACGACCTTGTCGTTGTCGGCCTTGTCGCGGGTTCCCGGGAACACGGCTTCCACCACTTCGCGGCCGGTGTGATGGCCGGCGCCGACGTCGGCGCACAGGTCGTCGACTTTGGTGTGGTTGAATACCTTTAAGACTTCGCGGAGCGCCTTGTTGGAAATTTCGTAGCCTTCCGCGTGAAAGGCCCGGTCCAGCATGGCGCGGCCCAGCTTCACGTATTCGTCGCGTTCCTGGAGGCGGACGAACCGGCGCACCCGGGCCCGGGCCTTGCCGGTGACCACGAACCGTTCCCACGTCGGCGACGGCGTCTGCGCCTTCGAGGTGACGATCTCGACCTGGTCGCCGTTGCGAAGCTCGCTGCGGAGCGGCATCATGCGGCCGTTGATCTTGGCCCCGACGCAGTGGTCGCCGACTTCCGAATGGACGGCGTAGGCGAAGTCGACCGGGGTCGCGCCGCGGGGCAGGTTGATCAGGTCGCCGCGCGGCGTGAAACAAAAAACCTGGTCCTTGAACATCTCGAGCTTGGTGTGCTCCAGGAACTCTTCGGGTCCGGCGGCGTGCTCGATGATGTCCAGGAGCTCGCGCAACCAGCGGTATTGAAGGCCTTCGGTCTCGACGGTTCCCTGCTTGTAGTTCCAATGCGCCGCCAGGCCGTGATCGGCCACGTCGTGCATTTCTGCGGTCCGGATTTGCATCTCGATGCGCTGGCGTTCGGGCCCGAAAACGCCGGTGTGCAGCGACCGGTAGCCGTTCGGCTTCGGCGTCGAGATGTAATCCTTGAAACGGTCGGGGACCACCGGATAGGCGCCGTGGGCGACGCCCAAGGCGCGGTAGCAGTCCTCGACGGTATCGACGACCACCCGAAAGGCCATGATGTCGGAAAGCTGCTCGAAACCGACATCCTTGTGCTGCATTTTGTCCCACACCGAATAGGGGGTCTTTTCGCGCCCCGAAATGCTGGCCTTGATGCCGTTGTCGGCAAGCGTCTTTTCCAATTCCTTGATGATGCGCGGCACGATGTCACCGCCCTTCTGGCGCAGGAATTCCAGCCTTTTTAGGATCGATTTGCGGGCCTCCGGGTTCAGTTCCTGGAACGCCAGGTCCTCGAGCTCGCTTTTCATTCCCTGGATGCCGATGCGCTCCGACAGGGGCGCGTAGATATCCATGGTTTCCATGGCGATGCGGCGGCGTTTTTCCGGATCGTCGATGTAATGAAGGGTTCGCATGTTGTGCAGCCGGTCGGCCAGCTTGACCAGCAGGACCCGGATGTCCTCGGACATGGCGAGGACGAATTTACGGAAGTTCTCCGCCTGCTTGGCCTGATCGGACTGGAACTCGATCCGCGTCAGCTTGGTCACGCCGTCGACCAGGAGGGCGACCTCCTTGCCGAAATGTTTCTCGATTTCCTTGAGGGTGGTTTCCGTGTCTTCGATGGTATCGTGGAGGAGCGCGGTGATGATCGAAGCAAAATCGACCTTGTACTCGGTCAATATCCCGGCGACTTCCAGCGGATGCGAGAAATAGGGGTCCCCCGAGGCGCGGGTCTGGGAACCGTGCGCCTTCATGGCGAAGACATAGGCGCGATTGAGGGCGTCTTCATCGGCTCCCGGATCATAACTCTTGACCCGTTCAACGAGTTCAAACTGACGAATCATTTCATTCCCCGCCGGCGGTTGACGCCAGGGCTCGGGCGGCGCCCGGAAGCGACTCGAATGCAGGGGCGTAGATCTCCAAAAATACCTTTACGCCGCTGCATGAAAACACCTTTTCCGGTTTAGTCGCCCTTCTCGCTTTCCTGGGGCTTTTCGGTGTCTTCAGGCATGACATCGCCTGCAAGGTCCGTGGCCGCGGCCTCGTCGTCCTTGCCGATTTCTTTCGGGGACGCTTTCG
>JADFMB010000120.1 GCA_022564115.1 Pseudomonadota bacterium
CCGTGACGTGGCCCAAAAAAAACCGGCGGCGAGCCGCTTTTACACAGACCCCCCGCCAGTCATGGACATGTCTATTACCACAATATGCCGCCCCGACGCCAGTGGCCTGTGTCAGGCGAGCGCTTAGCGCAAATCCCGAGCAGATTGAATCAATCCGCGACGACGAATTTGCGTAATATCAATAAGATAGAGCATGAAACATAAGCCATCCTAAATGCATCATGCTCTAGTGAGAAAGATTGATCGTTTCCCCCAACAACCGGACCATTCCCTGCCAGCGGGCAAACCCGACGCCGGTGACGATTTGGTCGTGGGCTTGTTTCCAGAGCGGCAGGGCGCCGGCCAAAACCGTTTCGCCCTTGGAGGTGATTTCAATGGGCCGTTGGCGGCGGTCCTGGCCCTTGCTGGATTTTATCAACCCCCGGCCCATCAGCGGCTTCAGGTTTCGGGTCAGGGTCGTGCGGTCCATGACCAGGGCGTTGGAAATCACGGTCATGGAAGCCGGGCCTTCCATCGCCACCGCCGCCATGACGGAAAACTGCGTCGCCTTGAGGCCACTGGGCTTGAGGATTTCGTCATACATCTGGGTCACCGCGCGCGCCGCGCCGCGCAGACTGAGACAGGCACACCCGGCGGTTCCGTCGAGAATCGCCCGTGCCGATTTTGACATCTTCCCGGTCATTATCAGTGTATATGCACAATGATTTGATTTTGTGTCAACAGCGAATTTTCCGGTGGTCAGCTTTCCTTAAGGCGCCCTTTTGACCCTTGCGCCGCCGCCCAGGAAACGGCGACAGTAGCCCATGCGCCCGCGCCCCAAACCCTTGATGGTTCTCTGTTTCGTTCTCCTCATGGCGGCGATCATGGCCATTCAATCGCCGCCGAGCCCCGGACCCAGCCGGGCGCTGAAGGATGCGGCGGCGCGGATGAAGGCGTATTTCCCGGAAAATCCTCCTCCGAAAGGATGGCAAGTCGCCGCCATCTCCACCCGCGCCGGGGCGGTGTGGGTGGACCTGAGGCTCCCCGAGCCGGAAGCGGCATCCCTTTCAAGGCCCCCCTTCCAGGCCTTGAAACAAGCCCTCGGCCGCCAGTGCCCGCCACAGGACGATATCGTTTGGCGGGTCCTTTCCCCTACCCAGGATATCGAGATCAGGGCGATGGCCGGCGGCGAAAGGGCCATTCTCGCCGTAAGTTGCCGGGCCCTTGGTCGCTAATGGGGCGCTAAAGGGGCGGTAATGGGGTCTTGCGGCCTGACTCCTTATTGATTTTGGGGTGTTATCCCGGAGGGCGTTGTGCCATGGTTCGGCCGCGTTGGCGGCGGGACCCTGATCGGCCCGCCGTCCGTTTCCATCAAGGACAGCCTGGGCATGGCGGCGGAAAACTGGAACCGAAAGACCTGGGCGTTGGCCGGGCCGGTGATGCTCGCCAATATCTCGGTGCCGTTGCTGGGCGCCGTCGATACCGCCGTCGTCGGGCATTTGCCGGGTCCCCATTTCCTCGGCGCCGTCGCCGTCGGGGCGTTGATTTTCAACGTCGTCTACCACGGCTGCAACTTCCTGCGCATGGGCACCACCGGCCTGACGGCGCAATCCCTGGGCGCCCGGGACGCCGGCGAAGTGCGCGCCTGGCTGGCCCGGGCCGGATTGTTGGCGGTGGCCATCGGCGTCTTCCTGATCGCCGTCCAGATTCCCATTCTTTGGGCGTCGCTTGAGGTCATCGACCCCGGACCCAAGGTCCGGCCCCTGACCGACGCTTATTTTTCCATCCGCATCTGGGGCGCGCCCATGGCGCTGTTGAATTTCGCCCTGTTGGGCTGGTTCTTCGGCATTCAGAACACCCGCGCCGCGCTGGCCACCCAGGTGTTCATGAACGGCGTCAACATCGTCCTCGATCTCACGTTCGTCATCGGCCTCGGCTGGGGGGTCGAAGGCGTCGCCTGGGCGACCTTGATTTCCGAGGCCGGCGCCGTCGGCCTGGGGCTTTGGCTAGTGGCCCGAAACCTCAAGCGCATCGGCGGCCATCTGCACCGGGAAAGGATCATCGATGCCGGCCGCCTGGTGCGCATGGTCCGGGTCAATGGCGATATCCTGATCCGGTCGCTGTGCCTGCAAGCCGCCTTCGTCACCGTCACCGCCATCGGCGCGCGCATGGGCGATACCATCCTCGCCGCCAACGCGGTGCTGTTGAATTTCCAGATGTTTTCGGCCTATGCGCTAGATGGTTTCGCCAATGCCGCCGAGGCGCTGACCGGCGAAGCCGTCGGCGCGCGGGACCGTGGCCGTTTCCGCCGCGCGGTCAAGGCGACGAGCCTTTGGGCGCTGATTTTTTCCGTCGCCTTTTGCGCTTTCTATCTGGCCTCGGGCGTCTTGATCGTCAATGTCCTGACCTCCGTGCCCGAGGTCCGCGAGACGGCCTACGCCTTCCTGCCCTGGGTCCAGTTGCTGCCCCTGGTTTCGGTCTGGAGCTTCCAGTTGGACGGTATTTTCATCGGCGCCACCTGGACCGCCGAGATGCGCAACGGCATGGCCGCCTCGTTGGCGGTGTTTGCCGTCGTTGTTTTCGTGTTGACGCCGGAAATGGGTAATCACGGGCTTTGGTTCGCCTTCACCCTGTTCATGGGTTTTAGGGCTTTGACCCTGGGCGCGTTTTACCCGCGCCTCGAAAGCAGGATCGGGGAGTCGATTTGATTTTTCCCGCACGAGTGGACGGAGTAGCGTACGCCAAGATATTATCCCGGATGAATTTCCTTTTTCGGGATTGTTCCCGGCGACGCTCCATAACCCGCCCATGACCCACCTTCCCCCCCTCAACAACCATCGGAAAAGATTATGTGTGGCCTGACCGGGTTTGTCGATTTCACCCGGAACACGGGCGAAGACGCGTTGCGAGAAAAAGTCGGGGTGATGGCCGAAACGCTTCGACACCGGGGACCCGATGACGATGGCGCGTGGGTCGACGCCGAAACCGGGGTGGCCTTTGGATTTTGCCGCCTTTCGATCATCGATCTTTCGCCCCAGGGCCACCAGCCCATGGCTTCGGCAAGCAACCGGCATGTGATGGTCTTTAACGGCGAAGTCTACAATTTCCGCGAACTCAAGGAGGAACTGGAATCCGCGGGGACCCGTTTCAACGGCTCCAGCGACACCGAGGTCATTCTCGAAGCCATCGAGGCCTGGGGCCTGGAAGCGGCGGTTCGGCGTTTCATCGGTATGTTCGCCATCGCGCTTTGGGACCGCAACGAGCGGACCCTCCATCTTGTGCGCGATCGAATTGGCGTTAAACCCCTTTACTGGGGCCGGCAGGGGAATCTTTTGCTCTTCGGTTCGGAACTCAAGGCGCTGCGCGCGCACCCGGATTGGACGCCGGAAATCGATCGCGGGGCGCTGGCCGCCTACTTTCGCCATTCATACGTCCCGGCGCCATTCTCCATCTACAAGGGCATCGAAAAACTGATGCCGGGGACCATCGTTTCCATCGGCCCCGACGGCCGGGAAACGACGCTTACCTATTGGTCCCTGGCCGAGGTGCGGGAAACGGGTAGGGGCGATCTCCTGGACGTTTCCGAGGACGAGGCCGCCGACGAACTCGATTCGTTGATCCGGGAGTCCGTGGGGCTGAGGATGATTTCAGACGTGCCGCTGGGCGCCTTCCTCTCCGGCGGCATTGACTCGTCAACCGTCGTCGCCGTGATGCAGGCGCAAAGCTCCCGGCCTGTCAGGACCTTCACCATCGGTTTCGAAGACGATGCCGTCAACGAGGCCCAGGATGCCAGGCGCGTCGCCGATCACCTGGGCACCGACCATACCGAACTCATCGTCAGACCCGCCGAGGCGCGGGAGGTCATTCCCCGGCTGGCCGAAATGTACGATGAACCTTTTGCCGATGCGTCTCAGATTCCGACGGCGCTTGTCTCCCGACTTGCGCGGCGCGACGTCACCGTGTCGCTTTCCGGCGACGGCGGCGATGAACTTTTCGGCGGCTATGACCGTTATATCCGCGGCCGCGACCTTTGGGCCACCCTCGGGAAGATTCCGGCCTCGGTCCGGCCCCTGGTGGGGGGAGCGCTCAGGGCGGTTCCGATTGCCTTGTGGAAGGTCCTTTTTTCCATGACCCCGGAAAAAATCACCCCCGGCCAGAAAGGGCACACCATGCACTGGCTGGCGGGAAATCTCGCCAGTGGTGATTTCAACGAATTTTTCCGGCGCCTGGTGAGCACCTGGGACGATCCCGAAACATTGGTGCTCGGCGCCAACGAAGCCAAGGCCCCGTTTTGGTGTAACGGTGATGACGGGAACATTCTTGAACGCATGATGTATCTCGACAGCGTCACCTATCTGCCGGACGATATTCTCGCCAAGCTCGACCGCGCCAGCATGGCTTTCAGCCTCGAGGCCCGCGAGCCGCTTCTCGACCACCGCCTTTTCGATTTCGCCTGGCGGTTGCCCGAAAGATTCAGGTTCCGGGGGAGCCAGGGAAAGTGGCTTCTAAAGAAGGTTCTAACCCGATACGTGCCGCCCGGGCTCTGGGAAAGGCCGAAGCAGGGGTTCAGCCTGCCTCTGGGGGACTGGCTCCGGGGGCCGCTTCGCGAGTGGGCCGAGGAACTGCTTGCGGAAAAACGCCTTGCCGAGGACGGTATCCTTGATCCGGCTTGCGTCGGCACGGCATGGAAGGGGCTTCTCGCGGGCAGCCCCGCCTCGGACGCGCGCATCTGGACGGTGTTGATGTTTCAAGCCTGGCGGGAACGCTGGCGAAGCTAATCCATCTCCCTTTTCTCCACCGCCAACGCGGTCATCGCCGCCAAGGCCCAGGCGAACGCCACCCACCAGTTCCGCCATACTCCGTAGGAAAGGGCGGCCACCGTCAGATAGCCCCCCCCGCGCGCCCGTTGGCGACCCAGGTGTTCATGATCGGCGTCAACATCGTCCTCTGACCTGTGGTTCGTCATCACGCTGTTCATGGGTTTTAGGGCGTTGACCCTGGGAGGATTTTTACCCGCGCCTCGAGGGCACGGTCGGCGAGGCGCCTTGATGTTTTATGCCTGTCCCTCCCCGGAAACCGGCTCGACGGCGCCGCTCGCCATCCGGTAATCCCGGCCACACGCCTGACAACCGGCCTCTTGCCATTCGCCTTCGGGAAGTTTCTCCCCGCAAACGCACATATATCCGGTCCGGCGGGCCGGGTTGCCTACCACCAGGGTGTAATCGGAAACATCCTTCGTTACCACGGCGCCCGCGCCGATGAACGCATAGCGGCCGATGGTGACGCCACAGACGATGGTGGCGTTGGCGCCGATGGAAGCCCCCTGGCGCACCAGGGTGTCCTTGAATTCGTCCTTGCGGCTGATTTCAGAACGCGGATTGATAACGTTGGTGAATACCATGCTCGGCCCGCAGAAAACGCCGTCTTCAAGGGTGACCCTCTCATAGACACTGACGTTGTTCTGGATCTTGCAGCCGTCGCCGATGGACACCTCAACCCCGATGAACACGTTCTGGCCAATGTTGCAGTTCTTGCCGATCGTGGCGTTTTTCGAAACATGGCAAAAGTGCCAGATATTCGTTCCCTCGCCGATTTCCGAGGGTTCGTCGATGACAGCGGTTTCGTGGATGAAGGGTTTCATAAGACTGCCCGTCCCTTTGACAATTTCAGCGTTTCACCGGACTCGATCGACCGTTGCGCGGCATCCAGCACCCGGAGCACGCGAAGCCCTTCTTGGCCATCCGTCCGAGGGGTTTCTCCGGTTTCCACGCAATTTAGGAAGTGCCGGCATTCCAGGTTCAACGGCTCAGCCTCTTCAAGCGGCACGGTTTCGCGGTCGGCTTCGGTGGGAACGGGTATGCCGTTGTTCCACGTTACCGGCTCCGGAAAAATGCTGATCTTTTCGGGCCAGCCCAGGGTATCGTCGAAAACAGCCATGCCTCCGTTACCAACGATCACCAGGCGTTGTTCCTTGAAGGGGTGAAGCCATGAAACGAATATATGAGCCGCTTGGCCGCTGGTGAATTTCAGGTGAGTCGTGGTGACGTCGGCAACGTCGTGGTTCAAAAAACTGTGTCCCGTCGCGGAAACACTTTCTAGATCATCGCCCAAGAGGCCAAGGATCATCGAAATGTCATGGGGGGCGAAACTCCAGAGAATGTTTTCCTCGGTGCGGAACCTTCCGAGGTGGAGGCGGTGGGAATAGACGTACTGAACCCGGCCGAGGGCGCCCGACTGGCAAATTTCCTTCAACTTTTCGAAAGCCGGGTGGTATTGCAGCAGGTGTCCGACCATCAGCACCAGACCCGCCTCGCCGGCCTGTTGGCAAAGACGCTCGGCTTCCGATACCCGCAAGGCCAGCGGCTTTTCAACGAAAACGCTTTTCCCGGCCCGCAATACCGCCGCCGCCATCTCGGCATGCTGTTCGGCGGGGGTCGCGATGACGACGCCGTCAATGGAATCGTTCTCCAGAATCTCCTGGAAACTGCTTGAGGGAACGGGGTAGGCGGCCGTTATTTTCTCCGTCACTTTCGATTTAATGTCATGAACACAGACGAGCGAACCCAATTGATGAAAGTTGCGGACCAGGTTCTCGCCCCAGTGCCCGCATCCGACCACAGCCACTTTCGGGTCGGGTTTTTTTCCAGAATCGGCCATGAAGACGTTCGCTATATATTCCGCGTCCCGCATGGCCTAAAAACGGCGGCGGCGGGAATACTGAAAAGTCTGGTTTGCATGATATCTCCCTCTTATTTGAACGATTAGAGGCTATTTTTTGGTTCGTCCGAGTTTGCGGAATCCGGGGTAAGAAGACAAGATTCAAGCCTCTTCCGCGGCTTTCTCACCCGGATCCCGGAAGGTCTGTTAATAATCCTGTTGGGATGCCACGTTCTTTAGAACCTGGAGAGTCTGGCGCGCGGTTTCGCGCCAGGAATAATTCTTGGCCCTTTGGGCGGCCTTGCGGCTCAAATCCTGGCACAACACATCATCATTCAATAAACGCCTTATCGCCCGGGCCATGTCTTGCGTGTCCCGCGGATTGAAAAAAACTGCCGCGTCGCCGACAACCTCCGGCATCGCCGCGCTATTGGAACTGGCGATCGGCGCCCCGCAGGCCATGGCTTCGACCAACGGGTTGCCGAAGGTTTCGACGGTGGAGGGAAAAACGAATACGGCACAGCGCCGGTAAAGATCGACAAGGGTTTCCGACGGGACATTGCCCAGAAATTCAACATTACCCTGAAGCTTTTCCGCCGCAACGATTTGTTTAAGTTCGGTGAAATATTCCATGTCCACGGGGTGCCCGGCTATTTTGAGATTCAGGTCCGGATGATCGGAATGCAGGATCGCCATGGCATAAATAAGATTTTTGAGATTTTTCTGGACGTAGATGTCCGAGACGGCGAGTAAAAATTTTCCTCGCTTGGCGTCCTTTTTAAGCGGCGAAAATTTTTCGGAGACGCCGTGAGGAATGACCGTAAGGCGGTTCTTGAAAAACCCGATCAGCCCGCCGCTTGCGGTACGCCGGGCATAATCGGAAACGGTGATGGCGCGCCGGGAAACCAAAAGGGACAAAAAGGTTCCTAAATAAACTAATCCCCAGTAGGCCAATTTCACCGGCCGGCGTTCGACAAAGGCAACGCTAAGCGCATTTCGAAGTAATATCACGGAATTCGGCGCCATAATCGGACCGTAATTAGCCGGCGAGAACGTGACGTCGGCGGCGATTTTCCTTGCCAGCCTGGGGACATCGATTTGCTCCCGGAACTGCAACCGCCAGAACCCCTGAGGAAAATCCAAATAGTGCACGGTGATGTTTTCTTGGTCATGAGGCACAAAATCGCGCTGGTCCTCATGCACGCAGACATGAACCTCGATATCGGGTTCCTCCGCGAAGAGCGGCAGGATATTCCTGAAATAATTGAGCCCGCCCCCGGTCTTGGAATGAAGGCCATTAAATAACAGCCGTATTCGTCGTGGGGATGAAACCGCTTCAAGGGATTGCATCCTCTGAAATCCCTCAAGGATCGCCGCCACATGATGGTCCCAGGTGTAACGGTCGAGCGCCCGTTTGCGGGCGTTAGACTGTGCCGCTTCCCGCCATTGCCGATTTTCGACCAGAAATTTAATGGCCTTTGAAAATCCTTTTGTATCCTCCGGTTCCACAAGCACGCCGCTGGCGGTGGAAGAAGGCTTTTCCCCCGAGTCTTTAAGGTCGTCGATATGGGGGCTGCCTTCCATCACCTCGCCGATCTGATTCAAATCGCTGGCAATCACCGGCCGGCCGGCGGCCAGATATTCGAATAATTTTGTCGGGGACCCGAAGAAAGGGGATCCATCAGGGTTGGGAACGTGGGGCGAAACCAGAATATCGGAGGCCGCAAGATGAAGGGGGGTTTCGGCCTGATCGATCAACGAGGTGGTGGCGTTGGTTTCGGCAGCGGATTCGCCGTTGCGTTTGGCGTTGCCGTTTGTGTGGTTGTTCTTGGGCATAGTGACGGGGGTTCTCCGTGGCTGGGGTTGTGATTTGGAAGGGGATACCGGATCAATCGGCGACTCGATCCGGGTTGCTTGATCGTGCGGTTCGATCGCCGAGCGTGAAT
>JADFMB010000121.1 GCA_022564115.1 Pseudomonadota bacterium
AAGGGCGACCTTGGCATCGCCGAGAAACCGGAGCGCGATCCAGCCCGTAAGCCATTCCGCCTCGGCGAAGGCGGGGCCGGATTGCAGCCGGTGATCCTTGGCTATCCGGTAGGCGGCGGAAACATGGCCCTTGTTCAGATTCCAGCGGGCCAGATAGCCGCGCTCGATCCACCAGCGCTCAGGGTGCTTCAGGCCGTCGGGCGGATTTTCCAGAAGCTCCATGGCCGAGGCGTACTTGCCCCGCCGCCGCCGCCACCGCAGCCGTTCGTAGATCAGGCCCTGATCGCTTTTAAGTTCGTCGGCGACCTTGGCGATGGCGGTATCGACGTTGCCCCGGCGCTGGCGAAGGAACATCCGGGCGATACCGAGCGCCCGGACGTCGGGCTTGACCTTCCACAGCATGCGGCGCACCGGCCAATAGCGGCCTTCCCACAACAGCCGGTCGAGGCGCCGGTTGTGGTCGCCGATGCTCAACAGGCGGCGGTGGCGCTTGTAAAAGGCGCGTTCGCGGCGCTTGGTGAAGTTGCCGTTGATCCAGGCGTCGCGGATGACCTCGCGGCCCCGGCTTTCCTCGCCGGCGGCCATCAGCGCGGCGCCCAGCCGGGCCTTGCCGTAACCGCTTAGCGCGTCCCTGTCCTCGAACCAGGCCAGGACCACGTCATCGGGGGTTTGGCCATCCAACGCCTCCTCGGCCCGGCGTTGCAGGCCTTTTTGGCCGGGCCAGTCGGGGTTTTCGGCCATGAAAGCCGATATCTCGGCGAAATCGGCCTTGGGGTCGGGCTTGGCCAGGCGCGCCCTGAGCAGGATCTTGGCGGCAACCGGGTCCTTGATGGCCCGGGCGATGGACCGGGCGCGCCCGGGTTTGTCGCCGTCGACGGCCTCGAGCCCGGCCTTCAGCGCCCTGGCGTCCGCGGCCGACAGCAACGGGGCCGCCCCTGCCATCCCTGGCCCCAGGGCAAGCAGGCAGGCAATGCCGATGGCGGCGGCGGCGATATGGCCCGATAAGCGGATTTTTCGGTCCTCCAGCCCCAATGGGCAAACATAAGAACGGCGCCCCCTAGGACCCCGATTCCCGCAACTTCTTGCCGCAAAGCGGTTAATGGGGGTATGTTCGCCGCTCAATAAGGCCAATTCAAGAGAGGAAACCATGTTTCAGGGGTCGATGACCGCCCTGGTCACGCCGTTCAAGGACGGGCGTGTGGACGAAGACGCCTTTCAGTCCTTCGTCGAGTGGCAAATCGACGAGGGAACCGAAGCCGTGGTTCCTTGCGGCACCACGGGCGAATCACCGACGCTCAGCCACGAAGAGCACATGCGGGTCACCGAATCCTGCATCGAGGCCGCCGCCGGCAAGGTGCCGGTGATCGCCGGCACCGGGTCGAACTCGACCGAGGAAGCGATCATGCTGACCCGGCACGCCAAGGACGCCGGCGCGGCGGCGGCGCTGGTGGTCACGCCGTACTACAACAAGCCGACCCAGGAAGGGCTCTACCGCCATTACAAGGCCATCCACGATGCCGTCGATCTGCCGATCCTGATCTACAACATCCCCGGGCGCAGCGTCGTCGACATGAGCGTCGACACCATGGCCCGGCTGGCCAAACTGACCAACATCGTCGGCGTCAAGGACGCGACCCAGGACCTGGCCCGGCCGATGGCGACGCGGCTCGCCATCGGCAAGGATTTCTGCCAGATTTCGGGCGAGGACGCGACCATCGTGCCGTTCCTGGCCGGCGGCGGGGTGGGCTGCATCTCGGTCACCGCCAATATCGCGCCCCGGCTGTGCGCGGACCTGCACAAGGCGTGGCGCGACGGCGACCTGGCGGCGGTGATGGAGTTGCAGGACCGGCTGATGCCGCTGCATTTTTCGATGTTCTGCGAGACCAGCCCGGGGCCGGTCAAGTACGCCGCCAGCCTGCTCGGCAAATGCTCGGCCGAAACCCGGCTGCCGATCTGCGGGATAGAGGACACCAGCAAGGAACGGGTGAAAGACGCCATGGTCGGCGCCGGGCTGCTCAACTGAGCACCGTCCCAAGAGGGTTTCATGGCCGCCAAGAAGAAGCGCACGCCGGGCCGCGTCGCGGCCCAGAACCGCAAGGCGCGCCGCGATTACACCATCGGCGACACCTTCGAGGCGGGGATCGTGCTGTTGGGCTCCGAGGTCAAGTCGTTGCGCGCCGGGCGCGCCTCCATCGGCGAGTCTTACGCCTCGGAAAAGGGCGGCGAGCTTTTCCTCAACAACGCCTATATCCCCGAATACGCGGCCTCGGGCATTTCGTCGCACGAGCCCCGGGCGGCCAGGAAGCTGTTGCTGCACCGGCGCGAGATCAACAAGCTGATGGCCGCCGTCAACCGCAAGGGCATGACCCTTTTGCCGCTCAGCCTCTATTTCAACAAACGCGGCATCGCCAAGGTCGAACTGGCCTTGGCCGAAGGCAAGCGCAAGTACGACAAGCGCCAGACCATAAAACAGCGCGATTGGGACCGCCAGAAGGCCCGGCTGCTGCGCGCCAAGGGGTAGGGCGCGCCTCTTTTTTTAACCACAAAGACTCCAGGAAAAGGGAAAGAAGGGTTAATTCTTCTTTGCGTCTTCGTGCCTTGGTGGTCCACCTTTTTACCGCCTTTGGTACTGCGCCTCGCCGAACAGGTTGCGCCGCGCCTCGGCGTCCTTCTCGAAGCCCGGCTTGCGGCGGTCGGCCAGCACCTTCAAGGCGCGCTTCACCGCCGGGCGGGCGTCGATGGCGTCGAACCAGCGCTGGACGTTGGGGAATTCGTCGAAGCCGTGGCCCTGGCGGTCGTGGGACCGGGTCCACGGGAAGGTGGCGATGTCGGCGATGGAATACTCGCCGGCCAGGTATTCGGCCTCGCCCAGGCGGCGGTCGAGGACGCCGTAAAGCCGCCCGGCCTCGTTGGTGTAGCGATCGACGGCGTAGGTCAGGTCCAGGCCCTCGGGCGCGTATTGGCGGAAGTGATGGGCCTGGCCGAACAACGGCCCGATGCCGCCCATCTGGAACATCAGCCATTGAATGACCCGGTACCGCGCCGCCGTTTCCGCCGCCATGAATTTCCCCGTCTTTTCAGCCAGATACATCAGGATGGCGCCGGACTCGAACAGCCCGTAAGGCTTGCCGCCGGGGCCATCATGATCGACCATGGCCGGCATCTTGTTGTTGGGGCTGAGCTTCAGGAATTCGGGCTCGAACTGGTCGCCCTTGTTGATGTCGATGGGGATGACGTTGTAGGGGAGGCCGGTTTCCTCGAGCATGATGTGGATTTTGTGGCCGTTCGGCGTCGGCCAGGTGTAGAGGTCGATCATTTTCGGCGTTTCCTTTTACGAGAGCTTGATTAGACGCGACAATACCATCCCCGTATGCGTTTGCAGCCCTTGTCGGGCGGCGATAAGATTTCCCGCACACGGACCCCTGAACTGGAGACGCCCCCATGGACAAGCCGCTTCTGCACCTGGTTTTCGGCGGCGAGGTCGAAGACCCGCAAGGAACCGATTTCGTCGACCCGGACAAGCTCGATATTCTCGGCATCTTCCCCGATCACAAAACGGCGCTCCAGGCTTGGCGCGGCGCCAGCCATGCCCATGTCGACGAGGCCAACGTCAAGTATGTGATCGTTCACCTGCACCGGCTTCTCGACCCCGACCAACCGCGGGAATTCCACGAACGGGCGGGCGAGCGCTAACAAGAGGTCCCGGGGGAGGCCGCGGGGCCGGGGGTGTCCCCCGAAAAAACAGAAGGGAACTCGTTTCTCCGGGCAATTAATTTAACTTATTGGAAAACAGTCTTTGAGGCGGCTAGGCGGGCTCGCCGCCGCGGCTTCCGTCTTCGCCTTCGAGGGCGTCTTCGGGCAGCGGCGCCTCGGCCTCTTGGGATGCCGCTTCATTAGTGGCGGCTTGTTTACGTCCGCCGGTCTTGGCGCGGCGCGACTTCTTTTCGGCCCGCGTCATTTGCCGACGATATTTCTGGAGGTCCACGATCTCCGCGGTCATGAAAAATCTCCGCCCAAAATCCAGCTTCCACGTTATCGGAACCCGAAGCGCGAGAAAAGATGCAATATGATTAATTTGATTAATTTTCCCGGATCGCCCGCGACAGATCGCCATAGGTCCCGACAACGGGGAACTGGGGGAACTCTTCGATGACGTTTTCCGGCGCCTGGAACAGGATGCCGCGGTCGGCTTCGGCCAGCATGGCGGTATCGTTATAGGAATCGCCGGCCGCGGTGACCCGAAAGTTCAATCCGCGGAAAGCCCGAACAGCCTGGCGCTTGTGATCCTTCATGCGCAGTTTGTAGCCGGTGACGGCCCCGCCGGGGCCGGTTTCGAGGCGGTGGCAGAACAGGGTCGGCCAGTTCAGTCGCCGCATCAACGGCAGGGCGAATTCGTAAAACGTGTCCGACAGGATCACCACCTGGAAATCCTGGCGCAACTCGTCGAGGAACGCGGCCGCCCCGTCGAGCGGCCCCATTTTGTCGACCACCGCCTGGACGTCGGCGAGTCCCAAGCCGTTTTCATCCATCAGGGCCAAGCGGCGCTTCATCAATTCGTCGTAATCGGGAATGTCCCGGGTCGTCGCCCCGAGGGCGTCGATTCCGGTGTGCTCGGCGACCGCGATCCAGATTTCCGGGACCAGGACGCCTTCCAGATCAAGGCAGACGATTTCCACTTTTCCCCCCATTTTTTCGCCTGCCAGTAGGGCACGGCGGCCAGGGGAGCGCAATACGGGGCTATCGGAATTAGGGGGCCGGACGCGGCCGGATCAGCCTTTCACCGATACCGCGTTGTCCCATAGGCTTGTATGGCGCCACCCCAAGGATTTTTGTGGCCGCGTGCAGGGCTTTGATCGACTCCGCGTGTTTTCCGCTCTTATGGAAAGCGATTCCCTTATCGAGCAAATCCTGGGCCTTCGACATCTGCATTTTATCCAGTCCCGAAGCCTTTCCCAAGGATTGCTAAACGATTTCGGCGTCTTTCGGACAGTGTTTGGCGAAAGCCGGCGATGAAATACCAACACCAACGAGCACGGCCACAACAATGAAAAGTCGTTTCATGGATTTTCCCCCCCTGTGATGCACCCGGCGTATACGGGCGATGAATTAAAAATGAGAATTATTCAAAATGAAATCAATTAAACAAATCCCGCACCGGCTTAACAAACTCGGTCGTTCCTGGTCATGTGTGGATGGCTCCCAAAAGCGGACCAAAACGCCATCCCTGAAAATGGCTGCCGTGCGGGGGTAAAGCGAACATTCAAAAAACCGCCTCACTACTGGAATTCTTATTCAACTAGCCGCGCCACGATGTCCTCGAACACGGCGTCGAACATTTCCGTGGTTAATCTGCCGGTGTTGGTGTTGTAGCGCGAGCAATGGTAGCTGTCGGCGAGGACGAGGCCGCCGGGAAGGTCGTGGAAGCGGCCGTGGCCGAATTTCCAGGCGCTTTTCTTCTCGCCCAGGGCCGAAAGGACCGCTCCGTGGGCCAGGGTGCCGAGCGCCATGATGACCCGCAACCGGCCCAGGGACGCGATCTCGTGGGCGAGGAAATTCCGGCAGGCGGAGACTTCGGCGCCGACGGGCCGGTTTTCCGGCGGCACGCAGCGGACCGCGTTGGTGATCCGGCAATCGATCAGCCGCAACCCGTCGTCGGCGCGCTCACCGTAGCTTCCTTCGGCCAGGCCGTGCTTCAACAGGCTGGCGTAAAGCAGGTCGCCGGCGGTATCGCCGGTAAAGGGCCGCCCGGTTCGGTTGGCGCCGCGCAGCCCCGGCGCCAGCCCGACGATCAGCAGCGAGCAGTCCCGGTCCCCGAAGGACGGCACCGGGGCGTTATGCCAATCCGGGTTGGCGGCCCGGTTGGCGCGGCGGAATTCGGCCAGGCGCGGACACAACGGGCAATCGGGGCCCGGATCGGGAGGCGACTCGGGGGCCGGATCGGGGGCCGGATCGGCGGGCGGATCGGAAAGCGCCACGGCTTGGGATCTTCTAAGTCCTCGACAACCGTCAGGCGATCTCCACCTGCGGGTCGAAATCGACGTCGGGCATGGCTTCGTCTTCGTCGCCCCTGCCCGGTAGCCGCTGGATATGCTCGCGGATGTCGGTCAGCTCGATGAAGGCGTCGGCCTGACGGCGCAATTCGTCGGCGATCATCGGCGGCTGGGAATTCATGGTGCTGACCACCGAAACCCGCAACCCCTTGCGCTGCACCGCTTCGACCAGGCGTCGGAAGTCCCCGTCGCCGGAAAAGATCACCGCATGGTCGAGGTTTTCCGACATCTGCAGGACGTCGACCGCCAACTCGATGTCCATGTTGCCCTTGATCTTGCGCCGCCCCGAGGAATCGATGAATTCCTTGGTCGGCTTGGTGACCATGGTGTAGCCGTTATAATCCAGCCAATCGACCAAGGGGCGGATCGGGGAGTATTCCTGATCTTCCATCAGGGCGGTGTAATAGAAGGCCCGGATCAGGCGGCCCTGGGCGGCGAAATATTCTAACAAGCGCTTGTAGTCGATATCGAAGTCCAGCCCCTTGGCCGCCGCGTAAAAGTTTGATCCGTCAATGAAAAGAGCTAAACGCTCTTGAGGAAAAATCGTCATAAGCTAAAGTCCTTTCGTTGAAATTCTTTGTATCGGGGAGAAATCTTTTTCCCAACACCCGACGTCCCCGGAAAACAAAAATCGCAAAAAGACGAACCCAGGGGACGCACCGGATTTATGCGGCTAATACCGCCCGGCTGTTTAAGTATTTGGGGTTAAATCTCCGACAAGCAAGGTTGAATTCGAAGGAAACCGGTTTTGATACTCATCGGCATCGGCGCTAATCTAGAGTCACCCGTCTACGGCGAACCGCGCGCCACCTGTGGCGCCGCCCTGGCCGCCCTGGCCGCCCGGGCCGCCGGGGCCGAAGGCGGCCAGGGCGGCGGCCTGACCATCACGCAACGCTCGCAGTGGTACAAAAGCGCCCCCGTCCCGGCGTCGGACCAGCCCTGGTTCGTCAACGCCGTCGTCCGCGTCAGGACCGCCCTCGATCCGGACCGGCTCATCGCCGTGCTGCTGCAAACGGAGGAATCATTCGGACGCCGGCGGGTTGAGGAAAACGCCCCCAGAATCCTCGACCTGGACCTGCTGGCCTATGGGGAAACGGTGATCGGCGGCGAGGGGCCCGATGACGGCGGCGCGGCGGAAACCACCGTGCCGCATCCGCGCCTGCACGAACGCGCTTTCGTCCTGTTGCCGCTCAGGGACGTGGCGCCGGACTGGCGGCACCCGGTTTCAGGCCAGGGCGTCCACGCCCTGATCGAGGCCTTGCCGCCGGGCCAGCAGACGGAGGTCATGGCCGATGCCGGCGGCGCCTACGGCAGCGAATGGCGCCAACCCCGGAACGCCCCCCGGAACGTCAACGACGCTCGGGAAGTCAGTCGAGGCAGGGTTGACAGGAACGGCAAATAAAAAGCGCCGCAAGGGGCCGTCGGTTTTTCGTTTCGATCAATGTTCGCAACTGATTTTTTTAGCTTTTTTTGGCTTTTGACTTGCCTTACGGGCCCTTAAAAAATATATAAACGGCGCCTTATCGATTTCGTCGTTTTTGATCATTTTTCACGGAGCACCTCCCATGGCACGAGTAACGGTCGAAGATTGCGTCACCAAGATACCCAACCGCTTCGAACTGGTGATGATCGCCTCACAGCGCGCCCGCAACATTTCCGCCGGCGCGGCGCTGGAGGTCGAACGCGACAACGACAAGAACCCTGTCGTCGCGCTGCGTGAAATCGCCGAGGACCATGTCGATCACAAGGAACTCGAGGAAGCCCTGATCAAGGGGCTGCAGAAATTCATCGAAATGGACGAACCGGAAGAGGACGAGGTCGACCTGATCGCCATCCAGCAGGAACTTGCCGCCGAAGAAGGCGAGACGACGACGGATGCCGCTCCCGCCGCCAAGGCGGAAGAGCCTGGCGACAAAGACCAGGCGGCGGCCATGGACATGGCCGGCGACGTCACCGCCGGGGACGAGAAGCCTGGGGACGAGAAGCCCGAGGACGGCAATCAAGAGGCCTAGACCCGACAAAGGTGTTTGCATGGGGCGGCGAAATGGGATTGTCAGATTTGAACGCCGCCCGGCCTGTGCCGTTTCAGCGTCACTCCTAATCGTTGCCGAGCGTCCCGGCGGCCCGGGAGGAGGGAGCCGGCGATGATCCGCCAATTCGAATTGGTCGAGCGGGTCAAGGGATACGACCCGTCGGCCGACGAAAAGGCGCTCAACCGCGCCTACGTGTTCGCCATGAAGGCGCACGGCTCGCAGACCCGGGCCTCGGGCGATCCCTATTTTTCCCACCCCCTGGAAGTCGCCGGCATCCTGACCGATTACAAGGTCGATTCGGCGTCCATCATCACCGCCCTCCTGCACGACACCATCGAGGACACCGACACCACCCTGAAGGACATCAGGAAAGCCTTCGGCAAGGAAGTGGCGCGCCTGGTCGACGG
>JADFMB010000005.1:0-34008 GCA_022564115.1 Pseudomonadota bacterium
GATGTGGTCCGAAAGATTGCGGTAGCGAGTCGCCTGGCGGACCTGCTTCTTCAGGTTCGCCAGTTGCGCGTCCAGGGTCACCAGGATGTCGTCCAGGCGTTCAAGATTGGTTTCCGCGCCCCTGAGCCTCAATTCAGCCTCGTGGCGGCGCGAGTGCAGGCCGGTGATGCCGGCGGCTTCCTCCAACAACAACCGCCGCTCGACCGGCTTGGCGGCGATCACGGCGCCGATCCGGCCCTGGCTGACGATGGCCGTGGACCGAGCCCCGGTGGCGGAATCGGCGAACAAGAGCTGAACCTCCCGGGCCCTGACCTCGCGGCCGTTGACCCGGTAGGTGGACCCCTTTTCCCTTTCGATGCGGCGGCTGACCTCCAGTTCGTCGAATTCGTTGAACTGCGCCGGGGCGACGCGGGCGGAGTTGTCGAGGCTGAGGACCACTTCGGCGATATTGCGGGCCGGGCGGTCCCGGGTGCCACCGAAGATGACGTCATCCATTTCGCCGCCGCGCATCTGCTTGGCCGAGCTTTCCCCCATCACCCAGCGCAACCCTTCGACCAGGTTTGATTTGCCGCACCCGTTGGGACCGACAATCCCCGTCAGGCCCAGTTCGATCCGCAGCTCGGTGCCTTCGACGAAGGATTTGAAGCCCGAAAGCCGGAGCTTGTTAAATCGCAGCAAGGTTCTTTTGTCCCCTCTTTTTAAGCCGTCCCCGGGCCGAGGCTTAGGGACGCCATGGGCGGTTATTTGCTAAGCGCCTTGTCGAAAATCTTCTTGAAGGTCTCATACGGCATGGCGCCCGAGATCGTTTCCTTGCCGATGATGAACGTCGGCGTCGAATTGACTTTATGCGTTTCCTGGGCCGCCGCCGCGGTTCGGCGGATGCCGTTCAGCAATTCCTGGAGTTTGAGGCATTCCTCGACGTCGGTCTCGGACATGCCGCCGAACCGTGCTATCCGGGTCAGCTCGGCCAGGGGCTGGCGGCTCCGGGACCATTGGTCCTGGCTACGGTAGATGATCTCGATGAAGCCGAAAAATTTATCGCGCCCGGCGCAGCGCGCGATCATCGACGCCGCCAACGCCGGCGTGCCCAAGGGGAAGTCCCGATAGACCAGCCGCACCTTGCCGGTGTCGATGTATTCCTTCTTGATCTTGGGCAGGGTGTCGCGGTGGAAGGCGGCGCAGTGGGGGCAGCCCAGCGACGAATATTCGATCATGGTCACCGGCGCGTTGTCCGACCCCATCGACATTTCCGACAACGCCTCTTCGACCGGCACAATCGCCGCCTTGGCCGGCACGGAGGCCAGCGGGACGGCGGCCAGGGCCATCAACAGAATGGGCAGGGCCGCAAGATTTGGTATAAATCGGGACAAACGCGCCTCTGAACACACAAGATGTTGATGAATATAGAATCGCATCCGATGCCGAGTCGAATCCTTTCGTATGCCATTTAACCGCCAATCAGGAGCGGCTTGTAAGTCTTGGGACCGCCAATCAGGAGCGGCGGTAAAGGTTTTGCTCACGGTCCGGCCCTGATCGGTGCCTTGTCTCAGCCGGGCCGTCGGCCGATCACCGCCCGGCCCAGCGCCTCAAGGGCCTGTTTAAGTTCAGGATCGTCCACCTCGATCAGGCTTTCGGCCAATTCGGATTCTTCCGCCTCTTGCAACGGCCGGACCGGCGGCGCCGGTTTATGGTCTTCCTTGGGCAACGGCCCCTGGGTGATTTTCAACCTGTCGACGGCCTTGAAGCCGAAATAGCCATTGATCCGCTCGATCAGTAGCGGTTCAAGGTGTTGCAGTTCGGTCGCCATGCCGCCGCTGTCGATGGTCAGGTAAAGCACCCCCCCCGCGGCCTTGTCCCGAGGGGTGGATATCTTTTCCGGCAGGCTGTGGCGGGCCAAATGTTCCCCGGCAATGGTCGCCCAGTCCTTGACGATGGCGCCGTCGGCGAAACCGCGTTTGCCGAAAACGGTCTTGGTGACGGCGGCAAGAGAAGACGCCAAGGCCCGGGGGCCGCCGCCGCGTTTTTGTTTTTTTATCGCCATGGCGGTCATTGTCCCGTCCCTGTCGTTTGCGACGCCATGGGGTGATGCTAGGATCGCCGTTGCTTGAGCGCAACCGGACAAAATGCCCAGCATGGATTCCCGAACGACCGCGATGGCCACCCCTAGTAACTTGTATCACCTTAATCCGACTTCCGTCCGCCGCAGGCTGTTTCGCTGGTACGGAAAAACCGGCCGAGACCTGCCATGGCGGGCGGCGCCAGGGGAAAAGCCGGACCCTTACCGCGTGTGGCTGAGCGAAATCATGCTGCAACAGACAACGGTGGCGACGGTAAAAACCTATTTCGAGGACTTCGTTGCCCGCTGGCCGACGGTTGCCGATCTGGCCGGGGCCGATCTGGATGCGGTCCTTCATGCCTGGCAGGGGCTGGGGTATTACGCCCGCGCCCGCAACCTCCATAAATGCGCGCGTCTGGTCGCCGGCGGTCCGGGCCGGGGGTTTCCGCGAACCGAAGAGGAACTGAAGAAGCTTCCCGGTATCGGCGATTACACCGCCGCCGCCATTGCCGCCATCGCCTTCGGGAAAAAGGCGACGCCCGTCGACGCCAACATCGAAAGGGTGACGGCGCGGCTGTTCGCGGTTGCCGAGCCCTTGCCCGGCGGAAGGCGGCGGATATCGGAATTGGCCCGCCGCCTGACCCCGGCCTCGAAACCCCGGGGGCGGCCCGGAGACTTCGCCCAGGCGATGATGGACCTGGGGGCCATGGTCTGCACGCCGAGGACTCCGGATTGCCAGGCCTGCCCCCTGGTTACGGATTGCCGCGCCGCCGGCCTGGGGCAAGCCGGGCGATACCCGGTGAAGGCGCCGAAAAAGGCCCGGCCCGTGCGCCACGGCATGGTCTTTTGGGCGGTGCGCCCCGATGGCCGGGTGCTGCTGCGCCAGCGGCCGGAAAAGGGCCTGTTGGGGGGGATGATGGAAATTCCCTCGACCGACTGGCGGGAAAAGGCCTGGACCCCCGGCGAAGCCGCGGCCGAAGCGCCGTTTGCCGCCGATTGGAAACCGCTGGATGGCATCGTCCGCCACACCTTTACCCACTTTCACCTGGAACTGATGGTGCTGGCGGGCCGGGTCGGTGCCGGGGCCGGAGGAGGGGCCGGGAAAGGGGAATGGTGCCTTCCGTCCCGGTTTTCCGAACACGCGTTGCCGACGTTAATGAAGAAGGTGGCCCGCCACGCGGCGGACGCCCTGGGGGAATAGTCGGGGGAAAGGCCGGAGGGATTATTCGTCGTAAGCCATCAGGGCGTAGAAGGGGACATCGTTGAGTTTCGAGCGGCCATCGAGGAAAGTCAGTTCGATAATGCAGGCGGCGCCGACAACCTCGGCCCCGACCTTGTTTAGCAGTTCGATGGAAGCCGCCATGGTGCCGCCGGTCGCTAGAAGATCATCCAGGATCACCACCCGCTGGCCTTTTTCGACCGCATCGGATTGGATTTCGATGGTGTCGGTGCCGTACTCCAATTCGTATTCGTGGCCGATGATATCCCCCGGGAGCTTGCCTTTCTTGCGGATCATGGTGAAGCCGAGGCCGAGCCGGGAAGCCAGCGGCGCCGCCACCAGGAACCCCCGGGATTCGATGCCGGCCAAAACGTCGGGCTGATACTGGCCGACCATTTTCGCTAATCGACCCAGGGCCACTTGCCAGGCGTCGGCATCGGCCAACAAGGTGGAAATGTCGTAAAAAAGGATGCCCGGTTTGGGGAAATCGGGAATCGAACGGATGTGGTCCTTGAGGTCCATGGTTTATCCTAGAATGCTGAGAAGGCTTTCGTAAACCTTCAGCCGTTTGTAACCTGACCATAATAATCTTGAGCGGGCCCCGGAAAGGCAAGCCTCGATGACACACGTGTTTCAGCGTCGGATCCATGCCGATCCGCCGCGCGCCAAAAAAGGCGATGGCGTCTATATCATCGATGCCGACGGAAAGCGTTATCTCGACGCTTCGGGGGGCGCCGCCGTCAGCTGCCTCGGCCATTCGGATGCCGACGTGATCCAGGCGATCAAGGACCAGACCGAGAGGCTGCCTTTCGCCCATCCCGTGGTCCGGGTCGGCAATGTGTACGAGGAAATCCTCAAACTCGCCGGTGAAATTTCCTGCGACCTTATCGTCATGGCTTCCCACCAGCCGAAACTGGAGGACTACCTTCTCGGTCCCAACGCGGCGCGGGTGGTGCGCCACGCCACCTGTTCGGTTCTGGTGGTCCGGGAATAAGAGGAGCCGACCGGGGCTTTCCTTCCGTCCCGAATATTCCGCCGCGATCCTGCCTTCTGGACCTTTCCAAGCCTTCTCCTGTATCCCCAGGGGGTACCCAACGGCTTCTTTTCGTAGTTAGATGCCGAATAATTTGAGGCAGGTAACTGGCCTTGCGTAATTCAATCATCAGCGGAATTGTCGGATTGGTGGCCGGCGCCCTTATCGGCGCCACGGTTTTGGGACCGCCATTCCAGTCACCCGATCCGGGCGGAACAGCCGGAAAGCCGTCGGCCGCGGCAAGGGATTTCGTAACCATCGGCACCGGCGGTGTTACCGGAGTCTATTTTCCGGCCGGCGGCGTCATCTGCCTTCTTGTTAACAAGGGCCGCAAGGACCATGGAATTCGATGTTCGGTCGAAAGCACGGGCGGCTCTATTTTCAACCTCAATACCATTCGCGCCGGAGACCTGGACCTGGGGATCGTGCAATCCGATTGGCAATTTCACGCCTTTAACGGCACTTCGCGTTTCCAGGATCAGGGGCCATTCAAGGATCTGCGTTCCGTTTTTTCCTTGCATCCCGAGTCTTTTACCGTCGTTGCCAGGGCCGACGCCGGTATCGGGACATTTCAAGACTTGGAGGGCAAGCGGGTGAATATCGGCAATCCAGGATCTGGCCAACGCGGTACCATGGAAGTGGTGATGAAGGCGCTCGGCTGGACCGAGGCGAGTTTCTCCCGGGCATTGGAATTGAAATCCAGAGACCAATCGGCGGCTCTTTGCGCCGGCACGATCGACGCCATGGTTTTCACCGTCGGCCATCCGTCGGCGTCCATCAAGGAAGCCACAACGTCCTGTGACGGCGTTATCGTTGCTGTCGGCGGCCCAGCCATCGACGGTTTGGTCAAGGAAAACGACTATTACCGGTATGCCACTATCCCCGGCGGCATGTACCGCGGAAACCCGAACGACATCCCGACCTTTGGCGTTGGCGCCACCGTCGTCACCTCGACCAGGACGCCGGAGGAAGCGGTCCATGCCGTCGTCAAATCGGTATTCGAGAACTTTGACGCCTTCAAGACCCTGCATCCGGCTTTTAAGGACCTCAAGAAAGAGGAAATGATCAAAAAAGGACTGTCGGCGCCGCTGCATCCCGGCGCCCTGAGGTATTACCGGGAAGCGGGACTGTTATAAGAAGTTCCCGGTAATAAAAAACGCCACCGGGGCACCGGCGGCGTTTTAATCGTTTTCGCCGGCTCACAAGTGAGGATCCGGCTAAAAGAGACCTATTTGAGTGACTTCAGATAAGCAATGATGTCGTCCCGTTGGCCTTTCTTTTTCAGCTTTAACGCCATCGAAGAGGCCTTGCCGGTGCGGCTCTTGGTGAATTTCTTCGGGTTGGTCAGGTACTCGTCCAAAAGCTTTTCGTCCCATGTCCAATCGGCGCCTTTCATTCCTCTATATCTCTTGTAGCTGGTAGAACCGGCTTTGCGGCCCACAACGCCGAAAAGGTTCGGGCCGACCTTGTGCTTTCCGCCCTTATTGGCGGTATGGCAAGCCTTGCATTTTTTGAAAACCTTCGCGCCCTTGGCGGCATCGCCGGCGGCCATTGCCGTTCCGCTTGCCAGGGCCATCGCGGCGGCCAAAGCCACGGCGATGAATTTTTCTTTTCTCATGGAGGGGCCTTTCTTGAAAGACAGTGAATCTGCGAAAAAGCTGCGCCTTTATATATGAGGACGGCAAAGCCCTTGCAACCATAAGAGTGGCTGATAAGGGATTTAGTGAAAATATGATCGAAAAACCAACCGCAGACCCCATATGCTGTGACGGACGACACAGCATAAGTCCCTGATATGATCGTATATTATGGAAACCAAGCCGGTTTGGCGCTAACCTTAATAATACTGTCACGGGACAAATCCCTTTTCGTTACCGAGGCTGTGGGAATTTCTGAAAGACCGTGCGAATGGCCAAGAAGAATCTGACCAAAGATGACGTCTCCAGGCTGATGTCGGACCCATCGGGCGACAACCGCGCCGAAACGGCCGCCAAGGTAGCGGGGGATTTCGGTTCAGGCTTGTTGAGCGATAACGAACGCCAATTGGCGGAAGAAATTTTCAGGTTCATGGTCAAGGACGCAGAGGTCCGCGTGCGCGAGGCCCTGGCTCGGAACCTGAAGGAAAGCCCCGATCTGCCTCACGATGTTGCTCTTAGCCTGGCCCAGGATGTGGATCAAGTGGCGTTGCCGATCCTGCAATTTTCCGATGTGCTGACAGACGATGATCTTATCGAGATCATTCAAAGCCAGTCCGGGGACAAACAGACCGCCATTGCCGGCCGGTCGAGCGTATCGGATAGCGTCTCCGAGGCCTTGGTGGACTCCGGGAACGAAAAAGCCGTAACCAGCCTGCTTGCCAACGAAGGAGCTGAAATTTCGGAGAATTCGCTGAAGAAAGTCGTCGATGATTACGGCGAAAGGGAACAGATTCAGGATGCCATGGTGCATCGGCCAAAGTTGCCCGTGTCCGTTGCCGAAAAGCTGGTCACCATGGTTTCGGAAAAATTGGCCGGCGAACTTATCGGACGCCACGACCTACCCGAAAACGCGGCAACCGATCTGATCCTTCGGACCCGCGAGCGGGCGATCATTTCCCTTTCCACGGATTCCGACGCCGGCGACGTTGATATCCTTGTCCGGCAACTCCATAAAAACGGCCGTCTGACGCCGTCGATTGTCCTGCGCGGTTTGTGTATGGGGGATATGACCTTTTTCGAAGCGGCCATGGCCGAATTGGCCGGCGTGTCTTTGGCAAATGCCCGTCAGTTGATTTATGATTCCGGTCGATTGGGCCTAAGGACCCTTTGCCGGGAAGCCAAAATACCGCTCCCCCAACTGATTGCCGTTCGGGCCGCCATCGACGTTTCGCAGGAGATGGAATATGACGGCCGCGAACACGACCGCGAACGGTATTCGCGCCGCATGATCGAACGGATCATGACCCAATACGATGATCTGGGCGTCGAATTCGAATCCAGCGATTTGAATTATCTGTTGACCAAGATGAGCCAACTTCCGAGCGACATTGCCGACAACGCCGACGCCGCCTGAGGCCATTAACCCCTAAAAACAAGAGCTGTTAACCGTTTAGAGAAAATCCCGAGCAGATTGAATCAATCCGCGACGACGAATTTGCGTAATATCAATAAGATAGAGCATGAAACATAAGCCATCCTAAATGCATCATGCTCTAATAGGGAAGACTGAGTTCTTTCCAGATAGAGTATTCCTTGCGAAAGGCGCTCAGGGATTCCCAGACACGCTTGAAATCACGGTCGGCCTTCGCTTCATCCCGAGCGACCTCGACCCAGGCCGCGTTTAGGGCTTCGAGGATTTCGCCGGGCCAGCGACGGACTTCAACGCCTTGGGCTTGCAGCTTTTTCAAGGCCTGGAACTGACTCGCTTCCCCTTCCGCTAATCCGTAACGGATGTTATCGCCGCAAACGGCCTCGATCTGGGCCTTGGCGGACACCGACAGGGAGCGCCATATCTTGAGGTTGATCATTAGTTCAAACAGCGTCGCCGGCTGGTGCCAGCCGGGAAAATAATAATTCTTGGCCATGCGGTGGAGACCCAGTTTCAAATCAATGGACGGCATCGAAACCTCCGCCGCATCGATGGCGCCGGATTCAAAGGCGACGAAGATGTCACCCGAGGAAAGCTGCGTCGTGACGACGCCCAGCCTTTGCATGACCTTGGCGCCAAGGCCGAAGAACCTCATTTTCAAACCTTTGAGGTCCTCGACGGTGCGAATGCGGTTGCGGAACCACCCCGATGCCTCGGGCGCAATCAGTCCGCAAAAGACGCTGTGAATGCCGTTGGCATGATAAATTTCCTCGAATTGTTCCTTGCCGCCGCCGAAATAAATCCATGCCAGGAATTCCTTTGCCGCCGGCCCGAAGGGAACCGCGGCGAACAATTGCAGGGCCGGAACCTTGTTGCCCCAGAACCCGGGCGTCGAAAAGGCGGCGTCGATGGCCCCGGCGCGGACGGCATCGAACATTTCCAAGGGCGGTACCAAGGTGCCGGGTTCGTAAAACTTGATTTCCAGCCTGCCGTCCGAAACCCGCCAAATATCCCGATCAAGCCTTTTCGCAAGTGTCCCCAGTTGCGGCAGGGTGCTGGCGTAGGCGCTGGCCATTTTCAGGTGCACGGTTTTCGGCCTGGCCGGTGGCGGGGCGTAGACCGGGGCGGGGGGTGCCCGAGGCGTTTCGGAATCGGCAACAGACTGAGGGGGATCGGTCTTGGCTTTTTCGGGCTTTGGGGAAAGCGCTTCACCGGATGCCAGTTGACCTGATTTAGCGGGCTTTTTGGTGGCGATTTTCCCGGTGCCGATAATTTTTTCGGCACTCCTGCCGGTACCGGAAACCTTAACCCCCGGTGGGGTTTCAGAGGCCGCACCCGAAGGTGCCCCCGATGCCGTAGGCACATCGACTTGTTCAGGGAAAGGGGGGTGCCTGTTGTCCTTTTCCAGTTTTTCGACCGGCTTTGCGGACAATTTTTCAGCC
Organism: Pseudomonadota bacterium; assembly: GCA_022564115.1. Classification (GTDB taxonomy): domain Bacteria; phylum Pseudomonadota; class Alphaproteobacteria; order Rhodospirillales; family Casp-alpha2; genus Casp-alpha2. Next base: position 8,817 of record JADFMB010000005.1, read on the forward strand.
TGCCGCGACGCCGGGGGAAGTGTCTTTTCAGCCGCCGGCAGGATCGCCTTGGCTTTCGGCGAAATGCCGGGAGAAACCTCGCTGCCGACCGGGTTTAGTCTTGGCGCGACGACCGTTGCGCCGACGACCACGCCGACAACGACGCCGATGACGATGCCGATGATCGCGTTGCGCACCTCTTGCTCCCTGGTTTCCCCGTGCCCGCCGGGGAGTCCGGTCATGGACTTGGCGTTCCCCGTCTAGGGTGGTTACCCCGTTGCAGTCAGTCAAGCGGCTTGTTGGGAGGTTTGTTTGAAGGGAACGGTTAAGAAACCCCAGCGGGAAGGACCCACCGGGGTTTGGAAATGGTCGGGGCGAGAGGATTTGAACCTCCGACCCCCTCGTCCCGAACGAGGTGCGCTACCAGACTGCGCCACGCCCCGACAAATCCTTAAAAACGCTATTGGCTTCTTGGTATTATCGCCGCTGGCGGTTATAGCGCCCAGGTGCGGCGCGGGCAAGGAAAGGCGGGCAAGGCCTTTCCCGGGGCCGCGCCAGCCCTCCTGAGAAGCGGATTTTGGCGGCCTCAATAGGCGCGTTCGATGCAGAAATCGATAAGTTCGCTGAAAGCGCTTTTTTCCGCCCCGTCGGAGAAAATGCCAAGCGCGTCACGGGCGATGGCGCCATAGTGCCGGGCCCGTTCGACGGAATCTTGAAGGGCGTTGTGTTTTTCCATCAGGTGCAGGGCGTGTTCGAAATCGCCTTCGTTTTGATCAAGATCCTCCACCGTGCGGCGCCAAAACGCCCGGTCTTCGTCATCGCCGCGCCTGAACGACAAGATCACCGGAAGGCTCATCTTGCCTTCCTTGAAATCGTCGCCGATGGACTTTCCGAATGTCGCCTGCTTGGCCGAATAATCGAGCACGTCATCGATCATCTGAAAGGCGATGCCGAGGTTCATGCCGAAGGAATCGAGCGCTTCCTCTTCGACCCGCGGCCGTGCGGCGACGACGGCGCCGATCCGGCAGGCGGCGGCGAACAATTGCGCCGTCTTCGACCGTATGACGTCCAAATAGGCCGTTTCGCTGGTTTCCGTGTCGTTGGCGGTGATCAACTGCATCACCTCGCCCTCGGCGATCACCGCCGAGGCGTTGGACAGAATCCCCAGCACCTCCAGCGATCCATCCTCGACCATCAGTTCGAACGAGCGGCTGAACAGGAAATCGCCGACCAGGACGCTGGCTTTGTTGCCCCAAAGGGTATTGGCCGAAGCCAACCCTCGCCTGAGGTCGCTTTCGTCGACCACGTCGTCATGTAAGAGGGTGGCGGTATGAATGAACTCGACACCAGCCGCCAACGCCACGTGACGAGTCCCGGAATAGCCACACATGCGGGCCGACGCCAGCGTCAGCATCGGGCGAAGCCGTTTGCCGCCGGCGGCGATGATATGCCCGGCCAATTGCGGGATCAATTTGACCGGGCTGTCCATGCGCTGGACGATCAGCTCATTGACCGCCTTGAGGTCTTCGGCGACCAACTCACTGAGGGGGTCGAGCGAAGGCTTGCGGCCCCGGTCACCGTCCAGACTGACGACAATGCCCAAGTTAAATCCTCCGAGGTTGCTTGACGCTTTAAGCGTCAAGGCCGAGCATGGGCGAATTGAATTAGTTGAATCATGAAACGGCGCCGCCAAGGGGTCAAGCTCGTTGGCCTATCGGCAAGAAAGGAGACCCTCGGCAATGGAGGAATTGGTGCGCACCAACGACCCGGTGTTGCTGTCTTGGCTGACCACCCAACTGGCGGAGGAAAACATCGAGGCCGTGGTGTTTGACGCCCACACAAGCGTCATGGAAGGCAGCATTTCGGCCATCCAGCGCCGGGTCATGGTCGACTCCGAAGATCTGGCCAGGGCCCGGCAAGTTCTGGCCGAGGCCGAAATCATCCAGACCGGCGGCCGCCCCGTTGCCTGAGCCGGATTGTGAAATAAGCCGCGACAACCTACTCGGCGGGCGGGTGACGATCCTGCAGCCGGCCGGCGGCTACCGTACCGCCATCGATCCGATATTGCTGGCCGCGGCGGTCCCCGCCCAGCCAGGAGAAACGATCTTGGATGCGGGCTCCGGCACCGGCGCGGCGGCGTTGGCGTTGGCGGCGCGCCTCGAAGGTGTCCACGTCGTCGGCCTTGACTGCGAACCGGGCTTCATCGGACTGGCCCGAAACAGCGCCGAGGAAAGCGGCTTGTCCCAATCCATCCGCTTCGTCGAAGGCGATTTGCTGTCGCCGCCGTCGGACCTGGTGGCCGGAAGTTTCGATCATGTGATGGCCAATCCGCCTTATCTGGCGGCGGCAAGCGGCAACCCGCCAGCCGATGCGGCGAAGCGGGCGGCAACCGTCGAAAGCGGGGCCCGGCTCGACGATTGGCTCGGGTTTTTGCTGACCATGGCGCGTCCGGGCGGCACCGTCACCGTTATCCACCGTTACGACCGCAAGGACGAGGTCATCGCCGGGCTTGGCGTGGAGGGGGGCGGTCTGGTGGTTTTTCCGTTGTGGGCGAAAGCACAAGAGGCGAGGAGCGGCATTAGCCGCGACAGGGACAAAAATAAACAGGGCGAAGGCGCTAAAAGGGTGATCGTCCAGGGCCGCAAGGATGGGGTGGGTAAGACGCGGACGGCGGCGGGCCTGGTTCTGCATCGGCAAGACGGGGCCTTTACGCCCGAGGCCGAAGCGGTCCTCCGCGACGCTCATGCACTTGCGCTCTAGGCCACATACTCATTAATTCGGAAACCAGTTATACATCAATAGGTTAAGGTCAAGGAGGGCGGTATTTGTTTGATGAAGACTTGTTAAGTTTCAATGCCTTAACCGTTTATGAGTCGGTGACCTAGACTTAATTTCCGTCCAAAAGTTCTTCGAAGCCTTATTTCTGCGATATTTCAAATTAAAAGAAGAAATCCTGTAACTTTTACAACTTTAATGATACATTTCAATCGTTTCCAGAAAACCCTCTAAAACCAAATAAAAAAAATCTGACGTATTATTCGGGGTGGGCTGACGGATGGCTGCTAGTAAATCTCAGAAAGAATTGGCTGAAATCAAACGCCTAGTGAAAAAAGGACTGGCAGCAGCTACTTCTGTAGATTTTTCTAAGGCTATTAACCGCCTGAAATTACGTGCTAAGGCGGCACGAAGAACCAGCAAAATAAACAGAAATTTAATGATGTTAACCGCGGCGTCGGTGGCTGGAGGTTTGTTCTATGCGGCCGTATGGGATGTTGGCATTGTGGCTCGAACGAAAGTGGATCAAGAACAAGTCAGAATTGCAAATAGAGAAGCTAAAAATGTAAACGCGGCAGTTAGCCTCGCTTCGAAAACCGTCGAGAATAAAGAAAAAGAACTCCGCGAGACGCAACGACAAGAAAAAATTGATCAAGCAAGTCTAACTAAGGCGAAAAAAGCTGCTGAAAAAGCAGCAGAAGAAGCCGAAAAAGCTATTGAAAAATTTATTGAAGCTTCGAGAGAAGTGGTGAAAGTGGAAGCTGCGAAAAAGATAGCGGCTGATCTTCTTGAGAGTGAGAAGCTGGCCTACGATGAAATAATAAATAATCTCGCCTCATTTCGGACTGAAAGAAACACTGTCAAAGTTCGTTTTGAAGAAGCGGAATCCGACTCCTTATCCAGTAAGGAAATTGCCAAAATTAAGGCCTATGAGGCGAAACAAGCCCGTGAAAAGGCCGAGAGAGAAACTGACCAAACGCTTGTCGAAAATCTTAAAAAGGAAGCCAATGAAAAAACCAATATCAAAAATAGGACTGATGAAATTGCAAAAAAAGCTAAAGAAAAATTGCGAATTGAACGCGAAGCATATGTGTTGATTCGAGAAAAAGTTCAATCAAGTGAGAACAAAGCTGCTGATGCTGAAAAGAAACTTGCGGAAAAGGTAGCTGCCGACGAAGCCGCCAAGGAAAGATTTGATCGAGCCGTCCAAACTCAAGAGGCGGCCAAAAATAAAGCAAATTCAGCTCTTGCCCTAGCAAGCACTATTGATAAAAGAATCACTGCTTTGGAAACCAAACTGTCCCAAGCTGCCGAAAAAAGTGCCAAAGCAATTTCCAAGGCAGAAACAGAGTTGAATGACGCAAAAACAGCGCTTGAAAATGCCAAACGAAGATCAGAAGAAGCCAAGGAATTTGTAGGTATCGTATCCTTGGGAGAAACCGATATTCCAACGACGGCCGTAAGAAGCGCTCTACTCGCGGCTGGCGTTGGCATAGTCATTCTTCTGATTCAGAATTTTGCTAATTCGATGCGATTTTACGCCCTTCTTGGAGAATTTTACGACTCGCAAGCCGACGCATTTCTTGCCGCGAACAGTAATTCGGATCTTTCAGTAACGTATCTGAAGGAGTTTCCACCAAAAGGGATTGATTTCGGTAAGACCCCAACCAGTCTCTACGAAAAGGCATTGGACTTGGTTGGCAAATTTGGAAAATCCAATCCGAAAGCCGCGCATCCGGACTGAGTTCTACCTATCCGGATTTATGACAGTTAATGCTTTAGGTTGGCATTCCGCGACGCTCGGCCGTTGGTTCTATAGGCACTTTGAAAGGCGGCGTTGATTGCCCGGGTTGAGCCAATTGGCTATGATTCCCCGGTTATGCCCGCATTATCGTTCATCGACCGATTCCGCCAACCCCGGCCGGTCGTCGCCGTGCTCCGTTTCGACGGCGTCATCGGCAGCCTGGGTCGCCTTCGCCGCGGCCTGACGCTCGCCGGCACGGGGGACGCCATCGAACGGGCCTTCAAGCTCCGGCGTTTGAAGGCGGTCGCCCTGGCCGTCAATTCGCCGGGCGGCTCGCCGGTGCAGTCGGCCTTGATGGCCAAGCGCATCCGTGACCTGGCGGAGGAAAAAGAGGTGCCCGTCTATGCCTTCGCCGAGGACGTGGCGGCGTCGGGAGGGTATTGGCTGGCCTTGGCGGCGGACGAGATTTACGCCGCGGAAAGTTCGATCATCGGTTCGATCGGCGTCGTCTCGGGCGGTTTCGGGTTCACCGGGTTGATCAAGCGCCTTGGCATAGAGCGCAGGTTGCATGCGGCCGGTGAAAAGAAGGCGATGCTGGACCCTTTCCAGCCTGAAAAGCCGTCGGATATCAAGCATCTTAAAGGCCTTCAAAAGGACATCCACGAAAGCTTCGTGGCCATGGTCCGCGAACGCCGGGGCAAGCGTCTCAAGGGCAAGCGGAAGGAGCTTTTCTCGGGCGCCTTCTGGACCGGAACGCGGGCCCTGGAAATGGGCCTCATAGACGGCATCGGCGATCTGAACGGGGTCATGCGCGACAAGTTCGGCGACAAGGTGAAGCTCAAACGCATCGGTGGCAGAACCCCCTTCTGGCGCCGCCGGTTCGGTTTTTCCGGGGCCTTCGGCGGTTCGCCGGGGTTTGCGGCGGGGATCGCCCCGGGGATCGCCACGGCGCCCGAGGATTGGGCCGCTTCGGCCATCGCCGCCATCGAGGAACGCCTGATCTGGAACCGCTTCGGGCTTTAGCCGCCACCGGCCAAAAACCTACAAGTCATTGATAGCAAAGGAAACTCCTTTCGCCCAGTTTTTCCACGGTGGGCAATGGTGGACATCGGTCGGCATTCGGTGTGCAAACGGTGGGCATGGGGTGGACAGGGGGTGGACATTCGGTGGACATTCGGTGGTTATCGGGTGGTTTTTTAAAACGTTTCGACGGCGGGGAAAGGCGTTCAAACATGGTGGTTCCGGGGAGGCGCCGGGGGGTGCGCCGGGGGGCATCGTGGGGCTCCACGCGGGGCCCCCAGGACGCCAGGGCAAAAAAAGAACGCGAGCGTCCCTATGCGCCCCCCGGGATGTGGGTTGACGTGGGTTGACGGGGGTAAAAACTATTCACGATGTCAAAGAGCGATATTGATAGTAAGAACGAAAACAGAACAATAAAAATATAAACCTGTCCGCCGGGTTTTTCAAGGGGCTGGAACGAGAAACCCAAGGCAATCGCTTTTGGCCGCCTCGGGCTTCGAGATCGCCGCCCCCGACGACCCGCGCCGCCGCCGCCGATTGCGCCGCCATCTCCGCCCTAAGATCCTCTGCTTGAGCTACCGGGGGACGAGGCCGTTCTCCGCGACGCCGGGGCGTTAGCCTTATAGGCGTCCTTGACCCCTCAACCGCCGGGCCCTAGAAAGGCGGCCATGTTTGGTTTCAGCATTCAGAAACTCCTGTTTACCGTCGCCGTCATCGCCGCCGTCTGGTACGGCTTCAAGTGGGTCGGCCGGATGAAGAAAGTCCGCGAACGCGAGGCCAGGGAAAGGCTCCGCCGCCAGGCCGGCAACGGCGGTGGCGGCGGAACCGGCGAATCCGGCGAATCCGGCGCCGGGGGAAGCGTTTCCGGGGTTGCCGAGGAGATGGTCGAATGCCCGGCTTGCGGCGCCTTCGTCGCCGCCACGGGGGCAAAGTCCTGCGGCAAGGAGGAGTGCCCCTTTCTGGGCTGAGTTCGCCCAAGGGACTTCACTTGACCCTCCCCCGGGTGCTCGGTAATTTCGCTACCGCACAATAATTCCAAAAAAGGCCCCGGCGCGATGGCCGCTGCCACCGACAATCCGCCCAGTTTTCAACAACTGATTTTCAGCCTTCAGGCCTTTTGGGCCGGGCAGGGCTGCGTCGTCCTGCAGCCCTACGACATGGAGATCGGCGCCGGCACCTTCCATCCGGCGACGGCGTTGCGCTGCTTGGGACCGGAACCCTGGAAAGCCGCCTACGTACAGCCGTCGCGGCGGCCCACCGACGGCCGTTACGGCGACAACCCCAACCGGCTGCAGCACTATTACCAGTTCCAGGTGATCCTCAAACCGTCGCCCGGCGACGTGCAGGCGGTCTACCTGGACAGCCTGGCCGCGCTCGGCATCGACGCCGGCCTGCATGACATCCGTTTCGTCGAGGACGACTGGGAAAGCCCGACCCTGGGCGCCTCGGGCCTGGGCTGGGAAGTCTGGTGCGACGGCATGGAGATCACCCAGTTCACGTATTTCCAGCAGGTCGGGGGGATCGAGTGCGATCCGGTTTCCGTCGAGTTGACCTACGGGCTGGAACGCCTGGCCATGTATATCCAGGGCGTCGACAATGTGTTCGACCTGGATTGGAACGGAGACGGTGTTCTGTACCGCGACGTGTTCCTGCGGGCGGAGAAGGAATTTTCCAAATACAACTTCGAGGTCGCCGACGTTGAGATGTTGAAAGGCCACTTCAAGGATGCCGAGGACGAATGCGCCCGCGCCTTGGCCGCCGGCCTGGCGCTGCCGGCCTATGACCAATGCCTGAAGGCCAGCCATCTATTCAATCTGTTGGATGCCCGGGGCGCCATTTCGGCCACCGAGCGCGCCGCCTACATCGCCCGCGTGCGGGCGTTGGCCAAGGGTTCGTGCGAAATGTGGCTGAAAAACGGGGGGAGCCAAGAGGCGGGGACGGGCGCCAGCCCGGACAGGGAAAAAGAGGACTCCTAGGCCATGCCCGAGCTTCTGCTGGAACTGTTGTCCGAGGAAATCCCGGCCCGCATGCAGGCCAAGGCGGCGGACGATTTGAAGCGGCTGGTCTGTGACGGGTTGAAAAAGGCCGGGCTTGAGTTCGAGAGCGCCGAGGCCTTCGTCACGCCGCGCCGCCTGGCGCTGGTGGTCGACGGATTGCCTGAGAAAACGCCGGACATATCCGAGGAACGTCGTGGCCCGCGCACCGATGCGCCCGATAAGGCGGTCAAGGGTTTCAAGGGCTCGCTGCCGAAGGGCGCCAAGGTCGAAAAGCGCAAAACAGAAAAGGGCGAATTCTACTTCGCCCTGGTCAAGCAGAAGGGGGGGCAGACGAAAGAAGTCCTGCCGGATGTCCTGACCGGAGCCCTTGGCGCGCTGATATGGCCGAAATCAATGCGCTGGGGTGAAAACAAGGTCCGCTGGGTGCGGCCCGTCCATGGGGTTCTTTCGATTTTTGGTGGAAAGACGGTCGCGGTTGAATTCGGCCCGGTCAAATCGGCGGACACCACCCAGGGCCATCCGTTCATGGCGCCGAAGCCGTTCAAGGTCCGGAATTTCAGGGACTACAAGGCCAAGCTCCTGAAGGCCAAGGTCATGCTCGACCCCGCCGAGCGCCGGGCCGTCATCGAGGCCGAGGCACAAAAGCTGGCCAAGAAGGCGGGGCTTGCCCTCAAGGACGATCCGCGCCTGTTGGCCGAGGTGGCGGGGCTTGTCGAATGGCCGGTGGTCAAAATGGGGTCCATCGACAAGGCGTTCATGGACCTGCCGCCGGAAGTCCTGACCACGGTCATGCGCCACCATCAGAAATATTTCGCCCTCCTCGACACGAAAGGCAAGCTGGCGCCCAGGTTCATCGTCGTCGCCAACACCGAAACCCGGGACCGCGGCAAGACGGTGGTTGCCGGCAACGAGCGCGTGCTGCGCGCGCGCCTCGCCGACGCCAAGTTCTTCTGGGACCAGGACCGGAAAGCCACTCTAGAAGGCCGCCTCGGCAAGCTGACCGAGAGGGTTTTCCACGCCAAGCTGGGCTCGGTCCATGACAAGGTGCTCCGTATCGAGGAACTGGCCGCTGAACTGGCCGAGCGTTGTAGCGCCAATCCCGGCGACGCCCGTTGGGCGGCGAGGCTGGCCAAGGCCGACCTTTCCACCGAAATGGTCGGCGAGTTCCCGGAGTTGCAGGGCACCATGGGCCGCTATTACGCCTTGGCCGATGGGGAGAAGCCGGACGTCGCCGACGCCATCGCCGATCATTATTCGCCGCTTGGCCCGAACGACGCCTGCCCCTCGAAGCCGGTCAGCATCGCCGTCGCGCTCGCCGACAAGATTGACACGCTCGTTGGCTTCTTCGCTATCGACGAGAAGCCAACCGGTTCCAAGGACCCCTTCGCCCTTCGCCGTGCTGCATTGGGAGTGATCCGGCTGATCATCGAGAACGGGCTTAGACTATCGCTTTTGGATTCGTTTGAAATTGCGAGAGACCAGATCCACCCTGGGGAGTACGAGTTTTCCCAGAAAATTGCGCGCGCAAAAGCAGAATTAAACGGTGGCGGATCAATCATTACCGCTAGAGCCCACGCACAGCTGAAAAAAAATGTACCTGGAAGAGAGGGGACTTTTGATTCGAACAATATTGACCTCCTCGCCTTCTTCGCCGACCGGCTCAAGGTGCATCTGCGCGAAAAAGGCGTCAAACACGACCACATCAACGCCGTCTTCGCGCTCGATGGCGAGGACGACTTGGTGCGGCTGCTGGCTAGGGTGGATGCGCTGGGCGCGTTCCTGAAAACGGATGACGGCGGCAACCTGCTAACGGCCTACAAGCGCGCCGCCAATATTGTCCGCATCGAGGAGAAAAGGGATGATAAAGAGTACAAAGAAGTAAAAACAGACCTCTTTGATACGAAAACCGAAATCGAAAATGATCTTTGGCAAAACCTTCACGCGGTTCAGGACAGTCTCAATGTGTCGTTAAAGGGAGAAATTTTCTTCGAGTCCATGGCGGCGCTTGCTCAGTTGAGACCGCCGATTGATGCTTTCTTTGACCACGTCACTGTCAATGTAAAGAACAATGAGAAGGTGCGAGCAAACCGCCTCGCCTTATTGAGGTCCATCGTTGTTGTGATGGACCAAGTCGCCGACTTCTCGAAAATCGAAGGCGGCGAGCGGTGAGCAAGTGGATTTACGAATTCGGCGACGGGGCGGCGGAAGGGGCCGCCGACATGCGCGAGCTTTTGGGCGGCAAGGGGGCGAACCTGGCCGAAATGAGCCGTTTGGGCCTGCCGGTGCCGCCCGGTTTCACCATCACCACCGAGGTCTGCACCCATTACACCGAAAACGCCAACGCCTATCCGAAGGGGCTGGAGAAAGGCGTCGAAGGGGCGTTGAAGAAGATCGAAAAAGCGCTCGGGCGCCGGTTCGGCGGCGCCGAAAAACCGTTATTGGTTTCCGTGCGCTCCGGGTCGCGCGCCTCGATGCCGGGGATGATGGATACCGTCCTCAACCTCGGCCTCAATGACGATAGCGTCGAAGGACTGTCCACGGACAGCGGCGACGAACGGTTCGCCTACGACAGCTACCGCCGTTTCATCCAGATGTACGGCGACGTGGTGATGGGCGTTGATCACCACCACTTCGAGGACCTGCTGGAAGACCTGAAGGCCGACCGCGGGGCCGACCTGGACAACGATCTCGGTGCCGGTGACCTCAAGGCCCTGGTCGAGGACTATCTGGCCAAGGCCGAGGACGTGGCCGGCAAGCCCTTCCCCCAGGACCCCCGGGATCAGCTTTGGGGGGCCATCGGCGCCGTTTTCGGCTCGTGGATGAACCAACGCGCCGTCACCTACAGGCGGCTGCACGGCATTCCGTCGGATTGGGGCACGGCGGTCAACGTTCAGGCCATGGTCTTCGGCAACATGGGGGACGACTGCGCCACCGGCGTCTGCTTCACCCGCAACCCTTCCAACGGCGACAACACCTTCTACGGCGAATTCCTGCTCAACGCCCAAGGGGAAGACGTGGTTGCCGGAATCCGCACCCCGCAGCCGCTGACCGAGGCCGAAAAATCGGTCACCGGATCGAACCTTGCTTCCATGGAAAGCGCGCTGCCGGATATCTACGCCGACTTGTTAGACGTGCGCGGCAAGCTTGAGCGCCATTACACCGACATGCAGGACATGGAGTTCACCGTCGAACGCGGCAAGCTGTGGATGCTGCAGACGCGGGCCGGCAAGAGAACCACCAAGGCGGCGTTGAAGATCGCCGTCGACATGGTCGCCGAGGGCCTGATCGACACCAATCAGGCCATCGAGCGCATCGACCCGGCGCAGTTGGACCAGCTTCTGCATCCCACCCTCGACCCCAAGGCCGAGCGCGATCTGCTGGGCCGGGGCCTTCCCGCCAGCCCCGGGGCGGCGACCGGGGCCATGGTTTTCTCCTCCGCCGACGCCGAGGCCTGGGCCGGGCGCGGCGAAAAGGTGATTCTGGTGCGGATGGAAACGTCGCCGGAGGACATCGGCGGCATGCACGTCAGCGAGGGAATTTTGACCACCCGTGGCGGCATGACGTCGCACGCCGCCGTCGTCGCCCGCGGCATGGGGATTCCCTGCGTTTCCGGCGCCGGCGATCTGCGCGTCGATAGCCAGGCCAAGAAGCTGATCGCCCTCGACGTCGAACTTTCGGAAGGCGACGTCATCACCGTCGACGGCTCCACCGGCGAGATCATGCGGGGCGCGGTGGCGATGATCCGGCCGGAGCTGACCGGCGATTTCGGGATCCTGATGGAATGGGCCGACGAAGTGCGCACCATGGGCGTTCGCGCCAACGCCGAAACCCCCACCGACGCGGAAACGGCGCTCAAGTTCGGGGCCGAGGGGATCGGGCTGAGCCGCACCGAACACATGTTCTTCGAGCCCGGGCGGATCGTCCACATGCGCGAGATGATCCTGGCCAGGGAGAAAGACCACCGCCGCCGCGCCCTCGATCGACTGTTGCCCTTTCAGCGCCAGGACTTCATCGAGCTGTTCAACATCATGAACGGGCTGCCGATCACCATCCGGCTGCTCGATCCGCCATTGAACGAATTCCTGCCCCATACGGTGGAAGACATGACCGAGGTCGCCGAAGCCGCCAGCATGACCATGGAGGAAGTCAGGATCCGCAAGGTCGAACTGGACGAATCCAACCCCATGCTCGGGCACCGGGGATGCCGTTTGGGGATCACGTATCCCGAAATCTATGAAATGCAGGCGCGCGCCATTTTCGAGGCCGCCGCCGAAGTCACCAAGGCCGGCGTCCCGGTGGCGCCTGAAATCATGATCCCCCTGGTTTCGGTGCCCGCCGAGTTCGACATCCTGAAGGAACTGATCGACCGGGTTGCCGGGGAAGTCATGGAAGCCACCGGCCAGGAACTGTCCTACATGACCGGCACCATGATCGAACTGCCGCGCGCCGCCCTGTTGGCCGGCGAGATCGCCGAGGCGGCCGAATTCTTCAGTTTCGGCACCAACGATTTGACCCAGACGACCTATGGGTTCTCGCGCGACGACGCCGGCACCTTCATGGAGCCCTACCACAAGATCGGAATCCTGCCCGAAGACCCGTTCATCACCATCGACCGCCAAGGGGTGGGTGAATTGGTGCGGATCGGCGCCGAGCGCGGCCGGGCCGCGCGCCCGGACCTGAAGATGGGCATCTGCGGCGAACACGGCGGGGATCCGGCGTCGGTCTTGTTCTTTCAGGAAGTGGGGCTGGATTATGTGTCGTGCTCGCCCTACCGGGTGCCGATCGCCCGGCTGGCGGCGGCCCAGGCGGCGCTTCGCGACAGGGACAAAAAGTAGACGTAAAAACGGCGGCAGGATTGAAAAATCCGCCGCCGGTTTTTTTTATTAAGGCTTTGGCCGTTAGCTCGTCACAATCCCAACAGTGATCAGGATCACGAAGGCGCCGACCAACAAAACCCAGGCCGGAATCTTGAAGCCTTTGCTTTGTTCGCTCGTTTGCTCGGTCATTTTATTGTACTCCGGCTCTCATTAATTAAGCCGGCGGAACCGATCGTGGCGGCCTCGCCAGCCAAAAGGATTTCAAAAGGTCGGTCAAAAAACCCGATTGGAAGGTGTATGTCAATCGTCGAATATGAATTAAAGCGACAAAAATCTATATAGGGCTTGACAAGCCCTTGACAGATTCGGGGGCCACGGGCCAGCTTGGCGGGGCTTATACCAAGGATCAATGGAAGGGCAAGGGAGACGCCGGTCATGGCCGACGAGGCACACCTGGACGAAGACTGCATTTTCTGCAAGATCCTCCGCGGCGAAATCCCCTGTTTCAAGGTCTTCGAAGACGATGACCTCCTGGCTTTCATGGACGTCAACCCGATTGCCGAAGGCCACGCCCTGGTGATCCCGAAGTTTCATTCAAAGGACTTGATCGAGACCCCTTCGCAATGGGTGGGCAAGACCTTCGCCGGCGCCGGGCGGATCGCCGAAGCGGTGCACAAGACGTTAAAGCCCGACGGCATCAACATCGTCCAGGCCAACGGCCCGGGCGCCAAGCAGTCGGTGTTTCACCTGCACGTCCATATCATTCCGCGGACCATGGACGACGGCCTGACCATGAACTGGGAACTGGTTCCCGGCGACATGGACGAGATCGGCAAGCTGGCGGAAAAAATCGCCGCCAACGTGGAAAAGGGTCAAGAAGAAAGCGTTTTTCACCACAGAGCACACAGAGAACACGGAGAAAGGAAATAAATAAGAAATGCGCCGAGGGCGCGAAGAGACTATTTCTTTCTTCTCTGTGCCCTCTGTGGTTCATCCCCCCTTCTGATCCCGGCGCACGAAGATAGTCCAATCAGGCAACGGCCTATCGTCGGTGAAGGTAACGTCGGGGCTCAGGGATAGTTTGCAGAAATCCACGAATTCCCGGCCGTCGGCGTAATAAAGCCCGGGGTATTTCTCGGGCGCGTCCGAACGCAGCATATTGAACCCCAGCGCCTTCCTGGTTTTGCTCCATAGCTGGGACAGGCTGGCCTTGACGTAGGCCACCCATTCGTCCCTGTCGGCGCCCATGTTCATGTTGTAAGTACCGCAGGCAAAAGTGTAATCGGCGTCTTCGGTGGCGATCAGGTGGCGCCGGAAGGAGACGCGCGGGTCCCGGATGCGGGCTTTGGCCTCGGCGATCATGGCCGCCGATATGTCGATGCCGATATAGCGGCTTGCGTCCATCACCGGGCGGTCTTGCAGGTAATCAAAAAAAGCCCCGTAGCCGCAGCCGTAATCGGTGATGGTGACGCCGCCCCGGCGGTCGGCGTCATCGAACAGCCGGCTCAGGATGTCATAACGCCGGGTCTGCCATTCCTTGTTTTTCCAGAACGCGCTTTTGGGGTCGGCGCCGAACTGCTTAAGGCGCCGCTCGAAACTGGCCAGGACGGGTTCCAGCATCGCCTGGGAACGCTTGAGGGTGTCGATGGCTTGCGCGAGGTCTTGGTCGGGAAATTGGTCGGGAATAGGGGCCATGGGGCCATTATGGCGCGGGACGGTCCCCTTAAATAGCCATCCACGAGGGTTTGGCGGGAGTTACGGTGACGGCGCCGGCTTTCAGCGCCGTTTCCGTCTCGTCGGCCTCGGCCATGGAGTCGAGCCTCAGCAGGGCAAGACCGATGCCGCCATCATCCCCCGGCAGCGAAGACCGGAGTTCCCCGGCTTGCTTTTCGCCCAGCATCACCGGGGTTTCCGGGGCCGGCGGCGGGCCGTCGAAAATCACCGGCACCAGGCGTTTTTTCACCAGCCCCCGGTACTTGGTGCGCGCCGTCAGTTCCTGGCCCATGTAGCAGCCCTTGTCCCAATCGACGCCGTTGAGTTCATCAAAGCCGCTCTCCAACAGGGTCGATTTTTCGACCATCAGGTCGCGGCTGCCGTCGGGCAGGCCCAGTCGCAGGCGCAAGCGGTCGTATTCAGGGGCATCCGCGGCGGTGAAACCAGCGTCTTCCAGGGTTTTTCCGGCCCCTTCGACGGGAAGAACGGCGCGCGCGCCGGCATCTTCCAGGCGCGGGTCGATAAAGACCATGCCGCCGCCGAAGGCCCCCGCAGAGCCGGCATCGCCGGAAAGCCCGAGCGCATCGCCGGCGCCATCGCCCCAGAGGACGGCGACGGCGAAATCGCCGGACCGGTCGTCCAGGGTCACGTCGGCGCGGAGCTTGAACATCGAAAGCCGCCTTTTCAGGTCGTCCAGCCGCGCCCGCTCGCAATCCAGGAGCAGCGCATTGTTCAGGCCGACGACGAAAAAATCATGCAGGTATTTTCCCTGCGGCGTCAAAAGCGCGGCGTAAACGGCGCGGTCATTTCCCACCTTCTCAATGTCGTTGGAAACCAGGCCTTGAAGAAAGGGTGCGCGGTCGACACCTCCGACCGACAACAGGCCGCGGTCTTCGAGCAGGCTATAGCGTGGGGGTTGGTTCATGGATCGCCTTTCCTTGGTATTAGTATGGCAGAATAAAACGCCTTCGTCGGTCTAAGAAGTGGGGCTTCGATCCCTCCGGCGCAAGGCTGCGCCCCTTTGCAACCAAGGGGCACGGTCGTATAAGGACCGAGGGCAAGGAATGTCGGCCACGAAAAGGCCATTTTGGGGGATAATGCCAAGGATCAATGAGAATTCTTTTTATCACCTCGACCCGGGTCGGCGACGCCATCCTTTCCACCGGCCTCCTAAGCAAGCTTATTGCCGACAACCCGGAGGCCAAAATCACCATCGCCTGCGGCCCGGCGGCGGCACCTTTGTTCGAGGCGGTGCCGAACCTGGAACGGATCATCGTCCTCGACAAGATGATTTTTTCGCTCCACTGGATAGCCATGTGGTGGGCCGCGGTCGGCAAGTTCTGGGACGTTCTCGTCGACCTCAGGAATACGCCCATGTCCGTTCCCCTGGCGGCGGCCAAAAGGTTCCGTTTCGTCCGCAAGCGCGAACCCCAACACCGGGTGCTTCAATTGGCGGCGGTCATGGGACTATCCGAGGAACCGCCGGCGCCCTCGATTTGGTTCTCCGCGCAAGCCCGGGCCACGGCCAAGGCCCTGATTCCCGACGGCGGGCCGGTGCTGGCCGTCGGCCCGACCGCCAATTGGCAGGCGAAAATATGGCGGGCCGAATATTTCGTCGATTTGATCGAACGCCTGTCCGGGCCCGGCGGCATCCTGCCCGGGGCCCGGGTGGCGGTTTTCGGGCGCGATGACGAACGGCCGATGGCCCTTAGGGTCATCGACGCCGTTCCCGAAGACCGGCGTATCGACTTGGTCGGCCGCATCGGTCTGTTGGAGGCCGGCGCCTGCCTGGAACGGGCCCAATTTTACGTCGGCAACGATTCCGGGCTTATGCATCTGGCGGCGGCGGCGGGCGTGCCGACACTGGGTCTCTTCGGGCCCAGCCTCGATGAACTCTATGCACCGTGGGGGCCGCTTTGCGCCGTCGCCCGCGCCGAAAAATCCTTCGACGAAATCTTCCCGCCCCATTTCGATCACCGGGCGACGGGCACCCTGATGGACAGCCTGACCGTGGACACGGTCGAAAAAGCGGCGCGCGGCCTTTGGCGGCGTGCGTCCGAGGCGGCGGCGTGAACACGGATGAGATCAAGCTTTCGGCGGTTATCCCCGTGCATAACGAGGAGGCGCAGCTTGCCGAATGCCTGGAGTGTCTAGAGTTCGCCGATGAGATCGTCGTGCTTTTGGACAAGTGCACCGACGGCTCAGACGGTATCGCCCGGAAATTCACCGGCCGCGTCATCGAAGGCGACTGGGAAATCGAGGGCGAGCGCCGGAACGCCGCTATCGAAGCCTGCCGGGGGGAGTGGATTTTCGAAATCGATGCCGATGAACGGGTTCCCGAGGCCCTGGGCAGGGAAATCCGTGACGTCATCGGCAAGACGGATTGCGACATTTTCAACATTCCCGTCGACAATTACGTCGGAAGGAGCCTGATCCGTTATGGCTGGGGCGGGCTGTTCGGCAAAAACGGCTATCCGGGCCTGTTCCGGAAAGGCGTCAAGGTTTGGGGCCGGGAGAGGGCGCATCCGCATTTGCATGTAACCGGGCGCCAGGGGCCGGACTTGAAAACACCCATCGCCCATTACGTTGACGAAGGCATCTCGGACATGCTGATGCGCCTCGACCGTTATACGGATTACCGCGCCCGGGATCTTGTCGAGAAGGGCGAGACAGGCTCGTTCCCCAACATGGTGCGTAAGATCTTTTCACGGTTCTGGAAGTGCTACGTGCTTAGACGGGGCTACCGGGAAAACGGCTATGGCTTCGTCATTGCGCTCTGCGCGGCGCTTTATCCAGTGCTGTCGCACCTAAAAGCGGTTTTGGAATTGAAGGAGTAATGGCTGGCCATGGACGACATTCGGCTTTCGGCGGTCATCTCCGTCCATAACGAGGAAGCGCAACTGGCCGATTGCCTGGAAGGGCTTATCTTCGCCGACGAAATCGTCGTGCTGTTGGACAAGTGCACCGATCGCTCGGGCGAAATCGCCGCCACCTTCACCGACCGCGTCATCGAAGGCGCTTGGGAATTCGAAGGGGAGCGCCGCAACGCCGGCATCGAGGCCTGCCGGGGGCAATGGATTTTCGAAATCGACGCCGACGAAAGGGTGTCCGAAGACCTGGGCCGGGAAATCAGGGAAACCGTCCAATCGACGGCCCGCGACTGGCATGAAATCCTGGTCGATAACTATATCGGCGGCAAATTGGTGCGTTGGGGCTGGGGCGCGTCCTATGGCAAGGCCGCCTATCCGGGTTTGTTCAAAAAGGGCGTCAAGACGTGGGGGAATGCCCGCGTCCACCCGCCGTTGACGTGGGCCCAAGGCGCCGGCAAGGGTCCGCGGTTAACGAACCGCATCCGCCATCTGGTGGACCGGAATATTTCCGACATGATCCGCCGGCTCGACAGCTATTCGACGGCCCGGGCCAAGGATTTGCGGGAATCCGGGAATATCGGCTCCATGGCCTCGAACGTGCGCCGCATTTTTTCGCGTTTCTTCAAGTGCTATGTCCTCAGAAAGGGCTACCGCGAAGGCGGCTACGGCTTTCTGATCGCGCTGTTCGCCGGGCTTTATCCGGTGTTGTCGCACCTGAAGGCGAAGCTGGAGGAAGATTAGGGAATGGCCCGCATCGTCCTCGCCGACGACGGCATCGAATTCGACGGCCGCACCCCCGAGGAACGCCCATTGGGCGGCGCCGAGTCCTCGGTGGCGGCGTTGGTGGGAGAACTGGCGGCCCGCGGCCATGACGTCCGGGTGATGAACAAATGCAAGGCGCCCCTGGACCATCGGGGCGTCGCCTGGAGGCCCATCGACGGCGGCGACTGGCCTGAAAGCGCCGATCTCTATATCGCCAACCGGGGCGACAGGCTGTTGACCGGAATGCCCCGGGCGCGGCGCACGGTGTTCTGGATTCACAATCCCGCCCGGTACCTGCTCAAGTGGCGCTATCTTTCGAAGCTCTGGCGGCTCCGCCCGGCCATCGTCTTCATCGGCGATTATCATGCCACCACGTACCCGAAGTGGGCGCCCGACGGCGGCCGGGTGGTCATCCCCTATGGCATTCCCGAGGATTTCCGCCAAGCCGGCCCCTTGACCCAACCGCCGCCGCCCAGGGCCATTTTCACCTCCAATCCGTTGCGATCCCTGGACTGGCTGCTGGAACTATGGGCCGAAAGCATCCAGCCCCGTGTCGCCGGCGCCGAATTGCACGTGTTCGCCGGCGCCGCCACCTACGGCAGCGTCGGGGCGGACAAGGAAGCGGCCATGGAGAAGGTATTGGACCGGGCCCGGGCGCTGGAAGGCCAGGGGGTAAAACTTCGCGGCCCGGTTCCCAAGGCACGGTTGATACAGGAATTGCGCCAATCCCGGGCCATGCTTTACCGTGGCGACCTCAATGAAACCTTTTGCCTGGCCGTCGGCGAGGCCCAGGCGATGGGAGTCCCGGCCGTGGTAGAGAAACTTGGCTCCGTCGGCGAGCGCGTGATTGATGGCGAAACAGGCTTCGTTGCCGCCGGCGCCGCCGCCTTTGCCGAGCACGCAAGGCGGCTTCTGACCGATGACGACCTGTGGCGGGCGCAGCATTTGGCGGCGATCGAAAAACAACGCCAATGGCGCTGGGCCGACGCGGCGGCGGCGTTCGAGAAGCTGATACCCTAGGGGATCGAATGGGGTCCATATGCTAGATTTTATCCACTGACCATGCGTGTTCTTCAGGTAATGGCGGGGGCGGAATTCGGGGGCGCCGAGGCGTTTTTCACCCGTTTGGTGTTGGCGCTCAAGCGCGCCGGACTGGATCAACGCGTCGTCATCCGCGGCCATCCGGCGCGGGCCAAGACCCTCAGGGCCGGCGGCATCGAGCCGGTGGAATTGCCCTTCGGCGGTCTTTTGGACTGGCGCACCCCCCGGGCCCTGAAACGCGAGATCAAGGACTATCGCCCCGACGTGGTGCTGACCTGGATGAACCGGGCCACCCGAATGTGCCCGCAGGGAGATTTCGTTCACGTCGGCAGGCTGGGCGGGTATTACGACCTCAAGTATTACCACAACTGCGACCACTTGATCGCCAACACTAAGGACATTCGGAATTATCTGGTGGAACAGGGGTGGGAGGCGGAAAAGGCCCATTATCTTCCCAATTTCGTGTTCCAGGAAAAGGCCGAACCGGTCCCGCGCCGCCAGTTCTTTACGCCCGATGGCGCCTCGTTGGTTCTGGGACTGGGGCGGTTGCACCGAAACAAGGCCTTCGATGTGCTTCTGGAAGCGGTATCCCGGGTGCCCAGCGTTTATTTGTGGATCGCCGGCGATGGGCCGCTGAAAGAAGAGCTCGAAAAACAGGCCGAAAACCTGGCCGTAAAACCCCGCACACGTTTCCTGGGCTGGCGGCAGGATACGGCGGCGTTATTGGCCGCCGCCGATCTTTTCGTCTGTCCGTCACGGCACGAACCTCTGGGAAACGTGGTCATCGAGGCCTGGGCCCAAGGCGTACCGGTCATCGCCGCCGACAGTTTCGGCCCCGGCACCCTGATCGAGCACCGCGAAACCGGTATCCTGGTGCCCGTGGACGACGCGGCGACCATGGGCCGCGCCATCCGCAACCTGCTCGGGGACGACACCCTGCGCGAGCACATCGCCGAAAAAGGCCATCAGGCCTACAAGGAAGCCTTCACCGAAAAGATCGTCATCAAGCAGTACATGGATTTCCTGCAAAGCATCCAGGAGACAGCCTGAATGTGCGGGATCGCCGGCATCATGAACCGCTCGGGCGCTGCCCCCGACGACGCGGTATTACAGGCCCTTTCCGCCGCCCTGGCCCACAGGGGTCCGGACGGGCGGGGCCGAACAATTTCCGGGGGCACCGGCCTGGCACACACCCGCCTTGCCATCATCGACCTGGAAACCGGCGACCAGCCGCTTTTCGCCTCCCAAAATACTGGAAAAGAAGAGGCGGGGACGGGTGGAACCCGGACAGGGACTAAACAAGAGGCGGGGACGGGCCTCGGGGGAGCGGGGGTGTCCCCCGGGACCCCCAGGGCCCGGACAGGGACTGAAAAAGCCGCCCTGATCGCCAACGGTGAAATCTATAACTACGTCGAATTGAAACTCGACATGGGCCGGGTCGATTTCCGGACGGGGTCCGATTGCGAACCGCCGTTGCATCTTTACCTTCGCCACGGACTCGATTTTGCCCGCCATTTGCGCGGCATGTACGCCATCGCCATTTACGACCCGGCCGAGGATTCATTGATATTGGCTCGCGATCCGTTCGGCATCAAGCCGCTTTATTACGCCGAAACGGCCGCAGGGCTGGCTTTCGCTTCGGAGCCCCAGGCCCTTTTCCGGGCCGGGCTTGTGAAACCGGTCCTCAGGCCCGAGGCCCGGAACGAGCTTTTGCAGCTTCAGTTCACCACCGGCTCGGGAACGGTTTTCGAAGGCGTGCACAGGCTTTTGCCCGGCGAGACCGCGCAGGTCCGCGGCGGGCGCATTACCGACCGGCTCAGCCGCAAGGCCCTGCCCGATGGCGGCCCCATCGAGGTTTCACAATCGGCGGCGTTGCGGCGGCTTGACGAGGTGCTGTCGGACAGCGTCAACATCCACCAACGTTCGGACGTCCCTTACGGCATGTTTCTTTCGGGCGGCATCGATTCCTCGGCCCTGTTGGCGATGATGTCGCGCCTGAACGAACAGCCGGTGCGGGCTTTCACCGCCGGTTTTTCAGGCACGGACGTTGCCGATGAACGCAGGCACGCCCGCGCCGTCGCCGAGGCCGCCGGGGCCGAACATACGGAAGTGGAATTTTCCGAAGCCGACTTCTGGGCGCTGTTGCCCCAAATCGCCACCGTCATGGACGACCCCGCCGCCGACTACGCGGCGCTGCCGACCTACAAGCTGGCGGCCGCGGCCAAGGAGGCCGGACTGAAGGTGGTTTTGACCGGCGAGGGCGGCGACGAGATGTTCGGCGGCTACGGACGTTACCGCCGCGTGCGCCGTGCACGGCTGCTTGGCGGGCGTCCGATGCGCGAAAGGGGCGTTTTTGACGGGCTCGGCGTCCTTCGCGACGAGGCCGCCGGTTGGCGCGACGGCTTTGCAAAATCGGAGGAAGAAGCGGCCCGGGGCGGGCGGACGAAGCTGCAAGCGGCGCAGGCCGCCGATTGCGCCGACTGGCTGCCCCATGACCTGTTGGCCAAGCTCGACCGTTGCTTGATGGCCCATGGGGTCGAGGGCCGGGTGCCGTTCCTCGACCTCAAGGTCGCCGATTTCGCCCTTCGCCTGCCGGACAGGCTGAAAGTACGCCGGGGCCAGGGCAAATGGCTGCTCAGGAAGTGGTTGCAAACGGCCCTGCCCGCCGCCCGGCCCTTTGCCCGGAAACGCGGCTTCACGGTGCCGGTGGGTGAATGGATCGGCGGCCGGGGCCGGGAACTGGGCCCCTTGGTGGCATCGCAGCCGGGGATCAAGGAAATCTGCCTCCCCCATGCCGTCGAGGATCTGTTCGGCGCCGCCGGTCCGGGGGCGGCCCGGCGGGCCGGGCAGGCGGCCTGGGTGCTGTTATTCTACGCCCTTTGGCATCGCCGCCACATCGAAGGCGTGGAGGAGCAAGGCGGCGTCTTCGATGTGCTGGGGGGGTAATATTTCTAAAATATGTTCACGTTTTGGGAATTCTTGAACATATTCCGACGATATGTTCATAGGGTGCGCATATGGAATAAAGGGAATAAAGAGGACACCATACTAATTAACTTTCCCTCGTCCCCTTAAACCGGTCCGGCGCGGATCGAAGCCGAGGACGCGGCAAAAGGTTGATTAGTATGGTGACCCTTTTTTAGTAATCACCGGAGTACGAACTAGGAAAGATCGGTATGGAAAATTTTCGAAGTCAATTTACCGAGGCGCGAAACCGCGCACGCCTCGATGACCTGATGTTAGGCAAAGGGTTTGTTCCCTATCACCCTTCGTTGGATACGGGAGTTGATGTCATTTACTACCGTGAGGACGGTGACAAGATACTTAAAGTGCAACTGAAGAGCCGGGTGACTATAGATAAAAAGTACATCGGTCGAGGCATCGTAGTCGCCTTCCCGACTGACACCGATTGGTGCATTTATGACCACGATGCGTTAGTAAATCATGCGGTCGGCGACCACATTAAGCCATCAACCTTAAGCTGGTCTATAAAAGGTAGCTGGACATGGAGTACTACGCCAGCTTGGATGCACCAATATTTTGAGGCCAACAACCTGGCTTCAACGCTGTAGTGCAAATAGACTTTTTTCGCCTGTTCTAATTCTCACCTCTTTTTAGATCCGCACATAACTGACTGCATATTTTGGGCTGAAAACCAAGCCCGGCGGGCCGGGCAGGCGGCTTGGGGGTTGTTGTTCCATGCCCTTTGGCATCGCCGCCACATCGAAGGCGTGGAGGAGCAAGGCGGCGTCTTCGATGTGCTGGGAGAAAAAGGATAGGGGATCGCGGTGTTCCCGATGGCGTTCCGCCCCCCCCCTCTTAAACCGGAGCCGATAAAACGTGTCCTAAAACTGGCCTTTAAAGAGGCCGCTCAGGTCTTGGTGCCGGAAATCATCTCCGGCTTCGGCAACTCTTCCCAGTCCTGGCCGGCGGCGATCAGGCAGCTCGTGCCGTTCGGCTGGGTGATGACCAAGGTCCAGGTTCCCTTGGCCGAGGCATAGACCTCGATGACCCCGCCGCCCGCGGTAACGCCCATTGAAACGGGGGTCTCGGCGTAGGATTTCTTCAAGTTGTCGGAAACCGCGCGGTGGGTGCCGCAAACCGGCTGCGCGGATGCCGCCGGAGCAAGGAAGCTTAAACCGATAATCAAAACCAGAGCGTTCAATATGGCCGTCTTATAGCGTCTCATGACGTGGCCCTCTCACTGTGAAAAACAGCCCTCAATGGGACACTTTCAAATTTCGCTACGGTTATTGGCTCCGTATTTGACAGTCGCTAAAATCTCACTTTTCATTTGAAATCAAAGCATTAATGCCATTTCGGCATTGGTGAATCGTAGTTTAATTTCATTAACGATAAATGAAGGGAGAGCGAGCTTTTCATTTACCCGTCGGTTCCGGTCCGCAACCGGGATTACAGTTTTAGATCCTGGGCCTTGACGACGACGTTCCGCCAGTAATTGCCGGCAATAAGCAGGCACGAGACTCCGTTGGGCGCGGTCAGGATGATGGTCCAGGTATCGTCGGGAGACTTCAACACCTCGACGACGCGGCCATCGTGTGAAAGACCGAGGGAAACGGGCTTTTCCGAGAAATTTCCATCCAGGGCCGACAACATATCGCTACGGTTGTCGCACAGTTGCGGTATTGTCTGGGCGTGGGCGGCGGGCGCGGTCAGGGCAGCCAGGAATAGGCCAAACAGGACGCTGCAATTGAGAGCGATTTTGTTAAACGGGCGCATGCCTTAATTCCTTTCACTTTCAAACTTCTGTCCTTGGCAAATGGACAACCCCCGTACTCCGCTTCATTCAGGAAACCGATTTTTCCGATTTCCGGCAATTGTGACTGTATCAAGACTGTGTGTCGGGGTTTTTACCGTTGGGTTTCATTGTGTTTCGGCATGTTTCACCTTTGTTAACTTTGTCGGCTCGGCTTTTATGGCTTCGAAGCAGGAGAAACTTCGGGTTTCCAGGAAAAACGTTGACATTTCCTGATTGGCGGGGCGTTTTCGGGGCGTTCTTGGGGCGATGAAATCCATAGGAACGAAATGACCGAAATCACCCTCCGGCGGCCCGACGATTGGCACCTGCACCTGCGCGACGGCGATATGCTGAAAGCCGTGCTGCCGTTCACCGTCCGCCAATTTTCCCGGGCCATCGTCATGCCCAACCTGGTGCCGCCGGTGAGGACCGCCGCCGAGGCCGAGGCCTACCGCGGGCGCATCGGGGCGGCGGTGCCGGAAGGGGCGGATTTCACCCCCCTGATGACCTGCTATCTGGCCGACGACACCGACTCCGATGACCTCATCCGTGGCCACCAATCGGGGGCGTTCACGGCGGCCAAGCTCTATCCCGCCGGTGCCACCACCCATTCCGCCGACGGGGTCACCGACATCGCCCGTATCGACGGGGTGCTGGGTCGGATGGAAGAAGCCGGCATGCCGCTGCTGGTCCACGGCGAAACCACGGATCCGGACGTCGACGTCTTCGACCGCGAGGCGGTGTTCATCGACAACACCCTGAAATCCATGATCGAGCGCTTTCCCGGCCTGAAGGTGGTGTTGGAGCATGTGACCACCATCGAAGGCGTGGATTTCGTCCGGGCCGGGGGAGAAAACCTCGCCGCCACCATTACCGTCCATCACCTGATGATCAACCGGGGCGCCATGTTCGAGGGCGGCATCCGGCCGCACCTGTACTGCCTGCCGGTGGCCAAGCGCGAACGCCACCGCCTGGCGCTCAGGAAGGCGGCGACCTCGGGCGAGGCGAAGTTCTTTCTCGGCACCGATTCCGCCCCGCACCCCGTCAGCGCCAAGGAAGCGGCCCGCGGCTGCGCCGGTATCTTTTCGGCGCCGGCGGCGCTCGAACTCTACGCCCAGGTGTTCGACGACGAAGACGCCCTCGACAAGCTGGAAGCCTTCGCCTCCCTCAACGGCCCGGCCTTTTACGGGCTTGCCGTCAACGAAGGGACGTTGACCCTGAAAAAGCAGGAAGGGCGGGTGCCGGGCGACGTCCCGGTGGAAGGCGGCGAGGCGGTCAAGCCGTTCCATGCCGGCCAGACCCTTGCCTGGACCTTAGGTCATGAACTCATAAATGGAGACGACTGTGACGCGTGTTAATTTGTTCACTGGCAAGGAGCTAGGAGGGAGTGATGCCGAAGCATCATGACCGACGAGGGGACGATGCCCAGTGGACAAAAGAACCGCGCCCCAAAAGGGGTCGGCATAGGGCCCGTTTCGGTGCGTCATGCGCCCTCACCGGGGCTTTAGCCCCGCTTTCGCGCCCCTTCCTACCGAAACGGGCCCTCTGCCGATCACAGTTCGCCGCCATTTATGAGTTCATGACCTTAAGTGCCCGGACTTGTCTTGGGTCGTTTCTTGGGGCGGCCTCAGCGTTTCGCGATCAACTTGAATAAGTCGGACATGCCTTCCTTGTCCTTGTCGATTTTGACCAGAAACTGAAGACCGATATAGCCT
>JADFMB010000005.1:34018-34569 GCA_022564115.1 Pseudomonadota bacterium
CCCTATGCCGATCACAGTTCGCCGCCATTTATGAGTTCATGACCTTATAGATTGATAGGAAAAACCATGACCGACGAAAACCAGTTTACCGCCCTCGTGCTCGAGGAGGACGACGACCATAAGGTCACCGCCGGTGTCCAAACCCTCGATAACAGCCGTTTGCCCGAAGGCGAGGTCACGGTGGCGGTCGAGTATTCGACCCTGAACTACAAGGACGGCATGATCGTCCAGGGGATCGGGCGCCTGGTCCGCGACTACCCCCACGTGCCCGGCATCGACTTCGCCGGCACCGTCGAGGCCTCGGATTCCCCCGATTACAAGCCCGGCGACAGGGTCGTGCTGACCGGCTGGCGGGTCGGCGAGGTCCACTGGGGCGGTTATGCGACCCGCGCCCGGGTCAAGGCCGGCTGGCTGGTGCCGTTGGCCGAGGGTTTGAGCACCGAACAGTCGATGGCCATCGGCACCGCCGGCTTCACGGCGATGCTGGCGATCATGGCCCTGGAGGAACACGGACTGAGCCCTGATTCAGAAGGCGAGGTGCTGGTCACCGC
>JADFMB010000122.1 GCA_022564115.1 Pseudomonadota bacterium
TGGCTCCGCGGTGCGGCGATCCGCCAGGCGCGTGGCGTGGCGCGATGCCAGGGCATCGGGCAAGCCGCGCAACGCCGCGGGCGGCCGCTGCGGACCATCCCTAGGGGACCGGGCCTTTCTGGCCTGGGAGGGCGTCGGGCTTCTTGCGCGCAGTCCCCGCTACGCTCCGCGAAGCCCTCCTACCCCAGACCTCAAAGGCCTCGGTCAGAATCGGTCAATCTGGTCGGAATAGGCTCTAGGGGCGCCGCCCGTCCGGGGGGTTGGTTTCCGAAAAGGTCATAAAAAATCCCGCCGGGGCGGGTCGAAAAAGCGGCGACCGGGCGGCAAGCCGCCAAGGGGGCTTGGAGAAGCTTAAGCGGTTTCGGCGACCAGTTCCGGAAAAATGCCGCCGTCGATGGCCGACAGCGCCTCGTCGCCCTGGAAGACGTCATACTTCCAGGCTTCGCTGTCGGCGAAAAGCGCCCGCAGAAGGGCGTTGTTGGTGGCGTGCCCGGAACAGACGCCTTTGAAGTGCCCGATGATCGCGCCGCCGGCCAGATACAGGTCGCCGACCGCGTCGAGGATCTTGTGGCGGACGAATTCGTCGTCGTAACGCAGCCCGCCCTCATTCAGGATCTTGTCGCCGCTGACGACGACGGCGTTGTCCAGCGAGCCGCCCTTGGCGAGGCCGGCGGCCCACAGTTCTTCTATCTGGTGCAGGAAACCGAAGGTCCGGGCGCGAGCCAGTTCCTTGCCGAAGCTGCCGTTGACGATGCCGACGGTAAGGGATTGCTTGGCCAACGCGCCGCCTTCGAAATCGATCTCGAGATCGAGGGATAGGCAAGAACCGGGGGAAAGCCGGGCTTGGCCGTATTCACCTTCGACGGACACCGTTTTCAGAATCCGGATCACCCGCCTTGGCGCATCCTGCTCGACGACGCCGGCGCATTCGACCAGGAACACGAAAGGCTGGGCGCTGCCGTCCATGATCGGCACTTCCGGGCCGTTCAATTCGACCAAGGCGTTGTCGATGCCGCAACCGGCCAAGGCCGCCATCAGATGTTCGACGGTACCGATAGTGACGCCGTCCTCGTTGCCGAGCGTCGTCGACATGCGGGTATCGACGACGCAATCCCAACGGGCCGGGATCACGGCGCCGCCGCCGGCAATGTCGGTGCGCTTGAAGCAAATGCCGGTGTTGGCGTCGGCGGGGTGGAGCGTCATCGAAACCTTGACCCCGGAGTGGAGCCCAATGCCGCGACAATCGATGGAGGTTTTCAGGGTTCGTTGCTTGACCACGCCCCGGGAATCAGGTCTGGACTCCGGCACGGATTTCCGGGCCGGGGCCTTGTCTTCAATCGACCGGATGTTTTTTGAAACCCCCATAACACTCCGCGGTTCTTGTTCTTGTCGCCGATGCGGATCGGGCCTTCGACGGGCGGCCTCTTCCTCATCCCTCAAGGCCGGAAAACGCAAGATTCAAGCGCCTCCCGAGAATGTGTTTAACAACATCCCCGAAGCCACTCAAATCACTCTTTGTTTCCGTTTGTTTCGGCTTTTGGCCTTTCTTAATAAGCTGTTAACCAACGTCGGCTCAGTTGGCCTGACGGCGGAGAAAGGCCGGAATATCCAGCAGATCGTCGTCGGTTTCGCTGCTCGGAAGCCGGTCTTTCGGGTCCAGGCCGCCGAGCTCGTTTCCGCCCGTCTCCCCGCCCGTCTCCGAAGTCTCCTCGATGCTGGCAACGATCGGGTCCGGGTCTTGTTCCGGGGCTTCTTCGGTCGCCGAAATTTCCTTGTTTTCCCCGACTTCCGGGGCTTTCGGGGCTTCCGGGGCTTCAACGGTTGGCGGGTCCTTCTTGCCGAAGACCTTGCGGCTGGAGCCGGTGACCCGTTCGAAAAGGCTCATCCTTGACGGCGCCGGTGCCTCTTCCGGCGCTTCCCCGGGAGTCTCGGAATCCGGTTCCGGGGCCGCTTCGGCAACGGTTTCGCCGCCGTCACCGATCTCGTCTTCGGTGGCCGAAGCCGGTTGCGGTGGAATGAAGGCATCCTCGGCGTTGACCGACGGCATCGCCGCCGGCGGCGTTTCCGGTTCGGCTTCCTCTCTCAAGGCTTCCGATTCCCCGGCGATCGATTCGCCGGCCCCGTCGGCGGCCATTTCCACCGGCAGCTCGCCGGCGGCATAGGCGCCGGCTTCGGCTTCGGCGTTGGCGTCGGCTTCGGCTTCGGTTTCCGTTTCGAAACCCGGGGCCTCTTCGGCTTCCACTTCGGCTTCGGGATCGGCTTCGGCTTCGGCTTCGGCTTCGGATTCAGATTCGACTCTCGCCAGTTCGGGCCGTGGTTCGGTGTAGTCGAGCCGTTCGGCCAGGTGCAGCATGGTCGGCAACGGCGTCTGCATCGCATCGGCGTCGATGCCGGTGGCCACGACCGACACCCGCATGATGCCCTCCAGGCTCTCATCGAAGGCCGAGCCGACGATGATATAGGCGTCCTGGTCGACCTCGGCGCGGATGCGGTTGGCGGCTTCGTCGACCTCGAACAGGGTAATGTCCATGCCGCCGGTGATGTTGATGAGAACGCCCTTCGCCCCCTTCATCGAGGAATCGTCGAGCAGCGGGTTGGCGATCGCCGCTTCGGCCGCATCCAGGGCGCGGCGTTCGCCTTCGGCTTCGCCGGTGCCCATCATCGCCTTGCCCATTTCGCTCATCACCGAGCGGATATCGGCGAAGTCCAGGTTGATCAGGCCCGGCATCACCATCAGGTCGGTGACCCCGCGGACGCCCGAGTACAGCACCTGGTCGGCCATGGCGAAGGCCTCGGCGAAGGTGGTTTTTTCGTTGGCGATGCGGAACAGGTTCTGGTTGGGGATGACAATCAGCGTATCGACGAACTGCTCCAGCTCCTCGATCCCGGCTTCGGCCTGGGCCATGCGGTGGGTGCCCTCGAACTGGAAGGGCTTGGTGACCACGCCGACGGTGAGGATGCCGTGTTCCTTGGCCGCCCGGGCGATCACCGGCGCGCCGCCGGTGCCCGTGCCGCCGCCCATGCCGGCGGCGATGAACGCCATGTTGGCGCCGTCCAGTTCGGCGATGATTTCCTCGATCGCCTCTTCCGCCGCGGCGCGGCCGACTTCGGGCCTGGACCCGGCGCCGAGACCTTGCGTGATGCTGGCCCCGAGTTGGATTTGGCGGTCGGTTTTCGATTGCCCCAGCGCCTGCGCGTCGGTATTGGCGACAACGAAGTCGACGCCCTCCAATTCGGAGCTGATCATGTTGTTGATGGCGTTGCCCCCGGCGCCTCCGACGCCGATGACGGTCAGTTTCGGTTTCAATTGTGGCGGGCCGTTTTCTTCCGGTACGGTCAGGTTGATACTCATGGTGACCTCCTTAATTTCAGGCGACTTGAAAGTGCGAATGCGGCGGCACCAACCCGGGGCCGGCCGCGGTTGAATCGACAACGCCAACAGGCGGCGTCTGGGTGTTGGGTGTTGGGCCTTAAGGGTTCAAACGATTTGCTCATCAAAAATTCTCTCTCAGCCATTGTCCGAGACGCCCGAAGCGGCGTCCGGCCAGTTCTTCGGGCGGGAAGTAGGCGGCGGAAGGCGCCTCGGCCTTGTTGTTGACGGCGTAATGCAACAGCCCCGTGACGGTGGCGAAGGCGGGTCCGGCGGTGGCTTCGGCCAAGCCCTCGATGGCCTTGGGGCGGCCCATGCGGACCTGCTTGTCGATGATGTCGGCGGCCAGTTCGCGGACCCCGGGGAGCTGGCTGGCGCCGCCGGTCAAAACCACGCACCGGCCGGCGACCTTGTCGAAGCCGGCGGCCTTGAGGCGGTCGCGGACCATCTCCAGGGTCTCCTCGACGCGCGGGCGGATGATGCCGACCAGCATCGAGCGCGGCACCTGACTGACGTCGGCTTCCTTGTCCTCGCCGACCAAGGGCACCTTGATGATTTCGCGGTCGTCGGACGAAGACGGCAAGGCGCTGCCGTAAAGGGTCTTCATGCGCTCGGCCTGGACCAGGGGGGTCGACAGCCCGCGGGCGATGTCGGTGGTGACGTGGACCCCGCCGATGGGGATCGAATCCGTGTGCACCAGTTCGCCATCGAAGAAAACGGCGATCGACGTGGTGCCGCCGCCCATGTCGATGCAGGTGACGCCAAGCTGGGTTTCGTCCTCGACCAGGGCCGAGAGCGCCGAGGCATAGGCGGAAACGACCATGTCCTCTATGCCCAGGTGACACCGCTGGACGCTGGTTTCGATATTGCGCAACGGTCCGCTCAGCGCGCTGATGACGTGCATGTTGACACCCAGGCGCTCCCCAAACATGCCGCGCGGGTCGCGCACCCCCCGGTTGCCGTCGATGGAGTATCCGACGGGGATGGCATGAATCAGCTCGCGCTCGCGGGCCAGGCCGTTTTTCAACACCGACGGATCGAGGATGCGGCGCAGGTCGGCGTCGCCGATTTCGTGCCCGGCGATGGAAATCTCATAGGCGATCAGCCTGGACAGGGGCTGGCCGCCGGAAACGTTGACGACCACGCCCTGGATGTTTTCGCCGGCCATCTGTTCCGCCGCCTCGACGGTGGCCCGGATCGAGGTCTCGGTATCATCCAGGTCGACGACGGTACCCGAGCGGAGGCCGCCCGACACCTGATGACCGATACCGATAATTTTTACCCCGGCGTCGCGGTAAAGACCCGGGTTGGCGTTGATGCGGCCGATCAGGCAACAGACCTTGGTGGTGCCGATGTCGAGAGCCGCCACCAGCCCGTTTCTAACCCTTTTCGGTGTTGTGCTTTTCTTCATTGTCCTTGGCTTTCGCTTCTTTCCCTTAGGTTTGCTGCCGCTTGCCGGAAAGGATTTTGACCGGTTTCCGCACCTTGCGGACGATCAGCCGGTCGGGGATGCGCAAGTCCAGGATCTGCACGTCGCGCTCCAGCACCCGGTGGGTCTTTTCGTATTCCGCCAACCGCGCCCACGCCTGGGCGGCGCCTTCCTCGGGCAGGCGGACGTCGATGTCGTTCTTGAGACGCAGGTTCCAGCGCCGCCCGCCGATACGGACGGCGGCCTTGACCCGATCCATCAGTTGCGGTTCGGAGGCCAGGGTCTTGAGCAGTTCGGCCGCCTGGGCGGGGGCGTCGCGGCCGACCACCACCATCAAATCGGAGAATCGCTCGAGTCCGGTCCTCAGGATCACCTCGCCGTCGGAATCGATCAGCGCGAAAACCCCCTTGTGCTGCCACAGGGCCAAGGGCTGGCGTTCCTCGACGTTCAACAGCACGGTGTCGGGCAGCATCCGTTCCACGGACGCGGCCTTGATCCACGGCAGCGCCTCGATCCGCTGGCGTGCCGCCCGCAGGTCGAAAGCCAGGATCGGCGCCCCGCGGGCCAGCCGCACCGCGGCCAGAAGGTCTTTCTGTGCCGTCTCGCGGCGGCCGATGACCAGAATCTCGTTGACCTTGAAGCCGAGGTCCGAGGACAGGGCGATCATCTTCCACTTGGCTTTGTCGATGGCACTGGGGACCCAGCCCGATTGCCACACGCGCCAACCGCCGGCGGCGGCAAGAACCACCAGCAGGGCGATCAAGGTCCCCCTGACCTTGCGGCCGCGCCATAAAGGCACGACCCGGCGGCGCGGTTGTCCGCGTTTCCGGGATTTGGCGTTCCTAGATTTCTTCATGCGTCGCACTCCGCGTTGTCGACCATCCAAACCACCAGGTCTTGAAACGATATGCCGGCGTGGACGGCCTGTTCCGGCACCAGGGAGGTCGGCGTCATGCCGGGTTGGGTGTTGATTTCGAGTAAATAGAGATCGTCGCCGTCGAGACGGAAATCGGCCCGGGAAACGCCCCGGCAGCCGAGCGTCCGGTGGGCCAGTACCGCCAGGCGCATGGCCTCGTCGGCGATTTTCTTTTCAATGTCGGCGGGCACCACATGGCGGGATCCGCCGGCGGCGTATTTGGCGTCGTAATCGTAGAATTCACGGGCGGTGATGATTTCGGTCACCGCCAGCGCCCGGTCGCCCATCACCGAGACCGTCAACTCGCGCCCGGGGATGAACTTTTCGACCATCACACGGTCGCCATAGGGCCAACCGGTGTCGCCGAACAGCGGTTCGTCGTCGCCTTCGAGCACGATATGGACGCCGACGCTGGAACCTTCGTTCAGGGGCTTGACCACATAGGGCCGTTCCATCACATCACCGGCGGTGACCTCTTCGCGGTCGGCGATGACATGCTCGGCGACGGGGATGCCGGCGGCGGCGAACAGCCGCTTGGCCATTGGTTTGTCCATGGCCAGCGCCGAGGCCAGCAGGCCCGAATGGGAGTAGGGAATGTCGAGGATGTCCAACAGCCCCTGTACGCAGCCGTCCTCGCCGAAACGCCCGTGGAGGGCATTGAAGACGGCGTCGGGGCGCGGGTAAAGGCGGGTCAGCAACACGCCCATGTCGCGCTGCACGTCGACCGGCGTCACCTCGAGGCCGGCGTCGGCAAGCGATTTGGCCACCGCCGCGCCCGACACCAGCGACACCTCGCGTTCCGCCGACCAGCCGCCCATGAGGACCGCAACGTGTTTGGTGGCCCGAATCATGACCCGTCCTCCGGTTTTATTTCCCGGGCCACGGGCTCGGCGGCGACGCCGAGACGGCGGATTTCCCAGTCCAGGGTAATGCCGGAATCCTCGAACACCCGGCGGCGGATTTCCTCGCCCAACCCTTCCAGGTCGGCGGCCGTGGCGCCGCCGGTGTTGATCAGGAAGTTGCAATGTTTTTCCGAAACCTGGGCGCCGCCGCGCCTGAGCCCCCGGCAGCCGGCCTTGTCGATCAATTCCCAGGCCTTATGGCCCCCTGCTTGGGATGAGGGGGGATTGGCGAAGGTGGAGCCGCCCGTCGGTGTCTTGACCGGCTGCGTCGCCTGGCGCTCGGCCTGGATTTCCTCCATGCGCCGGGTGATCTCGTCTCTATCGCCGGGAACGCCTTGCAGGCGGGCCGAGGTGAAGATCCAGTCCTCGGGCACGCCGCAGCGGCGGTACCCCAGGTCCAGTCCGCCAACGCCGAGGCGGTGACGGCCGCCCTCGGGATCGAGGGCGTCGGCGTCAATGACCACGTCCTTGATCTCGCGGCCGTAGGCCCCGGCGTTCATGCTGAGCGCGCCGCCGATGGCGCCGGGAATGCCGGACAGGAATTCCAGCCCCGACAGCCCGGCGTCGCGGGCGGCGCGGGCGACGGTGATGTCGGGAGCGCCGGCGCCGGCGGTGATTTCGTTGCCCTGGACCTCGATGTCCGCGAAACCGGATCCCAGGCGGACGACGACGCCGGGGATGCCGCCGTCGCGGACGATGACGTTGGACGCCACCCCGATCACCGTCACCGGCACGTCGGCGGGCTTCGCGGCCAGGAACCCGGCCAGGTCTTCGGCGTCGGCGGGCTGGAACAGGACTTCCGCCGGGCCGCCGACCTTGAACCAGGTGAAGCGGGCGATCGGGGCATCGGCGGTCAATTCACCCCTGACCGGGGGCAGACGATCCATAAGGCCTGTTGTTCGTTTAGCCGTCATCATTCGCCGCCTCCCTGCCCCTGGCGCGCACGTTGCGAAGTTCGTCGGGGAGCGCGTTGGCCCAGCCGGTGATGTCGCCGGCGCCCAGGCACACCACCATGTCGCCCGGCCCCGCGAGGAGGTCGACGATTTCCGGCAATTCCGCCGGATCGGACAGCGCCAGCACCGTGCGGTGGCCGTGGCGGCCGAGGCCGGCCACCAGCGCGTCCCTGTCGATGCCTTCGATCGGTTCCTCCCCGGCCGTGTAGACGTCGGCCACGACCACCGCGTCGGCATCGTTGAAACAGGTGCAGAAATCCTCGAACAAATCCCTGAGCCGCGTGAACCGGTGCGGCTGGACGACCGCGATCACCTGGCCCTTGGCGGCGGCGCGCGCCGTTTTCAACACCGCGGCGATCTCCACCGGGTGGTGTCCGTAATCGTCGATGATGGTGATGCCATCGACCTCGCCGGTGCGGGTGAAGCGGCGCTTGACCCCCTCGAAGGACGCCAGGGCGCGGCGCATGACGTCCTCGCCGATCCCCATTTCGTTGGCGATGGCGACGGCGGCGAGGGCATTTTGAACATTGTGTTCACCCAGCATCGGAAGTTCCAGTCCATCGATTTTGACCTGGCCGCCGGTCTTGCGGTCGGTAATTTGGACGTCGAAACGGACGATCTCGGCGCCGGTATCGAGAATGATGCCGCGTACGTCGGCTTGGGGACTGAACCCATAGGTGACGATGCGGCAGTCCGAGACGCGCGGGATCATCGCCTGAACTTCCGGGTGGTCGATGCAAAGCGCCGCGAACCCGTAGAACGGGATGTTGGCGACGAAGGCGTCGAAGGCGTCGCGCAAGGCGTCGAAGGACC
>JADFMB010000123.1 GCA_022564115.1 Pseudomonadota bacterium
GCCGACCGTGGTAATCTTCATAGCGGATGGCTCCTTTTGCTCGTGGTTGTAAATGACAACCACACTTTGGCACATCGCGATGCCGGGAGCGGGAGCCATCCACACAGGACATTTGACGAAATATGTATTTCGGCATTCTAGGGCGAAACCGTCTCCGTCGTCGGGTCGAGGATTTCCCTGATCGGCTGGGAAGGTACAGGGAAATTTAGCTGAATGATGAGACCCTGAAGGTGTCATTGTCCCTGTGCGTGGGAGATTTTGGTCACTTCGGCCTCGGTCGCGCGAAATCGAAGCAGGGAATAACAAGGTTAATATGAGAACACAGGTTTCGAGAGACGCACACGCCGCTATGACTTCGAACCATTCTTTCTTCCGGTCTCGGGAAACATCCACATCGCCAGCACCATGAAGACGGCCAGTCCGGTCACGATCCACGCAAGATGATCGTTGCCGGCTTGGCGCTCGAAAAAATGAACGATCGCCCCGACGATCAGCGTCAGGACGGAAATCATCGTCTTTATGTTGTGGGGCATCCGAACACGCTTTTTGCGGCTCGGCTTCTCGGAAGCTTGGAGCGCGTCATCAACGGCGAATTCCGCCAAGAGCGAGATGATCGGTTTCAGCTTTTTCTCAGGCCTGGAACTCGCCTATTTATCTATACCTAAAAAATCACGCTGTTCGCTTTGCAACGAGCAAAACAGTCACGCTTGGACCTGTCAGATGGCAACAAATGTCCTCCTCCGCTAACCTCAAACGCAAAAAAAAGGCTCCGGGGGAGCCTTTTTCGTTCGCTCCCCCGGGGGTGGGGGCCGCTAGCCGGTGGCGGCCTGCCGGGCCTGGCGTTTTCGTTCGTGCGGACAGAGCGCGCGCTTGCGCAGGCGGATGTGCCGGGGGGTGACCTCGACCAGTTCGTCGTCCTGGATATAGGCGATGGTCTGTTCCAGCGACATGCGGCGGGCCGGCGTCAGGCGCACCGCCTCGTCGGTGCCCGAGGCCCGGATATTGGTCAACTGCTTGGCCTTCATCGGGTTGACCTCGAGGTCGTTGCCGCGGCTGTTCTCGCCGATGATCATGCCTGCGTAGACGGCGACGCCGGAATCGATGAAAATCGCGCCCCTGTCTTCCAGGTTCATCAACGCATAGGCGACACTGTTGCCGGCGGCGCTGGAAATCAGCACCCCGTTGTGGCGCCCGGCAATGGGTCCGATGTGGGGGCCGTATTCCCGGAACATGCGGTTGATGATGCCGGTGCCCCGCGTTTGGGTCATGAATTCGCCGTGATAACCGATCAGGCCCCGGGACGGCGCCACGAAACGCAGCCGCACCTTGCCGCCGCCCGACGGGCGCATTTCCTCCATCCGGCCCTTGCGTTTCGAGATCGCCTCGACCACGGCGCCGGAAAATTCCTCGTCGACGTCGACCAGCACGTCCTCGAAGGGCTCCAGCAATTGCCCGGTGTCCGGGTCCTCGCGGGTCAGCACCCGGGGCCGGCCGATGGACATCTCGAACCCTTCGCGGCGCATGGTTTCGATCAGGACGCCCAACTGCAACTCGCCGCGGCCCGCCACCTCGAAGCCGTTTGCGTCCTCGGTTTCGCGGATATGGATGGCGACGTTGCCTTCGGCTTCGGCCATCAGCCGCGCCCGGATGACGCGCGACGTCACCTTGTCGCCGTCGCGCCCGGCCATCGGCGAGTCGTTGATGGAAAACACCATCGCCAGGGTCGGCGGGTCGACCGGCTCGGCGGGGATCGGGGTGGTCACGCCAAGGTCGCACAGGGTATCGGCGACGGTCGCCGTCGGCAAGCCGGCGATGGAGACGATGTCGCCGGCGCGCGCCGTTTCGACCTCGGTGCGGGCCGGCCCCAGGAAGACCTGCACCTTGGTGACGCGCGCCTGTTCGATCTTGGCCCCGTCCCGGTTCAGCGCCTGCACGGTGGTTTTGGCGGACAGCGAGCCCGACTGAATGCGCCCGGTCAGCACCCGGCCGAGGAAAGGGTCGCTTTCGAGGGTCGTCACCAGCATGCGGAAGGGGCCGTCGGGCTCGACATCGGGGGCGGGAACGTAGTCCACCACACGATCGAACAGGCAGGCCATGTCCTTGCCGCGAACGTCCGAATCCTCGGACGCCCAGCCCTGCTTGGCCGACGCGAACAGGACCGGGAAATCCAGTTGTTCCTCGTTGGCGTCGAGAATGGCGAACAGGTCGAAGACCTCGTCATGGACCACGTCGGGCCTGGCGTCGGGCTTGTCGATCTTGTTGACGACGACGATCGGCTTGAGGCCGAGATTCAAGGCCTTCTGGGTGACGAACTTGGTCTGCGGCATCGGGCCTTCGGAGGCATCGACCAGCAGCAGCACGCCGTCGACCATGCTCAGAATGCGTTCCACCTCGCCGCCGAAATCGGCGTGGCCAGGCGTGTCGACGATGTTGATGCGCACGCCCTTCCATTCCACCGACGCGCACTTGGCGAGAATGGTGATGCCGCGTTCCCTTTCCAGGTCGGTGCTGTCCATGACCCGTTCGGCGACCCGCTGGTTGTCGCGGTACAGGCCGCTTTGGTGCAGCAGCGCATCGACCAGGGTCGTCTTGCCGTGGTCGACATGGGCGATGATGGCGATATTGCGGATATCCAACGCCTTAAGTCCTTGGTAAAAAAAACCCGCACATGTCGGCGGGAACAGTGCTCGTGTTGGCGGAAATGATAACGGTGCCGGCCGGTGCGGGGGGGCCGGCCCGGTGGCGCTTGATATAGGCAACCGGGCGGTTAAGTCAAGGCCGCCTCCTCCATGAGGGCTCTTGAAATTTTTTCAGTTATACTACGCCGATGATGACGCCCTCCGATTCCCCCGGCGACAATTCCCCCGGCGGCCGTTCGCAAGCCATCGAAGAGGGCCGCCGACACCATCACGCCGGGCGTCTCGACGAAGCCCGGGCCATCTATGAGCGCGTCCTCGCCGAGGCGCCGGAAAACGCCCCCGAAAAAGCAGACGTGCTGCACATGCTCGGCGTCGTCGCCCTGCAGCAGGGCCGCCTGGACAACGCGCTGGAGCGGATCGAAAAGGCCCTGGCGCTGAAACCCGATTTCGCCCTCGCCCACAATTCCGCCGGTTCCGTCCACCAGCGCCTGGGGCGCACCGACGACGCCATCGGGTCGTTCCGCGCCGCCGTCGAGGCCGACCCCGAATACGGCAACGCCCACTTCAACCTCGGCACCATGCTGCTGGTCCGCCACCAGCACAACGAGGCGGCGCGGGCCCTGGCGCGGGCGGCCGAACTGCGGCCCGATTTCGCCGACGCCCACCTCAAGCTCGGCGTCGCTTATAAGTCCCTGGGCCGCCACGGCCAGGCGATCGAGGCCCTCGAGCGGGCGGCGGAACTGAAGCCCGATTTCGCCGACGCCTACTCAAGCCTCGGCAACGTCCATGCCGCCATCGGCGAATTGGAGAAGGCCGAGGCCGCCTACGGGAAAGCCGTCGACACCGACCCCGGCTCCCACGCCGCCCACTTCAACCTCGGCAACGTCTTGGGCAGGCTCGGCAAGCGTGAGCAGGCGATCGCTTCTTATGAGCGGGCGCTGGAGATCGAGCCCGGTTTCGCCGACGCCCAGGGCAACCTGGCCGAGGCCCTTTTCGATGCCGGCGAGCGGGAGAGGGCCTTCGGCGTTTTCCGCCAGGCCATCGACGACCATCCGGCGGAGGCCGTCCTGCATTGGATGTTCGCCTCGGCGCTGCTCAAGGCCGGCGACCTCGACGCCGCCCTCGAAACGGTCGACGCCGGCCTCGATGCGGCCCCCGGCAGCACCCGGAATTTGTCTTTGAAGGCGGCGGTGCTGACGGCGCGGGGCGAGGGGAAGGCGGCCCGCGCCCTGGTCGATTTCGACCGCTTCATCGAAGCGGCGCGGATCGAGCGGGTGCCGGGGTTCGACAGCGTGCAAGCCTTCAACGTTGCCTTCCGCGATCACATCGAGAGCCACCCGACCCTGTTCGGCGATCCGACCCACCACGCGACGCGGCACGGCAAGCACACCGGCGAACTGTTGCAGGAACCGAAAGGCCCGGTGGCGGCGCTGGAGCAGATCATCATCGAGAAGGGGGAGGCCTACCGCCGGAAAATGACCGCCGGCCCGGCGCATCCGTTCCTCGCCGCCCCGCCGCTACGGTTCAGTCTCACGGTGTGGGCCGTGGTGCTGCCGGCCGGGGGCTACCAGACGGCCCATATCCACCCCGACGCCTGGCTGAGCGGCGTCTATTACGCCCAGGTGCCGGAGTCGATCACCAAGGAAGATGAAAGCCACGCCGGCTGGATCGCCTTCGCCGAAACGGCGGCGATGCTGGACGGCGAACCGGGCACGCTTCAAGAAAAGGGGGCGCGGCTGATTAGGCCCGAGGAAGGGCTGATGGTCCTGTTCCCGTCCTATTTCTACCACGGCACCATCCCGTTCGAGACCGACGAGACGCGGATCAGCGTCGCCTTCGACCTGATGCCGGCTTAAGGCGCGGCCCGGAACGTTCCCGGCCGACTCGGGATTTGTCAAGGAATCACAAGTAGTTTATGCTCCGGCCCGCCAAACTTGGCGCCGTCCTTGGGAGGATGTGCTCGGATGAACACGGCGGTCGAAAACTATCCGGCCCTGGTGCTCAACGCCGATTTCCGGCCGTTGAGTTACTTCCCGCTGTCCTTGTGGTCGTGGCAGAACTCGATCAAGGCGGTGTTCCTTTCGCGCGTCAACGTGGTCTACGAATACGACCGCGCCGTCCGTTCGCCGAGCATTGAACTGAAGCTGCCGAGCGTCATCTCGCTGAAGAAATACGTGCACATGGACCGCCGCCCGGCGTTCACGCGCTTCAACGTGTTCCTGCGCGACGCCTTCTCGTGCCAGTACTGCGGCGGCGCCTTCCCGGCCGAGGCGCTGACCTTCGACCACATCATCCCGCGCTCCAAGGGCGGGCGGACGGTATGGGACAACGTGGTCACCGCGTGCGAGCCGTGCAACCTCAAGAAAGGCCACCGGCTGCCCGAGGTCTCGGGAATACGGCCGCTGCGCCACCCGGGCCGTCCGTCCAATTACCAGTTGCAGGAGAACGGCCGTGGCTTCCCGCCCAACTACCTGCACCAAAGCTGGCGCGATTTCCTCTATTGGGACACCGAGCTGGAGGCGACTTAATCTGCCCTCAATCGCCGGGCGGGGGCCTTCGTCCCAAATATGTGCCCCTGGGGCTTTCCTCGCATAAGCTCGGGCGCGCGGTCGCGCTTGCCAAGGGGCGCAAAAAACGCCCCTTGGTGGTTTGCCCCTCAATCGCCGGGCGGGGGCCTCAAGCACCGTCCGGACCTTTACAACCCCCCCGTCATGGCTATACTCCCGCGCTTCATTCCCGGGAACGCGGGCGAGCGTATAAGCGGCGCCGCCACTCCTCCGAAGCCTTGGCGCAGGAGGACTACCGGGACAAAACGACACCCGGATCAACGCGGGAGCGAATGCAATGACCAAACGCATCAAGTCCAAGTACAAGATCAACCGCCGCCTCGGCGTCAACCTGTGGGGGCGGCCTAAAAGTCCCGTCAACACACGCGATTACGGCCCCGGACAGCACGGCCAGCGGCGCGGCCGCAAGCCCAGCGACTTCGGCGTCCAACTGATGGCGAAGCAGAAGCTGAAGGGCTATTACGGCAACATCACCGAGAAGCAGTTCCGCCGCTATTACCGCGAGGCCGACCGGCGGCGCGGCGACACGTCCGAGAACCTGATCGGGCTCCTGGAGCGCCGCCTCGATGCCGTCGTCTACCGGATGAAGTTCGTGCCCACCGTGTTCTCGTCGCGCCAATTCATCAACCACGGCCACATCAGCGTCAACGGCAAGCGGGTCAACATCCCGAGCTACCAGGTCAAGGAAGGCGACGTCATCGAGGTCAAGGAGAAGTCGCGCCAGCTTCCCTTGGTGCTGCTGGCCATCGAAAGCGCGGAGCGCGACGTTCCCGATTACCTCGACGTCAACCTCAAGAAGATGCAGGGCATCTTCAAGGCGACGCCGAAACTGTCCGATGTCCCCTATCCGGTGACCATGGAGCCGAACCTGGTGATCGAGTTCTATTCGCGTTAGGCGGACCGGGATTTTTCATCCACAGGGGCCGCGCCGGAAACGGCGGGGCCCTTTTTTTGCAAGAGGCCCCGAGGGGGCCGTAAGGGCGGGGGTGTCCCCCGAAAACATAAACATCGGCGGAACGCCGGACAGGGAAACATAGGGAACTATTAGGCTATGAGCGACGAGCTGAAAGGCATGCTTCTGGGCGTCATCGGCGTCGCCATCTTCTCGGTCACCCTGCCGGCGACGCGGATCGCCGTCTTGGGCGGGCTGGATGCCGTGTTCGTCGGTCTCGGGCGCGCCGTCGTCGCGGCGCTGGTGGCGGCGGTGATCCTGGCCGTCACCCGCCAACCGCCGCCGCCCCGGCGGCATTGGAAGCGGCTGGTGGCCGTCGCCTTCGGCGTCGTCCTCGGCTTTCCCCTGTTCATGACCATCGCCATGCAGACCGTGGCGGCGGCCCACGGCGGCATCGTCCTCGGCGTGCTGCCGCTGGCGACCACGGCGGCCGGCGCGGTGCTGTGCGGCGAGAGGCCGAGCCCCGGTTTCTGGGCGGTGGCGTTCCTCGGCGGCGCCCTGGTCGTCGGCTACGCCATGATCGACGGGGCGGGGGCCTTGCGGGCGGCGGACCTGTGGCTTTTGGCGGCCGCCGCCAGCGCCGGCGTCGGCTATGCGGTGGGCGGCGAATTGTCCCGGTCCTTGGGCGGCTGGCAGGTGATCTGCTGGGCCCTGGTGGCGTCGCTGCCGTTCATCGTGCCGCCGGTGCTGTGGGTCCTGCCGGCCGTCGACTGGGGCGCGCCCCCAACCGTGTGGGCCGGCTTCCTCTACGTGGCGCTGTTCTCGCAACTCCTCGGCTTCTTCGCCTGGAACCGGGGCCTGGCGCTCGGCGGCGTCGCCAGGGTCGGGCAGGTGCAGCTCCTGCAATTGTTCATGACCCTGGCCTTTTCGGCGGTCCTGCTGGGCGAGACCATCGGCCCGGTGACGGTCCTGTTCGCGCTCGCCGTCGTCGGCACCGTCGCGCTCGGCCGGCGCATGCCGGTGACGCGGCGGGCGCTCAAGGAAGATTCCGAAATCTGATTGGGGAGTTTTAACCGAAAACGTCGACGATTGCGCCGCGCGGCCGTTCCGGGTCGAAGTTGCCCTCGTCGATGCGGTCCTGGGCCAATTGCAGGTCGATTTCCTGCCGCACCTGGGAATCGAACTCGTCGGCGTGGCGCTCGTTGACGCGGAGCGTCCGCTCGCGCTCCTGAAGCGCGAAGGTAAGTGCTTCCGTCTGGTCGGCGGCCGGGGCCGGCTCGAAATCGTCGATTGCGGCGACGCCCGGGGCCGGGGCCTCGAACGGCGTCAACGGCGGCGGCCGGTCTTCGAGCGGCGGTAGTCCCAAGGGCGGCGGCCGGTCCGGTTCGGCCAATTGGCGCTGGATTTCAAGTTCCTCGGGGGTGATTAGGCCGCCGATGGGCTGACTCGGCGTCAGCGGCGGCAAGGAGCGCTCGACGTCGAGCCCCCGGGCGCGGAGATTCTCGTCCCTGATGTCGCTCCGCAGGTCCTGGACCTGGCGGTCGTTGGCCTGGATGTCCCGGGTCTGCTCTTGGGCGCGGAAGAAGCGACGGTTGGCGCTTTCCTGGCTCAGGTCCTGGCGGAGGGTATCGAGCCGGCGCCGGTCGAGCGACAACTGGTCCTGGATGACGCGGGCCTGTTTGTCGACGTCTTCCTGGCGCAACTGCTGCAGGCGCTGGGTGTTTCGCAGTTCCTGTTGGCGCAGGTTGCGGGTATCGTTCCTGAGGATCGCCGCGCGGGCGGCGGAGATAAACGAGATTTCAGTCATCAACGTCTCTCAAAGCGGTGTTGAACCGTGGCCCTTAGAATACCTCGAAAAACCGCATTTCCGCAACCCGGATCGGGGCCCGGATTCGGCTGAAAACGGCGCCGGCAAAGGATTTTTCGCCTATTTTAATAACTTTTTTCGGCCCCGGAGATAAAGAAAAGGGCCGCCGAAACAGCCCCTTCCCCCAAGAACTCCCTGGGAAACAGGGGTCCCCGATAAGGCGCTTATCGCGCCTTTTGTCTTTTAAGAAGCGTATTCGACGCCCTTGTTGTCGAGAAGCTCCTTCAACTCGCCGTTCTCATGCATCTCGCGGACGATATCGGAGCCGCCGACGAATTCGCCCTTGACGTAAAGCTGCGGGATCGTCGGCCACGAC
>JADFMB010000124.1 GCA_022564115.1 Pseudomonadota bacterium
CTTCACCCGCATCGCCGCCTCGGACCCGGCGATGTGGCGGGATATCTTCTTGAACAACCGCGACGCGCTGCTCGACGTCCTCGGCCGTTTCACCGAGGACCTGACGGCGCTGCAACGGGCCATCCGCCGCGGCGAGGAAAAGGCGCTCGAGGACCATTTCACCCGCACCCGCGACATCCGCCGCGGTATCATCGAGGCGAAGCAGGATTGAGCAAATCCCGAGCAAACGGAACCGTTTGCGACGACGTATTTGCGTAAAATCAATTAGTTAGGGCAGGCCCTCGAACTTCCCTAAAGCTTCAGCCCCGCGCGCTCCGAGGCGCGTTCCCATTTGGTTTTCAGGTCGTCGTCGAAGATCAGGTTTTCGTCGGCCGGGGCGCTGAACCAGTCGCCGCGGGCGATTTCGTTTTCCAGCTGTCCCGGTCCCCATCCCGAATAGCCCAGCGCGAACAGGCTGTGGCGGGGGCCGTGACCATCGACGATGGCCTTGAACACGTTCATTTCCGTGCTCAGGGCCATGGTCGCGTTGACGACGCGGGTGCTCGGCCCACGGTAATCGGCGGTATGGAGCACGAAGCCGGCGCCCGGTTCCACCGGGCCGCCGTAATGGAGGCGGATGTCGCCC
This sequence comes from Pseudomonadota bacterium, assembly GCA_022564115.1. GTDB lineage: Bacteria > Pseudomonadota > Alphaproteobacteria > Rhodospirillales > Casp-alpha2 > Casp-alpha2. Next base: position 626 of record JADFMB010000124.1, read on the forward strand.
TTGAGCTGGCCGGGGTCGATGTTGAAGCCCTTCAGGAACTTCTCCATCGGGCCCGAACCATAGGCCTTGTTGACCACCAGGCCCAAGGCGCCGTCCTTGTCGTGGGAAACCATGTAGATCACGGTGCGGGCGAAGCGGGGATCGCCGATCCTGGGCGACGCCACCAGCAACTGGCCGGCGAGATAAGGCGAATTCCGGACCTCGGGCGCCGGGGTTGCGTCGGCCCGAACGGAAGAGGCCGCGAGAACGGCGAACAGGCTAAGACCCGCCAACAGAAAGCGGACCGGGCCGGGCATCATGCAAACCATGGTCACCCCATTATATCAGAAACCGCGCCCGATGCATCATTGTCCGGGAAGATGCCCGGCTCTCATGGCCAGCGGATCGGCGGCAGTTTCGCCACCGCCATCGGCCCGACGTAAAGCCAACCGTCCTGGAGGCTGAGGGGAGCCTTGAGCTCCCCGGCCCCGGGCACGCCTTGTTTTACCGCCAGCGCCCTCAACACCGTCTTCGCCAGCGCCGCCGGATGGGGCTTGATGACGCCGGCCTCGGCGAGCCGGTCGAGCGTTTCCTCGAACCCCTTGATCCTGAGCGTGAAGGCGCCGATGGGCCGCATGCGTTTGTCCAGCGCCAGCGTGCCGTCGCCGCCGAGGGTCAACGGCCCGTGGCCGAGGGCGAAGCGTTTGATTTCCAGCGTGCCACCGGAATCCCGCCATCCGGCAAGGGCCCTGGCGGCTAATTTTCCGGGCCCCAATGGGAACCCGGGCGCATCATGGGCCTCTCCCATCACCGACACCCGCACGGCCAGACGCGCCGTCGTCCGCCCCAGGCCCCGGACCGGCGCCGTCTGATAGGAGACCCCCTCGACATCGACCAGAACGTCCAGGGCCGGCGCAGGTTCCCTTGGGCCGCCGTCAACCGCCCGGCCCGGCCTTTCGGCGATGAAATCGGCGGCGGCCACCCCGGCAACGGTTTTTTCGGAGGCGTCCCTAAGGGTTATCTCCCGGACCGACAGCATGGCGCGTCCGGTTCCGCCTCCCCGGTGCTTGAGCTTCAACTCCAGTTCCCCGAACTCGACGGTGAAGGCCACTGGGCGGCCTTGTCTGGTCAGCGTAAAACGGTGCCGGCCGGGAGCGGAAAGCCTGACCCGCGTCAACCGCCATGGCCGGGCCTTGAGCACCAGCGCCGGGCCTTTCCACGACCACGGTTCAGGCCCTTGCGGCGCCGCCAGCCGAGGGGCCTCGATCACGGCCACCAGCCGGAACGGGAAACCGCCGACCTTGACCGACCCATACCCGGCCTCGAAGCCTTCCGATTTGCGTTCGGCGAACCATTGCTCGACCCCGGTCTCGACCTGCCCGGCCAGGTATGACCAGGTGCCCCCATAAACCACGGCCACGGCGGCGGCCACGGCCAATACTATCAAGCCGCGTTTTCGGCCCCCGTTTGGCGGTAGGGCGCCGGGGGGATGTGAAATATCTGTTTGCTTTTTCACCACCATGGTCTTTGTTTCCGCCAGGAGACTTTTACATGGATCGTCCCGGAGGCGATATCTGGATTTTCGGCTACGGGTCGCTGATGTGGCGGCCCAATTTCCCGTTTTCCAGGGCCGCCCCGGCGCTGCTGCGCGGCTATCACCGTGCGCTGTGCATCTATTCGACCGAATACCGGGGCACCTGGGAACGGCCGGGGCTGGTGCTGGGACTGAACCGGGGCGGTTCATGCCGGGGCCGGGCGATGAAGGTCGCCGGCAAGGACGCCGACGAAGTCATCGCCTATCTGCACGAGCGCGAAATGGTCAACCGGGTCTACGTGCCCAAGTGGCTTCCCATCGCGCTGCCGGCGGGGGCGGGGGGCGGAGAAAAAAAAGTCCAAGCCTATGCCTTCGTCGCCGACCGCGGCCACGAGAAATTCGTCAGCCCCCTTTCCGAGGCCGAAACCGTCAAGTTGATCCTCCAGGGCCGGGGCAAGATGGGCACGTGCCTGGATTACGTCCAGAGCCTAGTCCGCCACCTGGACGAACTCGGCATCCCGGACGGGCCTTTGCACCGGATGGTCAGGTTGGCGGAGGAAGCGTCCAGAAAACGCTAGGCGGCGCGGGGAAGTTCCCAAACACCCCGTGGCGAGGTCTGTGCTGATTTTATTTTTTTAGCTTTTCTCAAAGCGGTCGCCGCCCAGCGCATGTCGTATTGCCATGTGAAGTACAAATTTCCAGAGTGGCGTAATTCTTTTTCATGATTTTTCCAAACATGCTTAGCAACTTCCACCAAAGTGGCGCTGCCATCCTCCGCTTTGATTGCATCAATTACCCAATCTTGTAGGTCTATTTTCGTAACCATCTATCTTTTCCTCAGTTCCAATCTACCCTAAGCGCACTTCGAATAACCACACGAGCGGCAATTGTCGCAGCCTTCCTCATGGACCAGGCTGGCCTGGCCGCATTTCGGGCATTGCCGGAACGGCATGGCGCTTTGGCCGGTGTCGTTACCCGCGCCAACCGAACTGGAACCGGAACCGCCGCCGGAGCCACCACCAAGGGCGGCGATGTTGAGTGCCTTGGCCTCGTCGACGGCGGCAATCTCGCCCGCCCCCTTAAGGAACCCGGTGGAAATCATGTGCTCTTCGATGACGCCGCCGATGGCCGCCAGCAGCGACGGCACGTAGCGCCCGCCCATCCACTGCCCGCCGCGGGGGTCGAACACGGCCTTCAGTTCCTCGACCACGAACGACACGTCGCCGCCGCGCCGGAACACGGCCGAGATCATACGCGTCAAGGCGACCGTCCAGGCGTAGTGTTCGGTGTTCTTGGAATTGATGAAAATCTCGAACGGCCGCGTGCGGCCCTGGTCGTCGAGGATGTCGTTGAGCGTAATGTAGATGGCATGGTCGCTATCGGGCCAGCGCAGCTTGTAGGTCTTGCCCTCGAGTCCGCCGGGCCTGTCCAAGGGCTCGAACAGATGGGTCACCGGGCCGGCGTCGCCCAGATCCTTGGGCGTCTCCGTAATCACCGGGCTTTGCAGCGGCAGTTCGGGTTCCGCCGGGCCGCCGTTAGCCTTGTCTGAGTCCTTGACCTCCAGGACGGCGCCGGTGATCTCGTTCGGCCTATACGTGGTGCAGCCCTTGCAGCCGAGATCGAAGGCCTGGGCGTAGATGTCCTTGAAGGCGGCGAAGGTTATCCCTTCGGGGCAGTTGATGGTCTTCGAGATCGAGGAGTCGACGTATTTCTGCACCGCCGCCTGCATCACCAGATGGTCGTTGGGCGACAGCCCTTGCGCGTCGACGAAGGCGCCGGTCAACGGCGCGTCGTCGCCGAACTGGCGGCGGAATTCGCGATAGGCGTAATCGGTGACGCTTTCCTCGCGCCTGGCGCCGTCGGGCATCATCACCCGGCGCGTGTACTTGAAACTGAACACCGGCTCCAGCCCCGATGACACGTTATCGGCCAAAAGCGAAATGGTTCCCGTCGGCGCGATCGAGGTCAGCAGCGCGTTGCGGATGCCGTGCCGGGTAATGGCGTCGCGGACGTCTTGATCCAGCTTCGCCACCGTTTCGCCGTTCAAGTATTTTTCCTTGTCATAGAGCGGAAACGGCCCCTTTTCGCGGGCCAGTTCCACCGACGCTAGATAGGCGGCGCGCTGATGGACGCGCATCCAGTTCTCGATCAGCTTCACCGCCTTGCCGCCGCCGTAACGCGCCCCGCACATGATCAGCGCGTCCGCCAGCCCGGTCACGCCCAGCCCCAGGCGCCGCTTGGCCTTGGCTTCGTGTTGTTGGGCCGGCAACGGGAAATTGGAAACGTCGATGGCGTTGTCGAGCATCCTGACCGCCATCGTCACCAGGTCTTCCAGGGCGCCGATGTCGAGCCGGGCGTTGTCGGTGAACGGATCGGCGACCAGCCTGGCCAGGTTGACCGAACCCAGAAGGCACGCGCCATAAGGCGGCAACGGCTGTTCACCGCACGGATTTGTAGCGTGGATGGTCTCGCAGTAATGGAGGTTGTTCAAGGCGTTGATGCGGTCGATGAACACCACCCCCGGCTCGGCATAGGCATAGGTGGACCGCATGATGGTTTCCCACAGCTCGCGCGCCGGCAGGCTCCTGTCCGTGACGCCATCGAATTTCAGCTCCCACGCCGCGTCCTCGCGGATCGCCTGCATGAAGGCGTCGGTAATCAGCACCGACAGGTTGAACATGCGCAGCCGCCCCGGTTCGCGCTTGGCCTCGATGAAGGCCTCGATGTCGGGGTGGTCGCAGGCCAACACCCCCATCATGGCGCCGCGCCGCGACCCGGCGCTCATGATGGTGCGGCACATGGAGTCCCAGACATCCATGAAGCTCAACGGCCCGGAGGCGTCGGCGCCGACGCGGTTTACCGGCGCGCCCTTGGGCCGTAGCGACGAGAAGTCGTAGCCGATGCCGCCGCCCTGCTGCATGGTCAGCGCCGCTTCCTTCAGGTGTTCGAAGATGCCGGTCATGTCGTCGGGGATGTCGCCCATGACGAAACAGTTGAACAGCGTCACCCGGCGCCCGGCCCCGGCGCCGGCCAGAATCCGGCCGGCGGGCAGGAAACGGAAATCCTCCATGGCCTCGAAGAAACTCTTCTCCACCGCGCCGGAATCCTGTTCCGGTGCGGCCAGGGCACGCGCCACCCGGCGCCAGGTATCGGCCATGGTCTTGTCCACGGGCCGGCCGTCGGCGCCCTTGAGGCGGTATTTCATTTCCCAGATCTGCTGCGATATGTGGGCGGGCTTGGTCATTTTTAAATTTCCGATGCCGTTCCCGGCGTCACGGCGATAAACCAGGAGCCCGGGGACGGTTCGCCGTTAATCTTGGCCCCGGAAAGGGCCGGGGTAAAGAAAAAAGTTCTCGTTACGTTTCCACTAATCCATTCACTTTTGGTCGCCTATTTAAACCCTGGCAACGCTTGAAATTCAAGGACTTATGCCCGTTATTCACAGCCCTTGCGTCGGATTTGTCCACAGCCTGCCGACAAAAACCGGAACCGGATGGCGAAGGCCGCCGGGCGGTTGCCTAGTTCACCCTTAACCCATTGATATGTAATAGGTTAGCTGCGCCACCGGCGGCCGAAAGATAAATATTCGTCGTCATTCGTAAGCATTTGTCTACATCTGGTCTTGACCCTGTCAAAGAGCGTCATGGGCGGTCAAAATAAACCGGAACAAATAACGAACATATGTCTCCGGCGGTTGGTTGTCAAGGTGCCGGACAAGATTGGCCTCAACCGAACAGGACTCCGAAAACCCCGAAGCCGCAGTCCGGCGACGCGCAGGGCACGCTTAGCCATGACAAAACTTGGGCTTGGATTTCCAGGCTGCCGCGCCAGATCATGTCGGCGGCCACGTAGGCGATGATCGCCAGCCCCAGATAGCCGATCCATTTGTGCTTTTCCAGCATCTTTGCGAGGTAATTGGCGGCGAACCCCATAAGCGCAACCGAAAGGGCGAGCCCGAAGACCAGAATGGCGACGTTATCCTTGGCCGCGCCCGCCACCGCCAGAACGTTGTCGAGCGACATCGAAACGTCGGCGATAATGATGGTGGTCATCGCCTGTCTCAGGGTCTTCAGCGGCTTGCCCTCGGCGGCGGTTTCGTCTTCCGCGCCGGGGCTGGAATCGCGGCGCAAATCCTTCCACATGTGCCAGCACACCAACAGCAACAGCAATCCACCGGCCAGCAAAAGCCCGATAATGGCCAGCAATTGAACCACGATGACGGCGAACAGGATACGGATGACGGCGGCCATCATGATGCCGTATAAAATGGCCTTGCGGCGCTGTTCGGCCGGAAGCCCGGCGGCGGCGAGGCCGATAATGATGGCATTGTCCCCCGACATCGCGATGTCGATGAGGATGACCATGGCCAGCGGCACCAGGTCCGGGCCGAGCAGAGATTCAAGGAAGCTCAAGGGCTGTGGTTCCCCGTTGTCAATCCGGCCATTAACCGTCCGGCGGTCCTTGGCGGGGCCGGTGCGGGACGGTTCGCGGTTCCGGGAAAGGCATTGCAGACGATCATTGCCCGAATGTAGCAGACAACCCCCATGGTCCAGCAAGGGCTTAGCTTTCGGCGGCGTAAAATCGGCGGTTTTTTCAGGCTAAATTAACCATTACACCGCACCCTTACGAAACCGCGAAGGACGCTCTCGGCATAGTGGTTTATTTAAGGGAATTCTTCTTTTGATGATATGGGTGACCGCGAAACCTTTTCCGGCTATTTCGAGGCCTCTATCGATCTGTCCATGGAAATTTTACGCAACCGCGGCAAGAAGAACCTTTATGCTCGCGCTTTCAATGGGAAAATAAAGAACGTGGTCGGCGTCGATTTGTGGCTATCGCGGCCAACGGTCCCGGACATGGTGATCGACAATTCCGAGGACGGTGCCGACCTTTCGGCCATCGCGGCGCAAGTGCTGGCCAGGGCCACGGGCATAAGGGCCACGGACTGAAGAGCGAATAAACCAAGAGGACAGGCCATGGACGTCACATTCCGCAGAGAAGGCCGGCTTATCTATGCCAGAGATGAGGACATTGGGGCCATTGTCGCCATGGAGCCCTTTCAACGCCATGCCGGCTTTCACCGCGCCTGCCGGCAGTTCTACCCCGCGGATCGGGGGCGCCAGCCGTCGGATTTGTCGAGGAAGGGACTCGGCCAATATCCGGGGCTGCTGACGGCGGAACAAGCCGGCGGGATTTCACGATTGGCGGGAACCCTATTGGAGGAAAAAGGGCCGGACGGCGGCGCCTTCGGTCCACTGCCCAGCGCCCCGGGCGAAGCCAACGTAACCGTTCCGCCCGACAAGCGCATGGTGGAAGCCGTCGTCAATGTGCTGGACAAGATTTTCCGCCCCCAGGTCGTCACCGATCTGGAAGGGTATCTGGGGTGTTATTTCAGGATCGATCAGGCCTCGGTCTACCGCACCCACCCGGTCGAAAAATCGACGATTTCATTCCAGTGGCACCGCGACATCGCGCCCATGTCGCAGGTCCACCTCATGGTCTACCTGACGCCGGGCGGCGATGAATGCGGGGCCACGGATTTCCTCGATTTCCAGCAAACACAGGAAGCCGCGATCAAGGGCTACCATTACACAACTTATGAAAACCGCACCGACGACATCGACACGGTCTTTGCCCCCCTGGGCAAGACCGCCGAGGTCACCCGGCCGAAACTGGGCCCCGGCGACGGCCTGATCTTCGCCGCCCCCCGGGTGCTTCACCGGGGCTGGCTGCCGAAGGAAGGGTTCCGGGACGCGATGCTGTTTGTTCTTTTACCCAGCATGGTGCCGTGGAATTACGAGATCGAGGATTTCGGCACCGACTACGTGTTTCTTCCCGACTCCAAGAACACGCTGCACGCCAATCCGTTCCTTCTGTTCAATCCCAGCATCGTCGAGGAAAAGGCCGACAACATACAGATCCCGGAAGACTGGATTTTCCTGGGCGCCATGTTTCCGTCCTAGTAGGCTGCTGAAAAACTCTGCCGGTGATCGGCTTGGCGCAACAAAAGAATCGTGGGTGCATCCTTTATGACTCATTCTTGCTTAAAACCGTCCGATCTTGAATCGATCTTGCGCTCAAACG